>JBBQUQ010000041.1:0-29297 GCA_038212325.1 Bacteroidales bacterium
TATATTTGCTACTCATTACACGGCCAAATCCTGTGACCGAAATGGCGAAGCCATGAAAAACAGTGTTAACTTTTAAGTGCGAGCAAATAAATTACTGCCTATCTCCTTTAAGCAAGTTTAGATTTTAATACAAATTTTAACCTATATATAAGATAGATTCGTCTTTCTTATTTTCATAATTCTTCACCACAATAGGCACAATAGTTCACAATAGATATTTTTCCGGCTGATTTTAACATAGAAATATTCAAACGAATTGACTAATACCCTTTATTAATACTGCTATTGGAATTTCAAAGCACTTGGAACCAAAAAATGTCACTATTGTAAACTATTGTGCCTAATGTGGTTGATTTTTTCATGTGTTAACACCAATGCATGTTTGGATGTGCCAATGATTTATTTACTTGCCCAAAGGGGATAAGCAGTTAAATTATATACTGTTGTGTTGTTGCACCAGCCAACATCTGCTTTATTAAATTATTAACCCCGGCAATCATTCCTTAAAACTTAAAACTTAAAACTTTTTGCTTGACTTATTAATCTCCGGCAAAACCCGCCTCAAAGTCCTCACCAAGTTCTTCCTCGCCCCCGAAGTACACGGCCATCTTCGCGGGCTGGCCGAGGAATTCGGCGAGAGCACCAATGCCATACGGCTCGAGCTGAACCGCTTCGAGCAGGGCGGACTGTTGGTGTCGGGGATGGAGCAGAACCGCAAGGTGTTCCGCGCCAACCGCCGCCATCCGCTGTTCAACGACATCACCAGCATCCTGCGCAAGCACACCGGCGTCGACAGCCTCGTTGAGAAGGTGATCAGCAGGATCGGCAACGTAACCCAGGCTTACCTCACCGGCGACATGGCCGTGGGGCGCGACAGCCGACGTATCGAACTGGTGCTCGTGGGCGACGACATCAACCTCGACAACCTCGAACGCCTCTCCGCCAAAGCCGAAAAGCTCATCAACCGCGACATCGCCTGCACCATCCTCACCCCCGCCGAAGCCGAACGACAGATCAACGGACGGAGGGATGTTTGGCAGATATGGGGGAAGTAAAGGGTGACAGGGTAACAGGGTTTTTACAGCGCATTGGATCAGCCAGGGGAGGGCATTGGGAGGTGAAACCTGCAAACAATGCAAACACTGTCACCATGTTACTCTGTCACCCGTCACCCTGCACTTGCACCGAGGAGCCGGGAAAGGAAAAATATATCAAATTTGCCGTTCGATTTATAACAATTTTGAGGATGCTTCATAGATAAACAGGGAACGAGTTATGAATGATACGATCAGAAATATCAGAACGCTCACCATGCCTGTTCTCCGAAAATATGGCATAAGGTCTGCATCAATAGTCGGTTCATATGCACGTAACGATCAATCCCGGGCAAGTGATATCGATATCATCCTGGATATAACCAGTCCCATCAGTCTGTTAACCTTTTCCAGGATAAAACTGGAACTGGAAGATGTTTTAAAGAAAAAAGTCGATTTGATTATGTCCTAAATCGAACACTGCTCCGAAGGTGAATTAAGACATCCCCGCTCTTAGGAAACAAGTTGAGGAAATTATCAAAACTTTGACCAATAACCCTGAAAATTAAGGTGTCAAATGCAAACAATGCAAACAATGCAGAAAATGCAGAAAATGCAAACAATGAAGGCAATACAGCCGGTTTGCAACCTGTCACGCGTCACGTGTCACGTGTCACCCTGTTACCTTGTCACCTTGTCACCAAAAAAAAGGTTCCTGCTGCATTCCGGTAAATGATCGGTAAGCTTGAGGTAAGGTTGAGGTAAGCTTGAGGTAAAGTCAACATGCAAACCGTGCTCGGCCCGGCGTGGTTTTTCATCCAGCCGGCGCTCACCACCATCATGTATATGGTTGTTTTTGGCGGCATTGCTAAAATCCCCACGGGCTGCCGCAGCCCATGTTTTATCTTGCAGGGATCGTATGTTGGCAATACTTCGCTGATTGCCTTAACAAGACCTCGGCCACATTCACCGCCAACCAGAATATTTTCGGCAAGGTCTATTTCCCGCGACTGATCATGCCGCGGGCACCTTCAGTTGGGGGCAATTAACCTACAGTTTCGTTTTCATGGTGGTATTTTTAGCCATCGGACCAATGATGGAAGATGATTTACTTTTCAAATCTGAAACCTATCAGATTATCGGGGCATGCATGGAAGTTCACCGAACCCTGGGGTGTGGATTTTTTGAACCGGAAGTGAAGGCTCTTTCAGCATTAACCACCGATCATGAGGCGCAAATATTAAATTACCTGAAAGCCACAGGATTAAAAGTCGGACGTTGGTGAACTTCGGTGAAAAAAGTCTGAAATATAAACGTTTTGTTTATTGAAACTCCAACAAAGGATCTATCGATTATTATTATCCACGGAATTTATTTTTGTCCACGGAATTAAATTTTTGTCCACGGAATTAAATTTTATCCACAGATTTTATTTATTGTCCACAGATTATACGAATTAACACGGAAAAAATTGAAATCTGACCGACATCCTTAATTGCAGTCCAAATTTAATCTTAAAAAATCAGTGTAAATCAGTGTAATCCGTGGACATTATAATCTGTGTTCATCCGGTTGAGGAAATATTAGCCGGTTGGCGCTCGTTTTCAACGCATGCCTTCAATACCACCCACCCATTCACCCAGTCACCAAAACATATCCCATCCCTATTGCAATATTTGACTAATTATATTATATTTGCATTATAATATATTCACATCATGGATAGTCTTTTGCTTCAATCGCTGATTACAACCCACACAGAACGTTTTCTTAAAGAGAAGAAATTAATCTCCCGTGATGTATTATTGAATTTTGATATCCTGCTGCACTCGCGGGAAGTGATCCTGATCAAGGGAATCAGGAGAAGTGGGAAATCCAGCCTGATGTCGCTCATTGCGAGGTATGTTCTTGAATCCGGTCTTGCAGCAAGAGAAAATATCCTGTTCGTCAATTTTGAAGACGAACGTTTTGTAAGTTTTAAGAATGAAGATTTTGAGCATCTTTACCAAGCCTATATCCAAACTGAAAATCCAAAAGGGAAGAAATACCTTTTTTTTGACGAGATCCAGAATATTCCTAATTGGGAACGATGGATCAGTCGTTTATTTGAGTTTGAAGAGGTCAAGATCTTTATCACCGGCTCTGATGCCTCCCTGCTCAGTTCGGCAGTTTCATCGGCATTGACCGGCAGGAACAGGCAAATTCAGATATATCCTTTTTCATTTCCTGAATTTTTGCGGTACCAGGGACTGATCCTGAATTCCCGGGAGATGCTGCTTGGGGAGAATATTTCTTCAGTAAAAAGGGCCTTTGATCTGTATCTGAACCTGGGCGGATTTCCAGAGGTTGTTAAGAACCAGGATATCACCCTGGCCGATCAATACTTCAAGGATATCATTCACCGCGATGTGATCTCCCGTTATAATATTCGTAATGTAAAGGAAATCAAAGAACTTTGCCTCTACCTGATAAGCAATAGCGGCAATCTGCTCAGTTATGAAGCGCTCCGGAAAACAATCGGTGCCCAAAATGCCACTACGGTTAAAAATTATTTGAATATTCTCCAGGATGTCTATTTGATTCGTGCCTTGTCGCTGTTTGACTTTTCTGTGAAAAAACAGATTTATAATCCTGATAAATACTACATTTCTGATCTAGGTTTCTACCATGCCCTGGGATTTAAATTCTCTGAAAACGCAGGAAAACTCCTCGAAAATATCGTTTTTGAAGAGCTCATCCGCCGATATCCGGATGTATATTACTGGAAATCTGCCAAAGGAAAAGAAATTGATTTCCTGGTACGAACGCATACGACGATATCCCATGCATTCCAGGTCACATATTCACTTACCCCCGGGAACATGGAAAGGGAACTTGCCGGATTGAAAGCTGCAGTGATTGAACTTGGAAATCCTGCCTGCCTGGTTCTGACCTGGGACCAGGAAGATGTCATTGAATCAGATTCCCGAAAGATCCTGGTCCTTCCTGTATGGAAATGGCTGATGCGGGAAGGGGTGACAGGGTAACTGAGTTACCAAGTCGCCCAGTTAATACTCAACATTGCCGCGCTCGGTCATGTGATCGGTTACCACTATGAAGACCTCGATCTTATTCGACTCTTGATTCGCATAATAATATAAAAAAACCCTATCCAAAGCGGATAGGGTTTTTTGTTTGGGTTCCCCTTTATGCGTCGTAGTGACATCCGGGGATGGTGTAGGTTCGATTCAGCAGATTAAACAATTATGCTTTCCCGTTTTGGGCTCTTTTTAAGGTAACAAGGTGAAATGGTGAAAACCTGAACGCTGTACGGTGAAATCGTGAAATGGTGAAATCGTGAAAATTTGTAAAAAGAAACAAAAATGGAGACTATTATTTTAAGATTGTCCTCTGGCTTGTCTGGAATAGTCACTGCAACGGCATCGATGGAAAACAACTGGAAGTTGACCTGGTCGCCTTGTCACCGGACCGAACAAAATTACTGATAGGCGAAGCAAAATGGACCCGGAATCTCAACCTGGTGGAGACGGAGCAGCAACTCACAAAAAAAATCGGTCAATTATCATTTGCCAGGGATAAAACAATAATCAATGCCTTGTTTGTCAAGTCGAAACCAGGGAATTATTCAGGTGATGCAATTCTGTTTGATGCCAGTGATATATGTGCCGATGTGTTGTGAAATGGTGACAAGGTAACAAGGTGACAAGGTAACTTTTTGCCGTTGCCAGGTTAGCAGGGACTTGAAACAGGTAAATGGTGAAAACCTGAGCTCCGTAGGAGCTCTATATTGGTAGCCCGTAGGAATTCATGTTGATTTTCTGTGCCGTAGGTACGGAATTATTATTCAATGCAGCAATTAAATTAATGAGAGACTTCACACTTTCACGATATCTTGATCTTTTATATGTGCTGAAAGCAAAGGGTTATGCCATACACCCGGATGCGGGGCCTCATGATCCGGAACAACGATCCGTCATCCTGCGCCACGACATTGACGCCATGCCCTCGAAAGCCCTGGCGATGGCCAGGGTTGAAAACCGGGAGGGGGTGCGGTCATCCTGGTTTTTTAAAACAAGCCCTGACACCTTTCTTCCGCAGGTAATTCGGCAAATTGCATCCATGGGCCATCGTATCGGTTATCATTATGAAGACCTCGTGCGCAACCATGGAAATTATGAAAAGGCCATTTCCGGTTTCGAACGCAACCTGGAGGCTTTGCGCATGGTGTTCCCGGTCACAACTATCTGTGCCGACGGAGATCCATTGAGCAAATACAGCAACCTCTGGCTTTGGGATAAATATGATTACAAACGGTATGGCATAACCCATGAGAGTTACCTTGACATTAATTACGATGTACATGCATATTACACCGATACCGCCAGGCGCTGGAATGGCTATCAGTTCAATGTTTGGGACCATGTAAAAAGCACAACGCAATGGCCTCGTTATCATTCTACTGCCGACATTATCAGGGCCGTTGAAGAAGGAACTTTCCCCTTAAAATCAGCCATGAATTTTCACCCGCAGCGATGGAACGACAACCTGTATGACTGGACAAAAAGAACTTGTGTGGCAGAATGTGAAAAATGTGGGTAAATGGGGATTGTTAATGGTGAGAAGAGGAAGTCGCCAGTTTCTACCATATCCTAAAGGGCCATTACCGGAGGAAAAATTGCCAACCGTGTGATTCTTCACGCTCCGCCATACACTTTGTACAAAATCTCGGCTTGTCTGGAATAGTCACTTCAGGATTGAGGGTAAAATAGCTGTTTGCCCCTGTTTGCCTGGTCCCGTCACGCGTCACGCGTCACGCGTCACGAAATGGAACACAGATGACGCAGATGCTGCAGATTAGTACTGATTTTTTTTATCTGCGGGCATCCGTATAATCTGCGTCATCAGTGTTCAATTGCTTTTATTAACCCCCCGATCACAAACAAGACAAAGCAATTATCCTTTTCCGTTTTGGGCTAAAGTCCCCGAGGATAATTTCAATACACAATTGCGTATATTTGTAAAATATTTATTACACAATGTTCAGGCGACAACTATACGACATAATTCTGCCTCAGTTGCATCATAAAAATGCCATCGTTATAACCGGCATGCGGCAGGTAGGCAAGACAACGCTGATGAAGCAGCTTGCCGAATCATGGAACGGCGCGTCAGCCTGGTTCGATTTTGACAATCCGCTGGATCTTATTACGTTCGAATCTGTTGATTATAATTCGGTTTACGAAGATCTGCGGCGCGAGGCTGGCGTAAAAGCAGGGGAACGGTTCCTGGTTTGCATCGATGAGATACAGAATTTTCCCGAAATCACCAGGATCATGAAATTCCTGATCGATCACTTTGGGGTTAAATTTATCGTAACAGGCTCATCCAATTATTACCTGCGAAACCTTTTCCCTGAATCCCTGAGCGGAAGGAAATTTTTATTCGTACTTCATTCATTGAGCTACAGAGAATATTTACTTTTTAACAACCGGATACCCGAAGCGGAACTCCAGCCCGACCCGGGGGAGGTGTTTTGCATGCACAGTTCAGCTGCTATTAACAAGCGGCGCGTTCTGTATAATGAGTACATGGAATTTGGCGGATTTCCAGAAGTTGCCCTTACGCCGGATTATAACACCAAAAAGTTAATCCTGAAAAATATTTTTGCATCATTTTTTGAAAAGGATATTAAAATTTTCAGTGAACTGAAAGAGGTAAAAGAGCTTCGCGACATGATCCTGTTACTCGGCGCCAGGAATGGTAATATACTGGATATTACCCGCCTCTCTTCAGAATTGGGGATCAACCGCGTCAAGACCTACAGTTATCTTGAATTTCTTGAAGGAATATTTTTCCTGCATCTTGTTCCCAAATTTACACACAGCATCGACCGGAGTATCGCCGGAGGCAAAAAGGTATATTTCTCCGACACGGGGATATTGAACCTGGTAAGCAAAGTAAGTCCCGGCCAGATACTTGAAACCACTGTCGCCAACCAGTTGCTCCACTATGGACGGATTTCTTACTATAACAAGCGGAATACGGCGGAGATAGATTTTATCCTGAATGATGAAATTGCCATCGAGGTGAAAAACAAAGCCATTGAACCCGATTTGCTGAAGCTTGGAAAAATTGCTCAGAACCTGGAGATCAGTAAATACTATATTGCCAGCAATACTCCCTGTAATTTGAAAAATGTCATCTATCCATGGTTTATGTGAGCATTGCCTGCCTTGAGCCCGGGCCGCTCTCCCACCCCCAAACCACGGCCTGAAGGCCGCGGCAATTTACCTTGTCACCCACTCACCCGGTCGATTTTCTGTTCCTGCCAAGACCGATTATCCTGCAAAAGTGCTATCTTTGTATTTGAAAAATCAGATCATGGGCATCGTTAAAACAACCATCAAGCTATCCAATCCCCGGTTTCCTGACATTCAACCCATCGAAGTCGAATGTCTGGTCGATACCGGCGCACTGCATCTTTGCATCACCGAATCGCAATCGATACAGTTGAAGTTGGAAGAGTTCGAAAAGCGCCCTGTGACCATTGCCGATGGCAGCATACACCAAATACCCTATGTGGGCCCGGTAAAAGTCGACTGGCAGGGTAGGGTGAGTTTTTCAGGTGCTATGGTTATCGGAAGCCAGTGTTTGCTTGGGTCTATTCCAATGGAAGACATGGACATCATGGTGCATCCTGCCCGCCAATGTGTCATTGCAAACCCCTTGCACCCGAACATTCCCGCCTCTGTTGCATATTGATGCGAATCAAGGAGACCCCGGCCGCTCTCCCTTCCCCAACCAACGGCCTGAAGGCCGCGGCAATTCACCCTGTTACCTTGTTACCTTGTCACAAAATGGAAATCATGACGCAATACTTCAGAATGATTTGATATTTTTGTGGAAATCGAAAACCACGCTTTAAAATGCATGATTTGATTTATATAAAACGAGGCTTCCTGATCGTGACGATGATGCTCGTATACCTTTCAGGCCATTGCCAGCCGTTTCCTTCCATCCGCACAGCCCGCCGCCACGATACCCTCTTTATCGGCCTCGAAAACCGCGTATGGCGGTGGGAGCCGCGCGGGGCTGCAGAGATCCTGAAAGTGGTCATGCCCATGTGCGACAGCGGCGCAGTCGTCTCCCTCACCCTCCTCAGCCACGGCATCCCGGCGACAACCCTCATCGTTTCGCGAAAGCAATACGACCTCCTTCTCGCCGGTCGGCTTACGGCTGCCGCCTTCTCCGACTCCGTCGCCGCCCTCCTTTCCAGCCGCGGGTACAGGTCGTCGCTCGGCCGACTGCGCCCCGCAAACCCATCGTTCAACAAGCTCGATGTGGTGGTGGTCCCGCAGCTGAAGTTCCAGTTCGGCAATTATGTCCACCCCCTCGAGTTCCAGTTCAATATCGCCCCGGCCGTTCAATCGCCTTCCTGCCGGGGCTCACTTTTACCGGCCAGGTGATCTTCCCCGTGTACAACAACCTGCTCAACGATCCCGAAGGCAACACCGTCCGCCCGGGGCTGATCGTGCTGAGCCAGGCCTTCCGTCTCCCTTGCAACATCTTTGCCACCATAACGGCAGGCTACTTCACCCGCAACCGCTATGGCATCAGCGGCGAGGCGCGCAAATTCCTGTTCAACGGGAAACTGTCGGCCGGCGCCACCCTCGGCTACACCGGCCAGGCGAAGCTCTCCGAAGGATGGATCCGCTACACCCCGGTCAATCTCTTCACCTGGTTCATCGACGCCTCCTGGCGTTCGGCCCGCTACGACCTCACCGTGCGTGCGGGCTATGGCGGCTTCCTCGCGGGCGACCGCGGCTGGCGAATCGATGTGTCGCGGCAGTTCGGCGAAGTGTCGGTCGGCTTCTTTGCCATGGAAAGCGACGGACTGGTGAACGGGGGATTCAACTTCATCGTTCCCCTGCCACCCCGGAAATATGGCACGAAAAACCACATCCGCCTCCGCCCCGCCTCTTATATTCCCTGGGAATACCGGGCCAAAGGGCTCCCCTCCATGGGCAGGACCTCCATCACCGGCGGCAACACGGAGGAGCTGCTGTTCAACCTGAATCTCGATTACATCCGAACGCACCTGGGAAACCTTCTGCAACCCGCCCCCCTGCCCGACAGAAACAAATAACCTTGCATTCCCCGCCGCACCAGGCGGCATCAATGCTTGGCGCACATTTATAACGCGTGCCCGACTTTGTTGGCGCGCGTTTATAACGCGTGCCCGATCATCAGCAGCCTGCCCCTGCTCCGCTATGATTTCACCGCAAACAGATGGACGGCCACCGGGATCATGGCAAACGTCGACCAGGCCTCAAAAACCGCCATGGTGCAGGTGAGCCAGTTCAGCACCTATTCGCTGGCAGTGGTCGGCACCTTCACCGAAGCAAACGGCACCAGCGGGGCATCCGCCACCTACCAACTCGACCCCGCGCAGTCGTCGATCGACCTGGCGTACCTGGCCAAAAACGAATACCCGGCCGGAATACCCTATTCCATCTCTCTGCCTTACCTTAAAAATACGGCCTCGCAAAATACAAAGGTCAACGGGGCCCGGGTCAGCTCACCGGTTATTACAAGTGGGTGCCCAAAGTAAGCTACGCCACCCAGAATATGCCTGTTTCAACCGTCATCAACGGCGTGATGGTAAGCGGAATCATTCAGAAAAAAGTCTATGGCGACGCCTGCGGATGGCAGTACACCCACGACCAAGGAGGCGGTGGGAAGTAGCCGTAACCAAACTCCCTCCCCCCTGGGGGAGGGTTGGGGAGGGGTTTCCCCCCTGGGGGAGGGTTGGGGAGGGGTCCTTTGCTTCATCCTCCTTCTGCTTGCAGCCCCCTCCCACCCCCAATCCATCTCCGGCGTTCCCGGCTACGTCACCATCCCCGTCGCAACCTTCAACAACGACGGCACCCTGGCATTTGGCACCAGCTTCCTCCCGAAACAGCACCTCCCCTATTCCAACTACGCCTCCGACGGACTGGCAGTCCACGCCAGCCTTACCTTTCTGTCGTTCGTGGAGGTCGACCTGCGGGTGACCCGCAAGCTGAACACCCCCTCCCACGCCACCCACGTGGTCGACCGGGTTCCCACCATCCGCTTCAGGATCGTGAAAGAGAAAAAGTGGGTGCCTGCCGTAGCGGTGGGGTTTCACGATGTGCTTACCTCGCTCGAAAGCGGCGGGGCACGACACTTCGGCGCCACCTATATCGTGGCGACAAAGAATTTTCACCTGGCGAAGCTGCGCCTCAACATCAGCACCACGGCCGGCTGGGGCGCGAGCAACTTCATCTGGGAAAACAATGAGCTCATCGGGATGTTCGGGGGTTTTTCGCTCGGCACCGAAAGGCTGCCCTGGATGAGCCTGCTGTTCGACTATAACGGCGCCACGGCCAACGCAGCCCTCCGGTTCGCATGCTTCAAACATCTTTACATTACGGCAGGCACCATGAACTTCGACGCCTTCACCGGAACCGTGAGCTATCGTTTCAACCTGATCAGATGACAACGATAAACCGCACACGGATCATCTTCGCCTTTTACGACATCATGCTCGTCGCCTTTTGCATACTGGCCGCAGCCTACATACACGATAGCAGGCTTATCATCCATCGCGACGAGTCATACCTGTTTGCCTTCCTCGTCTTCCCCTTGCTCTGGATGGTGCTGTCGCTGGTAACCCGCAAATTCCGCATCGGCGAGCGCAGCAGCCAGCGCGAGCTGTTCCTCTCCATTCTCTACTCCAACTTCACCATCATGGCTGTTACCACCATCGTCATGGTGCTTCTCCAGCTCACCTTCTTCTCACGCTTCATCCTCTTCGGAACGGTGGCTGCCATCACCTTTTTCGAAATAATCACCGGTTTCATCTATGTATCCATTCAAAAGTCGGTCTTCCTCAAAGACTGGATCGGGCTTGAGATTTCCGAACACCAGGTCCGCAGCATCGTGCAGGCCCCGGTTCCCGGGGTTTTTGCCGTACCCGGCAATTTTGAGATTCTCCGCGAATCGATCACCCAGGAGTCGGGAAAGGCCGTCAATGCCAAGCTCCCTCCCGGGGGGATCTACATAGGCTGCGGCGAAACGTACACCCTCCGCAAGCCTTTGCCGAATATGCCCAGGGATATGTGTATGATCAGAACCAACTGGGAGAAGGGGGAAAATTCAAAGATGATTTCAGGGTGACCATCTTTGGCCGCGCGATGCGGAAATTATGGCTCGACGAACTGCCCATGCTGCTCAATGTGCTGAAGGGCGACCTGAAGATCGTCGGCGTTCGTCCGCTGAGCGGGCATTACTTCAGTTCTGGAAGCACGCGAGAAGCAAATAGAAAAATAAAACCGGTTGGCGCACGTTTGTAACGCGTGCCAGCTGATTGTAACGCGTGCCCGATTATGCATTTAATTTGCAGCTTATCAGCACCATCCCTATGAAAAAAATCTATTTTGCAGGCTCGATCCGCGGCGGCCGGGGCGATCATGCGCTCTATAAAAATATCATCAGCCATTTGCAGTGTTACGGCGAGGTGTTGACCGAACATGTGGGCCATGAGGAGATCACCGCCTCGGGCGAGGCAGGCATGACCGACCGCGAAATCTACGAACGCGACCTGGCATGGCTCGCAGCATCAGACACTGTGGTGGCAGAGGTGACCACCCCCAGCCTGGGCGTCGGCTTCGAAATCGCCCGGGCCGCCGACCTTGGCAAGAAAATACTCTGCCTCTGCCGCCCCCGCGAGGACCAAAGCCTCTCCGCCATGATCTCCGGCTGCCCCGAAATCCGGGTAGCGGAGTACCGGGCTTTTGAGGATGCGCAGCAGATCATCGATGCGTTTTTCCAGTAAAGCAATCAGCAGATAACTTTAGTCGCCCTGCATCCTGCAAGTAGCGGAAATTTTGCATTTTGCACTTTGCATGTTGAATTTAAAATAATCTCCTATGAAAGAGTCCCCTTACAGCGAGAGCACCATCACCTCGCACCAGCCTTCCAGGGGTGCGAAGGTAACCCTGCCCGGAAGTGCAAAACCCCTGGTCTGGAAACCGGTTAACGGGCTTGACCGTGGCGATCCCCGCGTTGTTGAGGAAAAATCCGCCCTGCCGGCATGTGTGGACCATCAAAGTTTCACAGATATTATAACTTTGCAACGAACTGTTACCGCCATCCATAAACCATTTTATCATGAACTTAATGAAAAGCAATGATCAACGGGCGTTGGGATTGAAAGCCCTGCTGTCTCTGGCATTTATCTTAATTATCACCCTTACCGCCAGCTCCCAGGGTAGGGGCATCAAATGGGCGGCCCGGGGAAGCTCCTACTACCGGATCGAAAAGAGCGAGATCGTTCAGTACACCCTGCCTGAAAATGTTGGCAAAGTCGTCGTCGCCAAGGAACTGCTAACCCCGAAGGGAAGCAAAACACCCATGCGGGTCAGCTATTTCGCCTTTTCCGCCAACCAGCAAAAGCTCCTGGTATTCACCAACACCAAAAAAGTATGGAGGCTTAACACAAAGGGCGACTACTGGGTGCTCGACCTGAGCGACAGCTCCCTCACCCGTCTGGGCAGGTACCTGCCGGCATCGTCGCTCATGTTTGCCAAGTTTTCGCCCGACGGGAAATCGGTCGCCTATGTGAGTGGAAGCAATATTTACGTGGAAGACCCCGCCACCGGGCAGTCGAAGGCCCTCACCACCAACGGCACGGTTACCATGATCAACGGCACCTTCGACTGGGTGTACGAGGAAGAATTTTACTGCCGCGACGGCTTCCGCTGGAGCCCCGACAGCAAATCGATCGCCTACTGGCAGATCGATGCAGGCAACATCAAAAAGTTTTACCTGGTCAATAACACTGATTCCATATACTCGCAGGTAATCCCCATCGAATATCCCAAGGTTGGCCAGAAGCCATCCTCCTGCCGGGTGGGTGTGGTGAATGTCGGTGATGCCCGCACCACATGGATGTCGGTGCCCGGCGATCAGGCCGAACATTACATCGTGCGCTTGGAGTTCATCCCCAACAGCGGCAAGCTGCTCATCCAGCAGTTGAACCGCAAGCAGAACCTCAGCAAACTCTTCATCGCCGAACCTGCAACAGGAGATGCCGGTATACTACAGGAGGAGACCGACGACGCGTGGGTCGACATATTCCAGCAGGGAAACCCTTACACCATCGACTTTACCAACAACTTCACCTGGCTCACCGAAACCGGCAGCATCCTGTGGACCTCTGAAAAAGACGGGTGGCGGCACCTGTACCAGCTTCCTCTCGACGGAAAACCGGAAAAGCTGATCACCGCCGGCGCATTCGACATCACCGACATCAAGTACACCGACCAGAAAGAGGGATATGTTTATTACATGGCCTCCCCAACCAATGCCACGCAGAATTACCTTTACCGCAGCAGGCTAACCGGCAAAGGCGACCCCGAACTGCTCAGTTCCACCGCCCTGAAAGGTACCCATGATTACTCCTTCTCAGCCGACGGCAGATATGCCAGCCATACCTTCTCCAACCATTTCACGCAGCCGGCCCGCGAGTTCATCACCGTTGCCGGCCAGAAGCCGCTCACCGAAAAGGAGAGCATCGCGGCACGGCTCGACACGCTGCAAAAACCCCCCACGACCGAATTCTTCAAAGTCACCACCGCCGACCATATCGAAATGGACGGCTGGATGGTCAAGCCCAAAAACTTCGACCCCGCGAAAAAATACCCGCTCGTGTTTTATGTGTATACCGAACCGGCCAGCTCTACGGTTTCCGACGCCTGGGAAGTGGGAGGAAACGGACTTTACAACGGCGACATGGCTGAGGACGGGTACATCTACATTTCCCTCGACAACCGCGGCACGCCGGTGCCCAAGGGAAGGGAGTGGCGGAAATCGATCTACCGCAAGATCGGTCAGGTGAACATCCGCGACCAGGCCATGGCCGCCCTGGAGATCACGAAATGGGATTTCGTCGACCCCGAAAGGGTGGCTGTGTGGGGGTGGAGCGGAGGCGGTGCGGCCACGCTGAACCTCATGTTCCAGTTTCCCGAAATATACAAGACAGGCATCGCCGTTGCCGCGGTGGGCAACCAGCTCACCTACGACAACATATACCAGGAGCGGTTCATGGGATTGCCACAGGAAAACATGGAGGACTTCGTGAACGGATCGCCCATCACTTATGCCAAAAATTTAACCGGGAACCTGCTTTACATCCATGGCACCGGCGATGACAATGTGCACTACCAGAATGCCGAGATGCTCATCAACGAGCTGATAAAGAACAACAAGCTGTTCCAGTTCATGCCCTACCCGAACCGCACCCACAGCATTTCGGAAGGAGAAGGCACCTCCGTGCATTTGTCGAACCTCTACACCACCTACCTGAAGCAGCATTGCACGCCGGGAGGAAAATAACCTGAACCCCCACCCGCCATGTTTATCTTCATGATCGTCGTCTTCATCCTGGGCTATGCTGCCATTGCGCTGGAGCATCCGCTCAGGGTGAATAAATCGGCCACCGCCCTGTTGCTGGCCGTGGCTTTGTGGGTGATGCTGGCCACCGGCGGAGTGCAGGCTCTGGTCAATACCGACGCCTTTGAGGTGTACCTGCTGAAAAAACCGGGAGGAGGCTTCCATGACTGGCTGGCGCAACATGCGCTGCTGGAGCACCTGGGTGAAATTTCGGGGATTCTTTTCTTCCTGCTGGGAGCGATGGCCATCGTGGAACTCGTCGATTCGCACGAAGGCTTCCGCATCATCACCGACAGGATCACGCCCACCAGCAAGGTAAAGTTGCTCTGGGTGATCAGCATCATCACCTTTTTCCTGTCGGCCGTGCTCGACAACCTCACCACGGCCATCGTGATGGTGGCCCTGTTGCGGCAGCTGGTCGGCGATAAAAAAGAGCGCTGGTTCTATGCCGGCATGGTGATCATTGCCGCCAACAGCGGGGGCGCCTTCAGCCCCATCGGCGACGTCACCACCATCATGCTCTGGATAGGCGGGCATGTGACCGCCGTCAACATCATCCTGAAAACCTTCATCCCCAGCGTGCTCTCCATGGTGATCCCGCTGGCGCTGCTCTCCATGACCATGAAAGGAAACATCCGGGCTATGCCGCAACCCGCTTCCGAGCGTGCCAAAGACCCCACCACCCCATTCGAGCGCTCGCTGGTTTTCTGGCTTGGGATCGGCTCGCTGCTTTTTGTCCCGGTATTCAAGACCCTCACCCACCTCCCCCCCTATATCGGGATCCTGTTCGGGCTCAGCGTACTTTGGATCGTTACCGAGATCATGCACAAATCGAAAAATGACGAGTACCGGTCGCACCGCACCGTGGCCGGCGTATTGCACCGGATCGACACCACCAGCGTGCTCTTCTTCCTCGGAATCCTGCTGGCGGTGGCCGCCCTGCAGAGCGCGGGTCATCTCGACCTGCTCGCCGGCACACTAGGCCTGCATGTGAAGAGCCTCTACGTGATCAATGTCATTATCGGGCTGCTCTCATCGGTGGTCGACAACGTGCCGCTGGTTGCGGGCGCCATGGGCATGTACAGCAGCACTTTCGCACCCGACCACTATTTTTGGGAAATGCTGGCCTACTGCGCCGGAACGGGCGGCAGCATCCTCATCATCGGCTCGGCCGCCGGGGTGGCCGTGATGGGCATGGAGAAGATCGACTTCATCTGGTACCTCAAAAAGATCTCGCTTTGGGCGCTCATCGGCTACGTTGCAGGCGCCATCGCCTACTGGGCCATGAACGTCATGATCTTTCACGGGGGTTGAGGTGGTCTTTCCCAGGGGCCACGTGAAAGATCATCATAGATTAAAAAATATCATCTATCTTTGTAAAAATATTTTATTAAAAACAACCTGCTTCTGACTGCTATTGCAATGATAACCGGGCGAAAGCTGAGCAGGCTGAACGTTCGGTTTTCCGTTCCAGCTTACATGCTGATACTTTTACTGGCAGCCACGTCCTGCAACTTCAACAAGGGCAGGCAGGCAAGCCACCTCCCCGACGATCGGTTGCGCGGGGCCCTGAACCTCCGTAATAACCTGCCGTTCGACAGCAGCCTTGTGACATCTTTTTATCGCTCCTTTCCCGAACTTGACAGGTACAGGCAGGAGGTTCTGGAAGTTTACAGCCTGCATAAATACACGCATATCTGGTATGATGAGGGGGGAGTGATCGAATTCGGCCAAACCCTCTATACCAGGGCCGGGGAGATGAATGCCGATGGAGTTTCATCGGCATTCCCCTACCAGGAAAAGCTCGACGACATTTTTCAGAATGAAAAGGAAAACACCCTCTCACAGGTGGAAACCGAATTGATGCTCACCAACCTCTACCTGTTCTATGCCGAAAAGGTCTTCAAAGGCCTTGATGACAGCACCACCACCGCCATAGGCTGGCTCCTGCCCCGCAAACAGGTGGCTTACCCGGCGTTGCTGGATTCAGTCCTGTCTGACAACCGGCTGCTTGACCGCAACGACAGCGTGCTGTTCAGCCAGTATTACAAGCTGCGTGATATGTTGCAGCGGTACCGTGAAATTGAAAAGAAGGGCGGGTGGAGCGCCAGTGCAACGATGTACCCTGAACTCATGCATGATACGAATGTTCCCGTTGGCGACCGAATCAGGCAGATCATTGTGAACATGGAGCGCTGCCGCTGGATTTCCCCCGAATTCGCCAGTGCCAAAGAGTATATCGTGGTCAACATTCCTTCATTTACACTGAACTTTGTGCGCGATGGCAAAAGCGAGTTTGAAACACCCGTGATCGTTGGGGCAAAAATGACGAAAACGGTGATCTTCAGCGGGATGCTTAGTTATATTGTATTCAGCCCATACTGGGTTTTACCGCCCAGCATCATCAACACGGAGGTAAAGCCGGGCATGGCTAACGATAAAAACTACCTTGAAAAACACAACATGGAGTGGAACGACGGCCAGGTGCGCCAGAAACCCGGCAAGAACAATTCGCTGGGGCTGGTCAAGTTCATCTTTCCGAACTCCGATGATATCTACATGCACGACTCACCTGCCAAAAGCCTGTTTGCCAGGGAGAGCAGGGCCTTCAGCCATGGCTGCATCCGCGTGGGAAAACCGCGCGACCTGGCGGTATCCATCCTTAAAGATGATCGCGAATGGACCCCCGAAAAGATCGGCGTGGCCATGCACGCCGGGAAGGAAAGCACCTGCCTGCTAAAAAACAAAATACCCGTTTACATCGGCTATTTCACTGCCTGGGTTGATGCAGAGGGCAGGATTAACTTCTACGACGACATTTATCAACGCGACAAAAGGCTGATGCAGCTGTTGATGGATGATCAATAGTAAAATTTTCCCTACCTTTGCAAAATGGTGAAAACATTTCTCTGTTTCCTCGTGCTCCTTGTTCCCGTCATGAACAGGGCTGGTTCAGGCATCCCTGCTCCTGCGATGGAAGATCAGCGCGGTTTGTATGCCGCCATGAATTTATCGGAAATAGGATTGACGGATAAAGTGTTCCGGCTTGCACTGAAAGGTCATGACAAGCTCGGGCATGAAGGAAAACTCCGGAATACCGCCCTCCTGACCATCGTCGACTTTTCCCAGTCGAGCCGCAACAAGCGGCTCTATGTGATCGACCTGCTGCACAAACTGGTTCTGTTCAACACATACGTGGCCCATGGCCGGAAGACCGGCGATGAGTACGCAAAGTATTTCTCTAATATTGCTGGATCGCTCCAGAGCAGCCTGGGGTTTTATGTTACCAGGCAGGAGCAGTCGGGATCGCAAGTGGGCCTGTCGCTGATCATCGAAGGCGTGGAGAAGGGCTTCAACGACAATGCGCTTCGGCGGGAGATCATCATCCACGGGGCAGTTTATGCCACCGAAAATTTCATCAGGAAGACCGGACGCCTGGGCCGCAGCTTTGGCTGTCCCTCCCTGCCGCCCGACCTCATCAAACCGGTTATCGAAGCCATCAAGGAGGGCACCTGCCTGTTCATCTTTCACCAGGACGACCGCTACCTCAGCCACTCCGCATTGCTTAATTAGGAACTTATTCTTGATTTATCGGTAAATTATTCGTATCTTGCGGACTAACGAACGAAAAAAATGGCTGATAACCGGTTTGACAAGCGACGCAATTTGAATAATCACCACGAGGTAAGCCCCGAAGCAAGAAAGCTGATCGGCTCTACCAGGGACAAGCACCCTGTGTACCTTGAAGATGGGAAGACCATCATTTTCATTTCCGATATAACCAAAGAGAAAGAGACGATCGAGCGGTACAAAAACCGGGGGTTTATCAAAACCTGACCTCCGCCGGGAGAGGATCATAAAAAACTCATTTTAAAATCGCTCGGAAAAAAATTCTTTACATACAGCCAGGAAGAGATTCGTGCTGTTTCGGTCAATGTCGATCCTGAATTTATCATCGGCTATCCATACTCCGCTCACTGGGCTACGGGGGTCATCGAGGGTTTTAAGGGTTTTATCATACATGAGTACCGGTAAGCAGTTTTTCCCACTCACCCATTGACATTGTCCGACGGGTCAGCGATGTCCCCCCCCGGTTTACGCATGGCTTCAGATGAATAGTTGATAACAAAGTTATCGATTTTCAGGATCATTTCATGAATTATTTCACCCCTTGCGGGGTTGGTTGCACATGCATGATACCTTCGCTACAATCATATCAGCCTTTCAGGCTTGATAAAATCCATTGATTTGGCAGGATGGTGGAAATAAATAAAATCAATTAAATCCCGAAGGGATGACAAGATTCTAGCAAAGATCAGGGTTGTTGTTCAACCAAACCCCGAAGGCCCTATGTTTGTAAAATGAAACATAAGTCTGGAAATTTATTAGTTTTAAGCAGTCATACTTTATAAACTTTTAAAAACCAGACTTATGCAAACACAAAGTAACAAAATTGATTTTAATGGACAGAACATTTATGCAGGATTTGATGTTCATTTAAAGAGTTGGAGGGTTACCATAATGACCGAAAAGCTGACTCATAAAACATTTACGCAGCCGCCTAAACCGGAGTTATTACATGCATACTTGGTAAAACTTTTCCAGGTGGAACCTATCATTCTGCCTACGAAGCAGGATTGGGATAGCATTAAAATCGCAAGATCATTACGCAACGGGGATTTAAAACCTATTCATGTGACTACTGGAGTTCCAGCAATGCCGGCGAGGCGTTTGCATGGCAGCAGTTTTTCAACGACGGCAGCACCTACGACGGGATCAAAAGCGGTTTGATGCATATGCGTGCGATCCGGTCGTTTTAACAACATTTGTTTTTTTGTTTTTTGTATCTTTACAACAAAATAGGCACGTGATGAAAAGTCCCCTTTTATGTTTAGCGTTGATTTGCCAGGCACTCCTCCTGCAGGCCGGCATTGTTGAGAAGACATTTTACTTCGGCAAATATACCATTGAATCCCGGGGATCGTGGCAAACCGTCAACTTCGGGAACACCCTCCAGTCGGGTATTACCGGTGAACCCATGCTGCCATGGAATAAGGTCGCCCTGATGCTTCCTCCCGGCGAGTCGGCCGAATCGATTGAGCTGGTTGAAGAGCATGAAACCGCCATTCCGGGGTCATTCATGCTCTGTCCGCAGCAGGCTGTTCAGCCAACCTCCGCCGGAAGCCCGGGTGAATTTCAGCAGAATAAAACGGTGTACCTACAGGATAAAAGCTATCCTGCCCGGGCAACCGGCCACCTCATGACCCAGTACCTGCAGGGCGTCGCCTTCGCGCTGTGCACCTTCACCCCGGTAAAATACAATCCTGCGCGGAAAACACTCAGTTATTTCACCAAAGTGACCGTGCGGATCATCACCCGATCCGATACCCGGGCCCAGCATGCACTGAACAATATGCCCGCTGATGAAACCACGCTCGGCATTATAAAAAGGTTTGCCATGAACCCGGAGATGCTGCAGCAATACCCGCAAAGGAGAGCGCCGTTGACAAACTACCAGTACCTGGTCATTTCGCCGGTGAGCTTTAAGAATGAATTTCAGCCGCTGATCAGCATGTACGGAGCGATGGGTATATCAGTGAGGGTGATCACCACCGACAGCATCTCTTCCACAACGGGCGGATACGACCTGCAGGAAAAGATCCGGAATTTCATCATCAGCCAGAAGCAAATCTTTGGCATTCAATATGTGCTGCTCGCAGGCAATCCGCCGCTGTTGCCCTTCCGGGGCTTCTATTGCTATGTTAACTCAGGGGGAATGCCCTACACCGATTCAAATATCCCGTCCGATCTCTATTATTCCGCCCTGGATGGAACCTTCGACGCCAATGGCAATCACATTTATGCAGAAGTGGCCGACAATCCCGATCTCCTGCCCGATATAGCCGTGGCCCGCTTTACGGTGAACGACACGGCTGAGCTCCACCGGATGATCCGGAAATCAATTTCGTATCAAACCAACCCGGTGCTCGGGGAGTTTTCAAAGCCGCTGCTGGCAGGCGAATATCTTTACGGCAACCCGTTAACCTATGGCAGCGACTACATGGAATTGCTGGTCAATGACCACAACGACAATGGCTATTTTACCCACGGGATTCCGGCGGCAGGCAACAGCATTGAAAAGCTGTACGATACACCTGCATGGTCGTGGAGCGCTGAAACACTGATTGCAAGTATTAATAAGGGAAATTCGTTCATGCATCACCTCGGGCATGCAAACACCGGCAGTATGCTGCGGCTCTATACGTCGTCGATCACCAATGCAAATTTTGCGTCGGTCGATGGCATCATCCACAACTACCAGTTGCTCTATACCCAGGGATGCTACGACGGCGCATTTGACACCCCCGGCGGATGCATTGCCGCAAAGGCAGTGTCGATCGATAATTTCCTTGCCGCCGGCATCTTCAACTCCCGGTACGGATGGTTCAACCAGGGAACCACCGACGGCCCCTCACAGCACCTCGAAAGGGAATTTGTAAGCGCAATGTACACCGACACCCTTCCCGAGAAGCACATCGGCCGGGCCCACATGATCTCAAAGATCGAAACAGCGCCGTGGATATCGCTTCCGGGCGAGTTCGAGCCGGGAGCCCAGCGGTGGGTCCACTATTGCTGCAATGTATTCGGAGATCCGGCCATGGAGGTGCGCACGGAGGAGCCAACCTCCTTCACCCCCATCACCTGGACAGGCAATATCGATGGCGACTGGACCAAAACCGGCAACTGGAACCTCAACCTTGTTCCTACCACGCTGTACGATGTCATCATCCCCGATACACCCCACGACCCTGTCATCACAACAGTGAATGCAACATTCTGCCACAACCTCACCATCCTGACCGGGGGCAACCTTACGGTGCAGCCGGGCAAATCAATGGTGGTTTACGGCACGGTTACGATGAGTGGGGAGTTGCCGTGACGGGTGACTGGCATCTGGAGGACACAGATACATTTACAATTAATCAAAAAATATTATTTAGATTTGTACCAAATAATATTTTAATGACCGAAAGCCATGAAAAACAATAAATCATCTGTAACTTTTGCGGTCGCACTGCTTTTTGCAGGGGCCGCCTCCATCCTGCAGGCGCAAAACTATCCTTTTGAACTGCCGAAGCTTCCCTATTCGTATAACGCTTTGGAGCCGGTTGTTGATGCCGAAACCATGGAGATCCATTATTCGAAGCATCACGCCGCTTATGTGAAAAATCTCAACGCAGCAGTGAAGGGCACCGGCGATGAGAAATATTCCCTGGAAGAGCTCATGCTGTATGCCAGCGAGTTCAGTCCTGCCGTGCGCAACAATGCCGGCGGACATTACAACCACTCCATGTTCTGGGATATCCTGTCGCTGAACCATCCATTCAACCCGCAGAGCGAGGTCGGGAAAGCAGTGATCGGAACATTCGGCTCCCCCGACAGCCTTAAACAGCTGCTGAACAAGGCAGGGTCGACCCGCTTCGCATCGGGCTGGGCATGGCTTTATGTAACAACCGAACGGAAACTGGCCGTGAACTCTTCACCCAACCAGGACAACCCCATCATGGACGTTTCGCCCGAACGGGGAGTGCCGATCCTTTGCATCGACGTGTGGGAACACGCCTATTACCTGAAGTACCAGAACAAGCGTGGCGATTACCTGGCTGCCATCCTCGAAGCAGTCAACTGGGATGCAGTGAATAAAAACTACACCGAGGCCCTCGTGGGCCCGCTGCTGAAAACCATTGAAAAGGAGAGCTGGGCTGAACTGACTTCCTTTCATGAAGTGATGGCTGCAACGTTTCACCCATCCGAGGAGGGCAACCTGAAGCCGATCCGCGAGCGTTCGGGCGAATTTCTTGCAAAGGCTAAAGCGCTGCAGAGCGGAAAAATCCCTGCCTCCTTCGACACCCCGGAAATTAAAAAATCGATCAACGACCTGGTTGCCGGGGCAACAACCTTAAATAAAATGGTCAACGCCAAGGCTGTTGATAAATCCCTGGCGAAGAAACTGGGCGAACTCCATGATGTGTTTCATACGATACAGGGGCTTTGCAGGCACTAGGATTCAAATGTAAAATGGCAAAATGCAAAATGCAAAATTAGGAGATTGCTTTCCCTTTTACCATTTTGCCATTTTTGATTTTACCATTTAAAATAAACATCATGAAATATTCGTCTGAAATTATTATAAACCTGCCCATCGAACGGGTGGTCGCACTTTTTGACAATCCCGACAACATGAAAAAATGGATGGAGGGGCTGGTGAGTTTCGAACCTTTAAGCGGGGTCCCCGGCCAGGTTGGGGCCAGGTCGAAGCTTCGGTTTAAAATGGGCCGCCGCGACATCGACATGGTGGAAACCATTACCGTCAGGAATTTGCCCGCCGAATTTTCGGGAACCTACGAAGCCAAAGGCGTGTTTAACCTCGTCAGCAATAAGTTTACCGATCTTGGCAACGGCAGAACAAAGTACACCTCCGAGCAGGAATTCCGGTTTTCGGGGTTTATGAAAATCATCGGCATGCTGATGCCGGGCGCGTTTAAAAAGCAATCGGTGAAATACCTGGAGGACTTTAAACGATTTGTTGAAGGAAGTTAAAATGCAAAATGCAAAATGCAAAATTAGGAGATTGCTTTCCCTTTTACCATTTTGCCATTTTTGATTTTACCATTTTTGATTCGATTCATCGGTTAGCCTGCATTTCGTCTGAAATGAATCCTGCTTTCCCAAACTTCTGTATGATTTAGAGCCATAGCACATGTCGCACGAAATGGCGCGCATACTGCATTACGGGGCTTGTAACCTTTGATCCTCCCGGAAGTGAAACGGATTGTTCCATTGGCATCGGGATAAAGGTTCATTGTTGTTCAACCAACCCCCGTAGGGGTGACATGAATGTTCATTGCAGTGCATCAAATAACGAAGAAGCCTGCATATGCATGAGTTGATTGTTTACAATATACAATAATACTTATTAACAAACAGTATCAAACAGCACTATACTGATTATCTTTGTGAAAATTAAATCTCAATCATGAAAACTTTCACAGGGATCAGGGAAGTGTTCAACATCTTCCAGAACAAGGAGTCCTATTTCAGCGAAATAAACAAACAGCAGTCCAACAGGTTGATATTTAATCAGATTCTGCTGATCTGCGGGTTTGCATTTCTTTACGGCATGGTCATGGGCAGTTATCACAGTTTTCTGCAATCAGTCGTAACCGGGTTGAAGGTCATCCTCCTGTTCGTCTCAACCGTGATCATCTGTTTTCCCTCCTTTTTTATCATTCAGCAGGTGCTTGGGTCGAAAATGAGTTTCAGGCAGATGATGGTGATTGTTCTCAGTGGAGTGGTTCTTACTTCAACCATCGCACTGTCGTTTGCTCCCATTGTGGTGGTTTTCCAGGTAACCGGGGGAAATTATCATTTCCTGCAGCTTCTCCACGTAGGTATCTTTATTTTTGCCGGAATTTTCGGCATGAGGCTCATGGTCGATGCCTTAAAGTACGCCTGCGAAAATAAAAGCATCTACCCGCAGATCGGGGTCACGGTATTCAGGATATGGATCATCATCCTGGCATTTGTCGGCATCCAACTGGCATGGAATCTAAGGCCGTTCTTATGCGAAAAACATGAGGAGTTTAAATTCTTCAGGAAATATGAAGGTAATTTTTACACAGCCATCGTGTATTCGTTGGAGCAGATTGTCTCACCAAACCAGCCCGAAAAACAAGAGGTCAGGAAAACGCCGGGAGAGGATCCTGATACGACCGGTATACCAGAAACAGGTGCAGAGAAAATCTTAAACCAGATAAAAAAATAGCAGATGGAGGACATCATGACCCTGGAAGAGGTTGCAGGATATTTGAAACTAAAACCGCAAACGATATATACATGGGCCCAGGACGGTAAGATTCCCGCCGCCAAACTGGGCAAGGAATGGAGGTTCAGAAAAACAGTCATCGACCGGTGGTTTAATGAGCATTTCGACGGGAAGTTTTCAGCATACCTGCAGCCATGAAAAGTGACGGGTGACGGGTGACGGGATTTATCAACAATCTGCAGCCGATTCTCCTGCAATATCTATATTTGCATAGGTGGTACATGCCACCTTCAAACAAGTCAGACATGAACCAAAGCGACAAAACCACCACTTGGAAGAATGATCGCGCAACCTGGATCGACATCACCGATCCGACCCAGGCAGAGCTGAAAGAATATTCAAGGCAGTACAACCTCGACTACTATTCGCTGGCCGACTGCCTTGAGCCGGCCCACCTTCCCAAAAAGGAGGCTTTGCGCGATTTTACCTTCATCATCCTCCGGGTATTTGACGACCAGGCAAAAAAGACCTCCTCCATCCAGCAGATGAGCCACAAGATCGCCATATTTTACAATGAAAAGGTGGTCCTCACCGTTCACAGGATGCATGCGGCCATCGTTGAGCATATCAGGTCGAAGTATCTTGAAACCGGCATCATCAGCGATCCGGCTGAGATCGTCACCAAAATAATGTACTATTCGGTGAAGTCCTATGAAGCAACTGCACTCACCCTCGCAAAAGAAATCGACTGGATGGAACGGCTGATTTTCACCGGCAAGCAAACCCGTATCACCCTCGAACAGCTGTATTACCTGAAAAGTACCTGCCGGATCAACCGGAGGATCCTCAGCATGTCGAAGGATGTCATCGTTCAGCATACGACTACCGAAAGGGATTCGGGCGCCCTGCAGGACGTGAAGGACCTGCTTCAGAAGCTCAGCCTCAGTTTTGATGAAACCCATGATGATTCAGCCAACCTCTCGACCATCTACCTCTCGATCGTATCGCTGAAAACAAATGACGTGATGAAACTGCTGACCATCTTTTCAGTCTTTTTCATGCCGCTCACCTTCATCGTCGGAATTTACGGGATGAACTTTGATGTGATGCCCGAACTCCGGTGGAAGCTGGGATACCCGCTGGTGATGCTGGTGATGCTGGTGATATGCGTGGTTATTTTCTGGTGGTTTAAACGGAGGAAGATTCTTTAAGACGTGACGCGTGACGCGTGACGGGTTCCGATGATAATCAATAGAACACAGATGACGCAGATTATACTGATGCCCACAGATAAAAATCAGTGTAAATCTGCAGCATCTGCATCATCCGTGTCCCATTTTCCTTAGTTTTGCAATATATATCCGCCCGGAGAAATTAACGAAAGCCGGACTGTTTGAAATAAATTCCATGGAAAACAACCACACGGTCCTCTTTTTTGATAAACTGTACCGCTTTGTCAACGACAAGACGTTGATCAGGCTTGTTTTAAGCAGCCAGCGCGACCGCGCATCCGATCTGAAAAGCGTCATCGTCACCA
The DNA here is from genome assembly GCA_038212325.1 of Bacteroidales bacterium. Lineage (GTDB taxonomy): Bacteria > Bacteroidota > Bacteroidia > Bacteroidales > FEN-979 > CAIVAT01. The sequence continues at coordinate 25,874 of JBBQUQ010000041.1, forward strand.
TCATTGAACTGAAAAAGGGAGCCAGGCTGAATTTCGTTTACCGGTATAAAACAAAGGATGTCGCGAAGAACTATGAGGTAGCGGAGGCGCTGAGCCTGGTTAAGAAATCGATGGAGGATGATTTCTTCAATGCCGATCTGTTTTCCGGCGGTGAAACGTTGCGGCTGCTTATATCCGGCCAGGGAAAGGCGAAGATCAGGTCGGGCATGCCTTCGTTGAAAGCGGCTGCATCATTCAGCCACGACCGCACGAAAGAACGCGTTATCGCAACACAGAACAATATTTACCTGAAGGAGCTGGGGATCCTGAATGCAAATTACGAGGTGCGCCATGAGATGAACGACAAGTTCCTGCAGATCAACAGGTATATTGAACTGATGGCGCCGTTTATCAGGGAGCTCGGGTCGCCCGAAGTACTTCATGTGGCCGACATGGGTTCAGGCAAAGGTTACCTGACCTTTGCCTTGTACGATTACCTGGTCAACATCCTTGGAAAACCGGTGAAAATGACCGGGGTGGAATCGCGGGAAGAGTTGGTGATCCTTTGCAGTGAGATTGCCAAAAAAGCTGCCTTCACCAATCTGGAATTTACCTGCGGGGCCATCAGCGAGGTGAAACTTGACAATCCTGACATCCTGATCGCGCTCCATGCGTGCGATACGGCCACCGACGACGCCATCTTCAGGGGGATATCCTCCGGCGCATCCCTCATCGTTTGTGCACCCTGCTGCCACAAGCAGGTTCGAAAGGAGTTCAAGGCAACAAATGCAATGAAAGGCATCCTGAAACATGGCATCCTCGAAGAGCGGCAGGCCGAGATCATCACCGACGGCATCCGGGCCCTCATGCTGGAGGCGCATGGTTACAAAACGAAGGTGTTTGAATTTATCTCCACGGAACATACGCCCAAAAACGTCATGATCGTGGGGAGGAAAATAAAAGGGAAACCTTCCGGAATGGAAAGAAGCCTGGAGACGATCCGTGCCATCAGGGAGATGTTCGGTGTTGAGCGGCACTACCTGGAGGGATTGTTCGTCAGTCGTGACGCGTGACGCGTGACGGTTGATTGGTGACATTTTCCTAACTTTGCCGATTAAATAAAATTCCGATTGAACGGTTGATCATGAAAGATATTCGCAGAAGTTTATTTTTATTGCTGTTTTCAGCATTTACCGCCACATTCGCACAGATTCCTCCGGGCTACTACAATCCGGCCACCGGGTTTACGGGCGCTGCCCTGCAGCAGGCGCTGCACGACATCATCGACAACCACACCGTTGTCAGCTATAATTCGCTCATGGACACCTGGTTCAAGCAGACTGATAAAAAGCCGAATGGCAAGGTTTGGGACATGTATTCAGACATTCCCGGTGGAACACCCCCTTACGAATATTCATTTATTTCATCAGACCAGTGCGGCAATTACAGCGTGGAAGGTGATTGCTACAACCGGGAGCACTCCTGGCCGAAAAGCTGGTGGGGAGGGTCTACATCAGCCCCGATGTACAGTGATATTTTTCACCTCTATCCCACTGATGGAAAAGTAAATGGGATGCGCGACAACTATCCATACGGGAAGGTAGGGACAGCATCCTGGACCTCCCTTAATGGCAGCAAACGTGGAAATTGTGTTTCTCCGGGCTATACTGGTGGAACTGAAATTGTTTTTGAACCACGCGACGAATATAAGGGCGACTTTGCGCGCACCTATTTTTACATGGAAACCCGATATTACAACGAAGACAGCGGCTGGCCGGGCAGCACAATGACAATTGCAGCCCATGCAGCCCAGTTGCAGCCTTGGGCGCAAACCCAGATGATGCTCTGGAGCCTGATGGATCCGGTTTCGCAAAAGGAGATAAACCGGAATGATTCTATTTACAAGAATATCCAGCACAACCGCAACCCCTACATCGATCACCCGGAATATGCCTTCCGGTTATGGGCGAAAACCTACACCTGGAATGCCACTTCGGGAAGCTGGTCAACAGCCACAAACTGGACTCCGCCAAGAACAAACCCCTATCCCGGCGACATCCTCATATTCGACGGCGCGGTAAAGCCGGTTTCAACCGTCACGATTGATTTTACGGGCACGGAATGGATTGCCGGGATCAGGATCATCAACAATGCAAACGTTACGATTACCGGTACAGCGACCACCGCCCGCACGGTTACCATCGGTGTTCCGGGCGCCGTCGCACCCCAGTTGGAGATTACCGGCGGTTCCACCCTCACGGTGAACGCTGCCGGGGCGGTCAACTTAAGCCTGCCTGCCGGCTATACCGGCTCGATCTCCGGGAACCTCACATTTCAAAATGCAGCACATCAGCTCATCGGCACGGATGCCGGATCGCTTGTTTTCGCCGGCGGATCTGTGTTCACCGCGGGATCAGGAATGAGCGGGGCGCCATTCGCGACCACGGCACTCAACTCGGTGAGCTTTGCCGGGGGTTCCTGCTATACGCTGGAATCGGGCCTGCCCCCTTTCGGCACCGCAAGCCCCGCCAGTGTCGTGGTTTTCCAAACCGGCAGCCTCTACAAGCACAAAGCAAACTCCGCGCCGTCGCTTGCGGGGCGGACCTACTCGAATTTCGAGATCGATTCGCCTCTTTTTAACCAGTCGGTCACCACAGGCACAACCGGCTGCACCTTCGACAACCTTACTGTAACCAATGCCCTCCTGGCCGGGTTCGATTTTCCCGGGGGATGCACCATCAGAGGAAACTTGCTGGTAAACGCGGGAACACTCAGGTTCAACCCTGCCGCAGGCACGCTGAAATTTGACGGCATCACCGCCCAGACCATCAGTGGTAACGGCAATCTCGAGATCGGGACCAACTGCAACATGACCATCGGGGATGCATCCACAACCCTTCTGAATAAAAATCTCAACCTCGGGAAAGATATCCTGATCCTTCAGGGCGGCCAACTTACAATAAGCCCTGGGATAACCCTAACAGTTAATGGGGAGACGGTGATTAATTAATCGTGACGCGTAATGCGTGACACGTGACACGTGACGCGTGACGCCCGTCAAACATGCAATTTTCGGTCAATAGTTAAAATTTGTTAAAATTTAAAATGAGTTTAAATAAGCCGAATATTTCAGTAAATTTATCGCTCATTACTGCTGGCATATTTACGATGATCACTGCTTGGGAAGTCACTCTTTAAAGCGTTGTAAATATGATTATTGATCTCGTTTCAGGCTATTCCTTACACTCATTCAACATCTTTTTATTTTTAAATACAACCAACATTCTTAGTATTAACCAAACCTAAAACATGTGATTATGAGAAAATTATTACTGTTATTGTTTGCGCTGTTCATTGCCGGTATCGGATTCGGACAGAACGTGCAGAGGGCTTTTAATGCCAACACCGGTGGAATTGAAGCTGGTGATCATTACACCAGTACACC
>JBBQUQ010000042.1:0-29100 GCA_038212325.1 Bacteroidales bacterium
TAGTAAATGCAACTTTTTGAGAGGAGAAAAAGATTAAATTTTTCAAGACAAAGGAGGAAGAAAATAATCTTCCCCACTTTGCCTCGATGGATAAAGTTTAATTTTACGTCCTCCTCGTCTAAAAAAAGTTGTAAGATGAAACATTTAACCGTAGAACAAAGGTACACGATTTCTACAATGATAGCGAACGGGTTCAATCAAAATGAAACAGCTCGTGTCATAGGGAAAGATAAATCAGTAGTATGCAGAGAGCTGAAAAGGAATTGTGATATGCGAAATGGGAAATATGATTCCGATTTACCTCATCGCAAATATAAACTTCGGCAAAAAGAAAAACCTCTGCACTGTTGGTTTACCGATGAAATCAAACAACATGTTGATCTCTACCTGGCTCAGGATTATAGCCCAGAGCAAATCGCAGGCAGGGCAAAGCTCGAAGGGAAAACCTGTGTTAGCCATGAACGAATTTATCAGCATGTATGGCAAAATAAAAAGGATGGGGGAGTTCTGTACAAGAACCTTAGACGAAAGGGTCGAAAGTACAGAAAACGAGGAAATGCCAAAGATACCAGAGGTATAATAAAGAACAGGGTTGGCATAGAACAACGACCCGCTATTGTAGATGAAAAAACCCGATTTGGTGATTTGGAAATAGATACCATAATTGGACAAAATCACAAGGGTGCTATTTTGACAATCAATGACCGTGTAACAAGTTTAGTCTGGATACGCAAACTACAGGGAAAAGAAGCCGAGCCAGTAGTACAAAAAACAATTGAGGCTCTCTTACCTGTAAAGGAATTGATACATACTATAACTGCTGATAATGGAAAAGAATTTGCATTTCACCAATCAATAAGTCAAGTGTTAAACGTAGATATCTATTTTGCCAAACCCTACCACTCGTGGGAGAGAGGCGCTAACGAAAACACAAACGGACTTATTCGACAGTATTTCCCCAAAGGAACATCTTTCGATGGCATTACCGATAAAGATATCGAATACGTTCAAAATCAGTTAAATAACAGACCAAGGAAAAAATTAGGATTTTTAACACCAATTGAATTTTATTTGACTACATTTACAAATCAAAAAGTTCCATTTGCAGCTTGAATTCAGCTAATGCAAATCAAGCCAACTGCAATAAATGGATGAGCGACTCGGATTGATCATTCAGCGAAAATACGCGCCATCTATTGCAGTCAGCTTTAGCTGACTGTTCTCATTGGCAGTTAATGCAAATCGGGGCTTTAGCCCCATAAATTAAAACAATAGCAACAAACACTTTTCGACTCTTGATTCACATTAATTCTGATTCTTTGTAAAAATGCGAAACATTCTTTGTCTAATTTTAAGGTTGTTTTTCGGGATTAAAAATAAATTTCCGCTGATAACATGCTTTTTTGTAATTTGCAACGTAATTCCAACCTGGTTTACCCCGGAAGATTACAATTCAGCATACAGAACATTGATAAAAAAAGACGTATAACCCCTTAAACTAATTACTTATGAAGAAATGTACACGTTTTGCAATGATTATTACGGCTGTTTTATCGCTGGGATTTTTCAACACCGGCGTCTCACAGGTGCTCCTGAGCGAGAATTTTGATTACCCTGCCGGGGATCTGATTACGGCTCATGGATGGACGGCCCATTCAGGCACAACCGATCCCATCACGGTCAATGCCGGCGGATTGGTTTTTCCCGGATACACAGCTTCAGGCATTGGCAATGCTGCGCTTGTTGACGGATTAGGTGAAGATGACCATAAGACATTCACTGTTCAGACATCCGGAGTTGTATATACGTCGTTTATGATTAAAGTTACCACCGGATACACAGGGTACTTTTTTCATTACGGGTTAAATCCGATGTCCACCACATTCAGGGGCAAAGTATTCATCAACGCCACAAACCACTTCGGCATCAGCGTTGGCAGCAACACCGGAACCTATTCAGCAGCGACATTTACACCGGGTACAACGTACCTCCTGGTCGTGAAGTATGAAATCGTTGCCGGAGCCAACAATGACAAGGTAAGCCTTTTCGTCTTTGATTCTGCCATACCGGGCGTTGAACCTGCAGCCACCATCGGCCCGCTGACCGAGGCGGCCACGACCGACATGAACCCCGGCTCGGTTGCCCTGCGCCAGACTGCAGGCACGCTGAATACGCTGGTTGACGGGATCAGGGTTGTTTCGAACTGGTCTGACATTAACCCACCCGCCCCGATTCCAACCTTAAGTCAATGGGGGCTGATCATCATGGGCTTTGTTTTATTGGGAGCAGGCTCATTTTATATTTTGAGGAGAAACGGGTAATTTCTGTAGTGCACTAATGAAAAGAGAAACGCCTGTAAATATTGTTTTTACAGACACGTAACGGGAGACAGTTTAGACTGCCGACTGCCGGCGGTTCGACTATTCAGCTTTCAGCAGAATCTTCAGGCCTTCGATATAGTCGCCCTCCGAGCGGGCTTTTATTTCGAATTCGAGGATGCCGGTTTGTTTTGCGTTCATAAAATTCAATTGAACCGGGTCAACCTCCAGGGTGTATTTGCCGGGTGCGAGGTCCATCGTGTAAAAGCCGCCATCTTCGAAGGTGCGGACCGTTTGTTCATAATCTTTCCCGACGGCTTTAAGCAGCAGGCGCAACCCACCCTGGCCCGACTGGTTGCCGTTGCGTTCCAACACAACGCTGCCCTCGATGATGCCGCCACGGTAGAACGGGATCTCGATCTGCTTGTACTGGTTTGGATCGGCGATAAAGGAAAAATCATTTTTTAGGGGAACGACCGTTGGGTCGGCAATGGCATTTCGAACCACGCTGAGGTTATAACGATAGTAACTTTGCAGTTGGGAGAGCCGCAGAATTGTGTCGCGACCCAACTTCATAACGGCCGACTGGTCAAGTTTCACCCCTTTGCAAGGCAGCAGTTCATCACCTTTGTCGCACGTGCCCGAGTTGTTGTTGTCAACAAATAGGATGACGTCGGCCCCGGCTTGTCCGGCCTGCTGCCTGTTGCTGAAATCAACATGACCGTGCGGTGCGTCCAACCCGATGCTGCCGGTGAAACTCTGCCGCGCTGAGACGCTGGAATTGACTGAATTTATCGTTGTGGTGCTGCGCACAGGTTTGAGATCGAGGGTAAATCCCAGTTGCGCATTGACGATATGGGAAACATGATTATAAGCCGCACTGAGGTTCAGCCGGCCGGTTTTAAACAAGGTTTTCGATATCTGCAACTCACTGGTCAGTACCTGGTTGCTGCGTACCCTGTAAATCAACTGCCCGCGCACGAACATTCCCTTCACAAAAACCGGGATGCCTGGCGTACGCGAAATGGTATAGGTGAGCGAGGTTGTCAGGTTGTTTTCCCCGAAATACGATGATTCACTGGTGGTTACCATGTTATCGCGGTAATTGACCCGAACATTTACGCGACCAACCATCGCGCTGAGATCGGCAATGAGCCGTGTTGACCGGCTGTTCGGGAGGACAGCGTGGTCGCCTCCCAGTTGAAATGCGGTGTTGATGCCAAAAAAATGAAAGGGGAGATAGAGGTTGGCAGAAAATGCTTCCAGGGCAAGGTTGCTGTTGAACGGGCTGTAACCGTCGAACCGGGTGTAAATAAAATTCATGCTTACATTATTGGTGTAGATCACACTGCCTGCCAACCTGTAATAGGCATCGGGGGCGATGTCGAGATTCAGCAGGTATTGACTGGCTATGCGCGCCGAGAGGCTGCCATAACCAAAAAACTTACCTGTGGTGAACGCTTCTCCGGCATGATCTGCACCTATTTTAGCTGTCAGCCAATTGCTCACGCCAACAGCCACATCTCCATGGGAAATATATTTTTCGGCAGGGTTCATGTTCAGCGTAGGTTCAGCAAGGCCCGCCTGCATGTTGTAAGTGATCACGCCTTTGGGCAGGAAAGTATAGGGCACCTGCATCTGGCGATCAACGACTTTAAGTTCTCCCGAAGGGGTGAAGATGCGAAGGCTGGTGCGTGTGGTGCCATAGGTCATGGGTATTTTGAACCGGTAATATCCCAGTTCGTCGGCGCGCTGGTAATCGGTCAACTGGTCGTTGATATAGAGTTCCACCTCCGATTGTGGTTCGGTGGTGCCATCAATTATCCGGGAGGTGTACATTTGGCGCGGTTCGATGGGGTTGTTGGTCACCGCCACGCCGCGGATGGCATAGGACATCAGGCCGGTAGTGCTTAACTGGCCTGCTGTGAAACTCGAAATAAATTTGTTGTTCAAAATGCCAAACCGCCACCGAAGGTTGCTGGCATAGAAATCATTGAACCCATAGCTGTCGTGGGTTCCCGTAAGAGTGCCCTGCAAGTCGCCGCCCAGGAGTTCCATGCCGCCGGTAAGGGTATAGCTGAGGCTTTGGGCATCATTGTAATAAACGCCCATGATGGAATAGTCGAGCATGGCGCCCGACATGAACGCATATTTGCGGTCGTACCCGAGCGGGAAATCCTGGTTCATTGCACTGGAGCCCATTTGGCTTCGATCCCGCTCACGGGCCTTTCGTTCCTGCACAGGCAGGTTGGCAGATGTTTCGAGCGTCATGGTTAAATGCTCGATATCCACGGTAAAATTCAGGCCAAACACCTTCTCAAACACCTTCGGACTGAGGAAATAATCTGTTGCAGCCACCCGGAAATCATCGGCAGTGAGGTTAAACTCCTCCTTGCCAAGATTAATTTTCGTGGCCGAGAGATCAATGACATATGGATTACCGGCTGCCAGGAAATTTCCCCTGACAATGAAATTTCCGGCATCGGCTTCATAGTTGATCTCAAGGAGACTGAAAAGACCTGTTAAGGGAAGGAAAGTCTGCTCGGTGCGGCTGTCATAAAGGCCTCCGATGTACACAGCGCCGATCGCCGGATGCCTGAAGGTAAGCAGAACGCTCTCCTCCTGGGCTTTGGCCATGACGGGGATCAAAAGAAAAAGCAGGATTTTCAGTTGAAAGTTACGCGAGAAGTGATCATGAATGGATGACACTGACCGGGTCATATTTATACAGAAAACAGACTATTGCCATGCAATATCGTATTGATTAAATCAAATGAAACACCCTCGCGGGTTCATTATTTGTTGATCAGCAGCGGAGGTTCAATTACCTGATCACGATTGGCTGTTCAAAAACAGTTGGCGGGGCTTGCACCAGGTCGCTGGCTATCATGTCATTGCGGCGGGTCTCGAAACTTAACTCCAGCGTATAGGTTCCCCTGGGAACGCCGGCAATTTTGAGATCCATGGATCGGATCACATCAAAATAGACCGTAGTTGTGCCTTGAGATTCTGCTAAAACACTTCCTTTCGTATCTTTGAGCTTTGCGAACATGCTGCCAATAAACGGGGCATTGCCGGTTGGTTTCAGGTGCGAACGGATTTGCAGAAGGGTATCCACCTGTGTTACATCAAGCTTTTTTACCTTGATGCCGGTACTTACTTTTCCCCGATGGTAAAAAACGGCAGTAATCTGCTCAAAGTTAAATGAGATTTTAGTGGAGACACCTTCAACGGTCGTTTCGGTAACTTCCGTTGACTGTGGCTTGGCCATTACCTTTAACCGGGTGTAGAAAAACCCTTCCTTCTTTCGTTCGCCCGGCACTACCTGGATGCGCACGGTGCGCTGCTTTCCGGCTGCCAATATGAATGAGCGCGGAAACGCACGAACCATGGGGTCGAGTGCAAATTGCTTATAAGCCGCCGAGTCGCTGTAGTTCATCACCTGGTTGCCTGCACTATCGCTGGATGGGTAACCGAAAGCAAATGAGATAGAGACTTCATAGGGCTTGTCGCCCTTGTTGCTGACGTACAGGTCGCCAACACCGCTCTTCCCGTCGATAAAAACAAATGATGGTGAAAGGGCTATTTGCGCAACGACAGGCTGTATTCCTGCCCAGCATAGCAAGACCAGCAATGCGGACAGAATTTTTTCCTTGTTCATGAGGTTAGGGTTTTGGTTTAAAACTGACTTGATGATAAAGGTCCCATTTTTTGATGCAGACACGAATATCAAAGGTCAAATATACAAAATAAATCAGGAATTGAAGGAAATTAAGGGCGGTGGAATTCCACCGCCCTGTTCCATCAAACATTGTAAATGACGATTAGTTGTAAGTAGCAGTAAGCGTAATAGGACCCGTATAAACTCCAGAAAACTGGTCAGAAGCTGGAACCACTGTGCCACCTATCATTACATAAAATGCATCATCAGTAAAGTATGCCGCAGTTGTACCTGTGTTTGCGGTAGTGATGCCAGTTCCTGGTGTAAAGGACAAATCAGACTGGGTTCCGCCAAATGTGGAAAGCTTCGCTAATTTATTGACACCTGCATCATTAAAATTGATGGGAAGGTTATGGGATGCAGCATCTGAAAGACTTGAAGGTAAGGTAAAGGCCAGGTTAACACTGGTATTCAAGCCTTTTGCTACGGAAAATTTGCCCGCCTGCTCAACCCCACCATTTGGAGTGATATTTGGAGCAGTTCCGGCAAGCCCTGCCAGTACAACTCCTTCGGTGCTGATGGTTTTCGTAACACCAGGGGTCGCCATACCAAAGATTAAGTCTGATACTTGAGTAACATTAACTTGGGCTGATACCTCCGCCCGGGCGGTTATTACATCATTGTCTGTTTGCTGCGCCATTACGCCAGTTGCAAAGCCCATCACAATCACGAGGGCCATAAGAAATTGAATTGTTTTTTTCATTATTTTGAGTTTTAAAGGTTAAAAAAAAATAATTATAGATGAATAATTAAAAATGAAATCAATGTCAATGGGGCGGATCATATTATAAAAGATCCATTTGTTCTCGTTTTCTTTTTGTGCTTTTTTTTCTCCTTTCTTTAAAAATTTATATGGGTTAGACATACGGTTAATTATACTCGATTTTTATATTTAGGTTTCCCTTTCGGGAGGGGCTTGCAATATTTTTATTCGGTGTGGTTGACGTAACAATGAGGTAAGCGTACAGTACATTGGGATGGCCCTTCATGCGATCGATGAGCAGTGCGCTGTTGCTCAGGTCAAACCAGGCGTTGCCGCCTTTCACGGCAATGGCATCTATGGCTGATTTACTGCCATTGTTCAGGTAGGCAAGGGAGATGTTGAGGGGTTCGCTTCTATCATTTTTATCGGCCAGTTCCACCTGAACCAGCACCTTCAGGTTTTCGTACGCGGTGATGGCGAACACTGCGGTGCCCGGGAGGGTTTCCAGTCCTATTCCTGTACCAGGCAATAAGCCGAGGGTCGTTGGCGCAACCTCTTCCAACCCGGCACTGGCATTTACATCGAGTGTGATATTGATATCCTGTGCATGACAATTAAAAAACATCGGCACCAGGCACAATAGCATCACCCGGCCTTTATAACCATCATCAAGCCGCTTCCGCCGCTCACTCCCTCTCTTGCCTATCTCAACTCCCTTCCTCATCCCATTTTTCACTTTGCATTTTGCATTTTTAATTAGTTATACGTCGCATACTCCACATGCACATTGATCTGTTCGCCATACTGTCCCGCTGCAGCGCCCTGTGGAACCGGTCCCAACGTACCATACACGAACAGGTAAGCCACGGCAGTCGGCAGGGTTTGCCCGGCATGGTCGGGTGTGGGAGGCGGCCCCGGAGGTCCGGCTGCACGCCGGAGCATCTGGAAGGTTCCGCTTGTGAAACCCGGAGCCACCTGCACAGCCTGTGTTTTGGCAATGGTTTCATTCGCCGCTCCCAGGTTGGAGTAAGCAAAGCTGCAGGCGAACGGGATTTGCCATGTGTCGAGGTCGAGGGTGGCCGGTGCATCAAGGGTAACAGTCACATCCAGGTCGGCACGGCCGGTTATGGTAAGCACGGCGGCAGTGTTGTCAGTTAATGAAATCGTTACGGTGTTCCCTGCCAGGATCAGCGTTTGTTTATTGTTAAAATTAAGCTCTTCAACATTGCCATGGGCCAAAACAATGCCTTCTGATGCATACAGACCAAAACTAATGCGTTGCCCCATTCCCTGGTACGACAGCAGCATACTGAAAAATATCATCGTGGCAATAGGTGTCGGGATGGTTTTCATTTTACAAGTATTCAATTTCAAGTGTAAACTCCCCTTCATAGCTGCCCGGCCTGGCATTGGTGATATCCACGCGCCCGCCCACCCACAGGTAATATTCCCCCTTCTTGTTGAATTTCAGCGATCGCTCCAACACATCCAGCAACTGCGATGCCCGCTGGTTGTCTTCATTGTATCCGCTGATCTCATAGTGAAGGACGAGGGTTCCTTTGCCATTGGAATTCACCAGGGGGGGCTGCTGCGAAAAAGTGATGCGTATCACCGCATCTGGCTGACCTTTGACCAGCAATTTCCCGGCTAGCGCATCATTGACAGGAGAAATATGGATGATGCCGTTATCGGCAGAGGTTTCATCAATCAATATGTTATAAATAGTCACCAGTTCTATCTCGGAATTGCTGGTCACCATGGCTGAAGCCGTGATGCTTATGACATTCTGGGCATGGAGGGTTGTGATCATACTGCTGAAAAACACCAGGGTGATGATGATCCATTTTCCGTATCCTTCCTCGAATTCTCTCATTTACACGGGCTTTCTAAAATGTCGTTTTAATAAGTTTAATAACTCCCTTCATATCATTCGTTTGCATGCACGCCAGGTAAATACCGGGTTTTGCATCCCTTGCCTGCCAGGTGAGGCTGTGTATGCCGGCTTCAAAGTACTGGTTCGCAACAACATCGATCAGGACGCCATATATATCACAGATCCTGATGTTCACCATCGTGGCCACCGGCAGGCTGAAGCGAAGGGTGGTGCTGTTGCAGAAAGGATTCGGGTAGTTTTGCAGCAGGGTGGGTTGCTGCGCCATATAAACCGGGTCGTTGGTGTCGCTGTGTTTTTGAATAATGATTGAAAAAGGCGATACCGCTGAGGCGCTTTTGAGCATGCTCTCGCGGGCAACGGGATTTAAGATTGATGGCGGCAATGCCGGCACCCCGTCAATCGCATTCCCCGAAGCTGAAGTGCTTTTGTTGTCTGATCGGGTGAAGTCATAGCTTTGCTGGTGGCGCATGGAGATGGCTGTCTTACTGTTGTGGTCGTGCAGGCTGATGGCCCAGTCGGCCGGCCAGTCGGGAGGCAGCGCCCACTGCAGGGTAAAATTCCCGCCCACACTGCGGCCATTTTGTTGCTCGCCCGTAAACAAAGGCAGAACGATAACGTCAGGCCCGTCGAGGGGCAGGTTGTTGATCACCAGCGGAAGTGCGTGCGCGGGGGAGGAAAGGGTAAACAACTCCATCCATGAATCGGAAAGCGGCTCAAGGCGGTAGGCATCCTGGGCGTCGGGACCAATCGTGCCATTATCCATGAACGAGATCATCGCATTTCCCTGCATCCCGGCTCCAAGCAGGCTGAGGTCAACGGCAAGTGGCCTGGGACCGGTTTGAAGCGATTTCTTTTTGGCGCCGCCGCCGTAAAAACTGCCGCCGGTGGTGAGCACATCACTGGTAAAACTGAGCACCGGCGATGTCGCACTGGCTTTGACCCAGAATGCCTGGAACGGATGGATCAGTCCGCTGCCGAGTGTGCCGATGTACCCGTTCCACACTTTGAATTCGCTGTCGGCAGGGTCCCAGATATAAATTGAATTGTCGAGGTTCGTCTTTGTCCAGCCGCTTGCATCCCAGTCTAAGGTCGATTCGGAAGGGTTTCCTACCAGGTTCCATCCCTGGTCGGCGACGTTGATGTCGTAGTAGATGGTATCGTTGGGGTTTTGCTGCGTCTGAATCCCGGTTCTCGCGGTAGAGGTAACGGGATGGTTGACGCCGGTGAACGTGAAGGTGCCGGCCGGGAAATAAGCATTTCCTGTGGCATTCATCCGGCGCGGCAGGGTGTCGCAGTTGGCCCCGGAAACCGAGTCGAACACGTAAAAATAAAATCCCCGCCCGGGAATGGTGGTATTGGCCAGGCTGCTTGTATTTCGCCAGCTCATGTTGGTCGTGAGGGTATCCGTTTCATCAAACCACAGGAAGTTGGGTTGCTTGGCCGGGTAGGTGGAACCGGTCATTCCCTGGGTGATGAAATTTTGCAGAAGACCACCGTAGGTAGTCATGGTTGGCGATGAGACCATACGCCATCCCCTCGTCCCTTCGAAGGTCACATAAACGGATTGGGCAAGCGACCACATGTGATCATTGAACGTGGTGCCCAGGTAGCTGATGTCCAGGTTTGAGGTACTTACCCAGTCATTCGTGGTGTTTCCGGCACTCTTCGGGAGGGTTTCCAGTCGCCTGGGGGTTGTATTCGCATGATAATCCCAGATATACAGTTCATCCTCCGGATTGGAATTGAGTTCGCTGTCGAGATAATGCATGGCCATGTCAACTGTGTTTCCGCTTCCTCCTGTTCTTACAATATCATAGTTGCGTTCGATGGCATTCGTTTTCCAGGAAGGAGCTGTGCCAATATTGATCCTCACCTTCATGTCAGTTGGAAGTGTGCCCCCCGACGAAAAGGTGACCGTTGTATAAGAGTTACCAAATGAGTAAGGAACACCGGCAATAAAAACTGAACGGCCTACTATTCCGGTTACATCACCCGAACCTGTTGTTATGGCCGATCCGCCCATTTTCAGCGTATCGGTACCCATTTCGAGGGTGCCCAGTGACGACGAAGGATTCGAACTCAGCAGATCCAGGTTTCCGTTGACAGCAATGTTCTTGCCTGCTGCAACTCCTCCCGGGTTATTGATGAAAAGATGATGGAAAGTGGTTACCGATGTTCCCGATATTTCCTGAGTTGCACTGCCAAGAAAAAATACAGTATCGGTAGCTGGCGTATACGTTCCGTTGTTGATCCAGGCATTGGTCAGCTTGATGGTACCGCTTCCTGTGTTGGAAAAGGCTCCTGCATTGACGACACTTCCATTCACAACGATGTTGGCAGCATTGTTTTTAATATAAGCCCCAGTGTTACAATTGAGTTGCTGGGAATAGGAATCCAAATGAAAAATTAAGCATATCAACAAAATAATAAGGATGAACCGGGAGGAACTCCGGTCAACTATCTTATTTATCCTGTCAATTTTATTCATGACTGCGGTTTCTATATTCTTTTATTGAATCACAGTAATATCAAATACTACTGTTCCTAAGGCAACTGCACCTCCTGAATTTGTGATGTTAATTTTAACCGTATTTGCTGCACTTACATACGAATAAGCAATCCCCAGGCGGGTTGGTAAAGCCGTTCTTGGGTTTACAATAACAGTTGCATTTACGGCAGCGCCTGTAATGGTCACAGTTTCTGTACGGGTTACATTATAATCAAAGGAGGTGTTATCTGTTACTGAAACCGACGTTTTGATGATCCCGCTGAGCACCGGGCAATTTGGGCCGAGCTTCATGCTGCCATTCACATCAAGGTCTGCAGCAGGAGTGGTGGTGCCGATGCCTGTATTTCCGTCTGCCTTCACCGTTAAGCCGGAACCTGCTGTGCTGTTCGATTGGGCACGGAAAATTATGCCATTGGTTCCTGCACCGGTATTTGCCACACGAAATAAGCCGTTGGTCGAATTCCCGGATGCATAGGTTGAAGAAATATCAATTAAAGACCCGGTAGTAATGCTGTTGCCGTTGATGTCCAATGCTGTCCCGGTCTGCGTTGCATCATCGATCTGTAACCCATTACCAGTATGGGCTCCTGAAAAGTTAAAACGAACCAGGCCATTGGTGGCGGCGCTTGTTGATCCGTCAGTCACCTGTAAAAGGGTACCTGTATGACCTGAATTTGTCGAAGAGAGGCTGAAAAGATTCCCGGAGGTCAGTGCATTGGCGGAAAAAGACATGGGATTTTGTGTAGTGGCCGTTGACCAGTTCCAGGCCTGGGCATTATTAAGATTGTCGATGGTGTTGGAGCCTGTGGCAGCCACGAGCGCTGAAAGCGATGTACTGGTACCGGCAACCCACGTAAGGTTACCACTTCCGTCATTCCGCAAAAAGGTGGCGGCTGCTCCCTGAGAAGATGGCCAGTTTGTAGCGACATTATTAATCCTGGCTACATTCCCGGTGGAATTTACCTGGAACTCCGAATTGGCGCCAACTGATAATGAACTTACCGGAGCACTTGTTCCAATACCAACCGATCCCGACGGTGTTAAAACAGACAGCGTCGTGCCGGAAGAATTCCTCCACTCCTGCAGGTTTTTGGTCTGGGTCGAATTCCCCTGAACGATCAACCCGATGGCATCGGTGGTGTTGATGACCCGGGTATTATAGTTGCCGTTCGTTCCTGACATGAAAGCCATAGGTGTTGCAGAAAGTCTCGCTCCGGCCAAATCCATGCCATGCCAGGCACCCATTTGCAGGTTTCGCCCGCCTCCACCCTGCCAGAAAATATCCCCGCCGTCGCCCCCGATCTGGAAATCGCCGGTACCGTAAGAATTGATAAAGGATAATTTGGCAATGTTGGTGGTACTGCTATGGGCATCAATAGTTAAAACGCTGGGCGCTCCTACGGAAGATATCCCGACATTTCCGGCGACATCAAGCTTATTGGTTGTTGTAGTTGTACCAATACCCACCGACCCGTCAGCTTTCACAGTCATCCCGGAACCGGCTGTACTGTTGGATTGGGCACGGAAAATAATTCCGTTGGTAGCAGCGCCGGTATTGGCAACCCGGAATAAGCCGTTGGTCGAATTCCCGGAAGCATAAGAGGAAGTAATATCCATCAATGTTCCGGTGGTCAGGGCATTGGCGGAAAAAGTCATGGGATTTTGTGTTGTCGCGGTTGACCAGTTCCATGCCTGGGCATAATTAAGATTGTCGATGGTATTGGTGGCTGTGGCAGCCGTGAGACCTGAAAGTGATGCGCCGCCGATGCCCGCAACCCATGCAAGGTTGCCGCTTCCGTCGTTCCGTAAAAAGGTAGCGGCTGAACCTTGTGAAGATGGCCAGCTTGTAGCGACATTATTAATCCTGGCTATATTCCCGGTGGAATTCACCTGGAACTCCGAATTGGCGCCAACCGAGAGCGTATTGGAAGGAGCGGTAGTGCCAATTCCCAAACGTTTGGCTGAAGTAATCCTCATTGCCTCATTGGTGCTCGCTGTACCAGCCACCAGGAAAATCATATCTTTGGCTGCATTATTATTAACAAGGTACAGATCGTTCCCTGACCCCAGAACATAACAATCATTTGCTTTACCCGTTTCAATAGGATTCCCGCTCTGGTAAACATACCCAGAACCATTGATCCCCATATTCATAAAGTTTGTTGTTTCCGTACCATTATCAGCCGTTGCAACAATATCGGAGGAAGCCTGTGCGCCATTGGAAAGGTTCCGGATGTTCGTCTGGAAATAACTATTGATCGTTCCCTTGGCATAAATGGCATTTACAGAAGTTGTGGTTCCTGCATCAACCAGCAATTTCTCGGGGTTTGTTGCGTCGAATGTTCCGGAACCAATACCCACATTCCCATCAGCCTTAACAGTAAGGCCGGAACCGGATGTGCTGTTTGACTGGGCACGGAAAATAATTCCATTGGTACCTGCCCCGGTATTTGCAACACGGAATAAACCGTTGGTCGAATTTCCGGATGCATAGCTTGAAGAAATATCAAGTAATGTTCCTGTCGTTAGGCTGTTCCCGATAATTGCTCCTGCATTGCCGGTGAGCGTGGCATCGTTGATCTGGAAACCATTGCCGGTGTGAGCGCCTGAAAAATTAAAACGAACCAGTCCGTTGGTTGAAGCACTGGTTGAAGCATCGGATACCTGGAATAATGTTCCTGTATGACCGGTATTGGTAGTTGAAAGACTGAAAAGATTTCCGGAAGTCAATACATTGGCAGAAATTGCCATGGGATTATGTGTGTTGGCTGTCGACCAGTTCCAGGCCTGGGCAAAATTCAGATTGTCGATGGTGTTGGTGCCTGTGGCAAACGTGAGACCGGACAGTGGAACACTGATGGTTGTATTCGGTGTGATGATGACATCGCCGTTGGCATTAACCGATAGAACCACCGCATTTGAAGCGGAGGGGGTTGATACGGAAGTCATTTGAGTAAATCTCAACCCGGAATAACCAGGGGTCCCTTGGTTGATCTCAAGCTTGTTGTTTGTAGTTGTCGTGCCAATGCCGACCGTACCGTCAGCCTTTACCGTCATACCGGAACCGGCCGTACTGTTGGCTTGTGCACGGAAAATAATGCCATTGGTGCCTGCACCGGTATTTGCCACACGAAATAATCCGTTGGTCGAATTCCCGGATGCGTAGCTTGAAGAAATATCAAGTAAAGTTCCCGTTGTTATGCTGTTCCCGATAATGGCTCCTGCGTTTCCGGTAAGCGTGGCATCATTGACCTGGAAACCATTTCCTGTATGTGCTCCTGTGAAATTAAACCGGGCAAGACCGTTTGCAGAAGTTCCGGTTGATGCATCGGTTACCTGGAACAGTGTTCCTGTGTGACCTGTATTTGTTGTTGAAAGACTAAAGAGATTTCCTGTAGTTAAACCATTGGCGGAAAAAGTCATGGGATTTTGTGTTGTCGCGGTTGACCAGTTCCATGCCTGGGCAAAATTGAGATTATCAATGGTGTTGGTACCTGTGGCAGGGGTGAGACCGGAAAGTGATGCACCGCCGGTGCCTGTAACCCATGTAAGGTTGCCACTTCCGTCATTCCGCAGAAATGAAGCGGCAGCGCCCTGCGAGGATGGCCAACTTGTGACTACATTGTTGAGCTTGACCATATTCCCGGTGGAATTCACCTGGAATTCCGAATTAGCCCCAGCCGAAAACAAACTGGCCGGACTCGTAGTCCCGATACCCACTCGTTTAGCCGAGGTAATCCTCATTGCTTCATTGGTCGGGGCGGTGCCTGCAACCATGAAAATCATATCTTTGGCTGCATTGTTATTGACAAAGTACAGATCGTTTCCTGATCCCAGCACATAGCAATCATTTGCTTTCCCTGTTTCAATCGGGTTTCCGGCCTGGTAAACATACCCGGAACCATTGATCCCCATATCCATAAAATTCGTCGTTTCCGTGCCATTGTCGGCAGTTGCAACAATATCAGATGAAGCCTGGGTGCCATTCGACAGGTTCCGGATATTTGTCTGGAAGTAATTGTTGATCGTTCCTCTCGCGTAAATAGCATTGACAGACATTGTGGTTCCTGCATCAATCAATAATTTTTCAGGGTTGTCGTGGTCGAATATACCGGAACCTATGCCCACCGTCCCGGTACCTTTTACTGTAAGCCCTGAACCGGATGTGCTGTTGGATTGTGCCCTGAAGATAATACCGCTGGTATCAGAACTTGTATTTGCCACCCGCAATAAACCGTTCGCAGAGTTTCCATTCACAGAGCTTGATGTGACATCCAGCAGTGTTCCGGTCGTAAGGCTGTTACCTGTAATTGATGCTGCATTGCCGGTTAAAGTGGCGTCATTTACCTGGAAACCATTTCCTGTATGTGCTCCTGAAAAGTTGAAACGGACAAGACCATTGGAAACCGAACCTGTTGAAGCATCGGTTACCTGGAAGAGGCTGCCTGTGTGACCTGTATTTGAGGTTGAAAGGCTTAATAAATTACCGGATGTTAAAGCATTGGCAGAAAATGCCATTGGATTTTCTGTTGCAGCCGTCGACCAGTTCCAGGCTTGGGCAAGATTTAGATTGTCGATCGTGTTGGTGCCCATTGCAGGCGTAAGACCGGAAAGCGGGGTACTGACTGCGGTATTTGGTGTCAGAATTACATCCCCATCGGCATTTACTGAAAGTACAGAACCATTGGCGGAGGAAGGTGTTGATGAAGATCTTAATTGTGTAAATCTCAAACCGGAGTTTCCTGTTGCCCCCTGGTTTATTTCAAGTTTGTTCCCCGGGTCTGTACTGCCTATTCCTACATTACCGGGAGCGCTGATATATATTCGTGTCACCGGACTTGCATCACCATTTGCCGTCTGGAATTGCAGATCAGCCTTTTTTGTCGTACCGTCACCGGTGTATTGAGCGATAACCCCTGAAAGCCAACTCCATGAACTGCCACAGTATCCCTTAAAATAAAGTGCTCCAAGATCAGGCTGGGAAAGGCTTACATTTGCAGGAGAGGACAGATCCCCTGTTGACCTTTTTAAAACAATCCTGGGGTAACCATTGTCTCCCGATAACCTCATAACAAAATCGCTTTTTTCTCCATCCTCGCTGTCAAATTCTACAAGGGTATTGAAAGCACTGGCCTCAGGAGTATGGGTGGAAGAGTTAACGGTTAATAAATTATTACTGCCTACTGCAGCACCTGGTCCCCCGATGATCATCCTGCCCAGGTTGTCAACTGTCACATATTTCGTACTGGCATCAGGATCCCATAACTGCATGATATCATTAGTCTGGTCAATGTAAGATTGAACTTTAAACTGCGGTTCATCCAATTGTCCGATGATGTGCAACCGGGCAGTGGGTTTCCCCGTCCCTATTCCAACTTTTCCGAAATTGGTGATCCTCATCCGTTCATTCTCGATTGCAGCTCCTCCGGTCAAAAAAAGCATATCTTTATCCGGGTTATTGTTGATGAGATGAAAATCGTTTCCTGCCGAGTAAATATAAGTGTCATTCGGGAGCCCGCTACTTATCGGATTTAACGAGTCATAAATATAACCGGAACCATTGATCCCCATATCTATGTAATTCGTTGTTTCCGTGCCATTATCGGCTGTTGCAACGATATCGGTGGAAGCATTATCACCGTCGGACAGGTTTTGTATATTTGTTTGTAAATAATTATTGATGGTTCCTTTGGCATAGATAGCATTGACTGATTCTGTTACACCTGCATCCACCAATAATTTTTCAGGATTTGTTGCATCAAAAGTTTTTGTTCCTATTCCCAATTGTTTGTTTGTGATATCCCAGTAAAAATTGTCGTTGTCTTCTGAAAGTGTGGTACTGCCTCCGCTGAAAATGACACTGCCGGATGTCAAAGAAGGAATCAATCCTCCGGCAGCCCATGAGGCATTTGTCCCGTCAGTCGTCAGGTATTTACCCGAATTGGTTGTCTGTGCAGGTGCAAGGTTGTTAAATGCAGCTGTCCTGGTTATTGCTCCTGTTCCTCCTTTTGTGATCCCGATCACGCCAAGTTCATGGGTATGGGTGCCTGTGGATACCCCGTTGGAGGTTGTACTGTCAATGGTGGAAGGCGTTCCCATGATAACACTGCCCGATCCCGTAATTGTGGTGAAATCCATCCCGTCGCCGGCAGCAACTGAGGTTACAGTTCCCCCTGAAACTGCTGCCCAGGATAATGTCCCGCTGCCATTGTTCTGCAAAAAGGTAGATGCCGCACCCTGCGAAGAAGGCCAGCTTGTTGCAACATTATTGATCTTTACCAGGTCACCCATTGAACCGACCTGGAATTGTGAAGATGAACCGACGGAAAGCAAGGATTCCGGGGAAGAGTTACCAATACCTACATTGCCGGTTCCGTCAATCCGCAGGCGCTCGTTTTCTATCATGGTTCCGCCTGTCATTAAAAGCAGGGACTTTGCGGGGGTGGCGGTACCAATGATCATGTCCTGACCCACATTATATAGGTAAGCATCATTTGCACCGCTGATGGTATAATTGGCATCGTTATAGGTGGAGGAATTGATTCCCATGTCAATGTAATTGGTGGTTTCATTGCCGTTATCAGCCGTCGCCACAACATCAGAAGATGCGCTCCCGCCAGCGTTCTGGTTTTTAAGGTTGAGTTGCGCATAATTGTTCGTATTTCCCAATCCCACAATTACATTCTGGTAATTCGAATTCCCTGTTGCCCCGGCATCTACTTTGAGTTTTTCGGGATATGCAGCGGTAAAAATTTTAGTGCCTATACCTAAAGTTTTTTTTCCACTAGTGTTATCCCAATAAAAATTCGTATTATCTTGCGACAAGGTGGTACTTCCTCCGCTGAAAACCACACTTCCTGATGTCAGAGATGGCACCGCTGCAACGGCTGCCCAGGACAATACCCCGGCTGCTGTTGTTTTCAGGTAATAATTGTTTGTAACGCTGGTCGGCCAACTGTATGTAACACCTCTAATCTTTACCAGATCACCGGTTGAACTGACCTGGAATGGTGAAGATGCTCCCACGGAAAGTAAAGATGCCGGGCTTCCCGTGCCAATACCCACATTCCCGCTGTTATTATTGTAAATATTATTGCCAGATTTTGACCAGTAACTGGAAGCGTCGGAAACCATAGAAAGCCATTTGGATCCATCCCAGTAATAATAACCCGGCATAACATCCGATGTTGTCGCAGTATTATACACCAGCAGGCTGATGGCGGGTGAGATCACGGGGTAAGCGCTGCCGGTACCTGTCAATGCCACCCGGGGAACGAGTAGCCCCTTTGTGGTGGAATAAATGTCAAGCATGGCCGAGGCTTCCGGTGAGGAATTGTTGTCGTTGATCCCGACATTGTTCTGGGCCTTCGCCGTGACAGCCAGGTATAAACATGAAAAAAGTAATATGGATAATCGCGTCATGCTCCTTACAGTTTTTAAGCAACTTAACCTTGCAATGTTCTACGCATCAATGCAAACTAATGTTACACGATTAATAGAATAAATTATAGATATCAAACATTTTCTAAAATCCGCCTGATGTTTAATTCTGAGATTGTTCCTCAAATGATTTAATGCAAAATGGGTAGGATGCGATGGGCTTTGTGGTTCGGGGCAATTCACCGCGTAGCAGACGAGTTAGGAGAAAACGTCACAAAGATAATCCTAACAAAGGAGTGCGGATGTTATGGAATTAGTATAAAGTATGTAGTCAAAACTGACTATTCAATGTAACGATTTGGAATGAAAGAAGGTAAAGAGATTATACAACGGGGATGGTCAGACTTACAGAGGTCCCTTTCCCGGGGATGCCAATGATGTCGATTTGCCCGTGCAAAAGGAACACCCGTTCTTTCATGCCAAGTAGGCCAAATGAATCATTACGCATGATCTCTTCCTCTGTAATGCCGGTGCCGTTGTCTGTAACTTTTATCCGGAGGGTGCGCAGGTGCTTTTTGATGAATACCGTAACCTTGCCTGCTTTTGCATGTTGCACGATATTTGTGAGAATCTCCTGGAATATCCTGAACAAAATGATGGATTGCTCTAAATTCATTCTGATCTCACCCGGGAAAATGGTTATCAGGAATTCAATCCCGGAGCGTTGGGCAATTTCCCCGGAGTACCAGCGGATCGTTTCCGCCAATCCAAGTTCTTCAAGGATTTCCGGTCGCAATTCCTTGATAAAGCTGCGCATCATGCCGATGGTATCATCTATCTGGCCCGACATGATCTGGATGCGTGCCGGTATATCCGGGTGAACCTCCAGGTAATGATCAGACATGCTCTTTTGGAGGATTGCCAGTTCCATTTTCAGCCCTGAAAGAGACGACCCGAAAACGTCGTGGAGGTCCCGTGACAGGGTCAGCCGTTCCTCTTCCCTCACACGTTCAAGGTGGGCGGTAAGGCCATGGAGCTGTTCATTGTATTTTTTGATTTTTTCCGCTGCAAGCTTATGCTGCGTAATATCCAGGCAATGCCCGATGTACCCTATGAATTCCCCGTTGCTGTTGTAACGCGGGGTGCCATCATCCTGAACCCAGCGAAAGTTGCCATCGGCATGACGGATGCGGTATTCCATGCTGAATTTTTCACGCACGTCAAATTTCTCCTTGTACGTGGCAATGCACTGTTTTAAGTCATCCGGATGTACGCCATTGGTCCAGCCATCTCCTAATTCCTGGTCCAGCGGACGACCTGTGAAATTAAACCATGGTTGATTGAAATAAACGACTTTCCTGTCAACCCCGGCAATCCAGATCAATGCCTGCCCCGAATTGGCCAAGGTGCGAAAATGGGTTTCGCTTTCCTTCAACGCTGCTTCAGCCTGGATTTTATACCGGTTGAGTTTTTTCTGCTCCAGTGCATGGGATATGGCCGGTGCCAGCCTTTTCAGGTGTTCTTTGATAATGTAATCATCTGCCCCGGCCTTCATGACTTCTACTGCAATTTCTTCATTCATCGCCCCGGTGACCAGGATGAACGGGATGAGCGGAGCCAGGTCCTGTTTGATCAAAAGTGCCTTCATCCCATTAAATTTTGGCATCGAGTAATCGGAAAGGATGATATCCGGCTTAAACTCGCGAATGGCCTTTTTATAGCTTATGCCGGTCATGACGACCTCATGGATGAACCGGAAACCGGCGGTTTTTATGGCATACAGTATTAATTCAATGTCGCACGGGTTATCTTCGACAATCAGTATCTTTAAATCTGTTTTCATGATTATATTTTATCCCGGTTCACGCCAATGGAGTGACCAGGTTGCGTTACCTACACCCAAAAGCCATATTCGATGGCATAAAAGATGATCTCAGCATTGCTTTTAAGGTTCATTTTTTCAAGGATGCGTTTGCGGTAGGTGCTTACGGTATGATTGCTCAGGGATAATTCCTGTGCGATGGCGCTTATGGTTTTTCCCGATACCATCATGGTCATGACTTCAAATTCCCGGTCGGAGAGTCGTTCATGAGGCAATAACGCTGACGGTGCACTCAACTCTTCCACCAGCTTTTCAGCAAACCTTTGAGAGACATACTTTCCACCGGAGTTGACTTTCCTGATTGCGTTTACGATTTCCTCCGAAGCCATCTCTTTGGTCAGGTAACCGGATGCCCCGGCTTTGAATGCCCGTACGGCAAACCGTTCTTCCTGGTACATGCTGAGCATGATAATCCTGATCTTTGGCTGGATGATAATGATATCTTTGATCACATCCAGCCCGCTCCGCCCGGGCATGGAGATATCCAGAACAATCACATCCAGTCTATGGGATGAAATAATGTTGATGGCTTCCGACGAATTTTTTGCAATCCCGGTGACGACCATATCAGTTTCGAATTCAATGATCCTGCTCAATCCTTCCCGTACGATTGCATGGTCATCTACAATGAGGATTTCGATCATATCGTGGCGATATTTTTAACCATCCGCTCGTTCATAATTTCATGATTAATTATTATGGCAAGGCATCAGGAATTAATATTTGCAAAGATCAACAATATTGGTTTACAGTGCCTTAAATAAATAATCTAATTTGTTACATAACTCAAGTTTCGGGGTACATTTGGAATTTGGTGCTAAATCTTCGATGGGCTGCACCCATCGTTGACATATTCCGTGAAGCACGGGTACAAAAAAAGACAAACCCTTTAAATACTATGATTTAAAGGGTTGTATCAGTAGCCCCGATAGGAATCGAACCTATATTTAAAGTTTAGGAAACTTCCGTTCTATCCATTGAACTACGGAGCCAAAAGCGACGGCAAAATTACACTATTTTTTATAATCATCACCGGTAGGTTGCACGACTATTGTAAAACGTTTTACAAACCATTTACGATATTATTTCGTCCTGCTGATCGAAAGTTATAATGGTCGCTTCGGTAAGCTTTAGTTGATTCAATGGCGTATACTTTTCGCGGATTCCTGGCCTGGACTTTCAGGGAAGTGTCAAACCGGGGAACCAGGAATATCAGGTATGCATCGATCAGGTAATTGAGAAAATCCATCCGGGAAATCCACCATTGTTGAGAAAAATTGTAAAGGAGTCAGAGATATTGTCGCGCGCATTGTCAACAAATGGAAACACATGGGTTTCCTCAACGAAAAAGACCGCCAGCGGCTGATGATCAACCTGAACCTCATGCGGATGGTTTGCGACAGCTCGTACATCCTCGATCAGCAAACCCGTCATGATACCAAAATCGGGGAGCTGATGAATATCCTCGAAGAGTGCCTCGACGGAAATAATGAAAAGGTGGTGGTCTTCAGCCAGTGGGAGCGCATGACGCGTTTGGTTGCCCGCGAACTGGATGAACGGGAAGTCGGTTACCGTTACCTGCACGGCGGAATACCAAGCCGTAGCAGAAAGGAATTATTCGACCATTTCAACAGTGATCCCTCCTGCCGCGTATTTTTATCAACCGATGCCGGCAGTACCGGATTGAACCTCCAGTCGGCCTCGGCTGAAGTTCAAAAGCTCCCTCTTCGATGGAATTTTGAACGATGGGGAAGATTCGATCTTCATGGGTGAAGACAAGTTCCGTGCCTTCATGAAAACCGTTGAAACTCCGGCTCCCCCCGTGCCCCCGGAACCTTTTGACCTGATTTCGAAAGGCCTTGGATTTTTCAGCGGACTGGCACAGACCTTCTCTTCCCCGGAAGCTACCCAAAAACTGGTTTCATCGCTGGTCGATAAAGACCCGGCAACCGGAAAGACCTACCTGAAAATTCCTGTGGAAAATGAAAAGATGGTGAGTGATGCGTTGAACCTTTTCGGGCAGTTGTTTAAGGCTTTGGGAAAGGGCTGATATGAGGCCAATTTTATCCTTTTTGCTCCACGATATGATATCCAGGGAAAACGGATTTTTGAAAATGGAGGAAAATAATATTTTCAGGATCATGGTTTGCGGAATGCGGAGAAACAGGGAGAAAAAGTATATGTTCAGGCTACATTAACCCTATCGGGGACACAGGTAATTGAACGGGAATTTGGCAATCTGCTGAAAATTAACCACGGGTCGCAGGTGAAATCCTTGTAATCGCTGCGGTTGTCGATGCAGTAATGGATGAGCGAGCGCAATGGTGGTCAGCGATGCGCTGAATCTTTTCGGGCAATTGTTTAAGGCGTTCGGAAAATAGATGGATGTTTAATTTTTTTTGATACTTTTATATCTCCTTTTGTTTTAAACTTTTAGTCTAACACGTTCCTTCTATTCGTTATACGAAATAATAGTACAGTCTATGAAATTGATTTTCTATCTCAAGCTTCATAATTTTAAAGTGTTTGGCGATGAGGTCGTTATTGATCTTGATCAACCTTCGGTTTTGATCGGGCCGAATAATTCGGGAAAAACCTCTGCATTACAAGCTTTGGCCTTGTGGAGCATGGGTGTAAAGAGATGGTGGGAAGCTAAAAAAAACACCAGGGGAAAGAAAAATCTGACCGTAGGTATTAACAGGCTCGAAATAGTTCAGGTTCCTGTTCAGGAAACTCGCTATTATTGGAATAAAACCGAAGTCCGCAAAGGGAATGCACCTGGGATTCCTCTTGAAATAACGGTTGGACTCTGGTTTAATGGAAGAGTCGAAGATTGTAAAATCACTTTTACGCACTATCCCGAACTGGTTTACTGTTTGCCGGATGTTGACTTTTATACCAACAGGGAGTTATTTGAATATGCAGCAAGTTTGAATGTCAATATATTATATCCAATGTCGGGGTTGGGAATCGATGAGCCACAGATCAGCAAGGAACGAATCGATTTCCTGATTGGAGAAGGAAAAACTGCGGAAGTGTTACGCAATCTCTGCTTTCAAATCTTCCAAAACCGTGAAACTTCTGATCACGACTGGAAAGAGTTGAATATCCTGATGAAAAAACTTTTCTCGGTTGAATTGCTTAAACCCGTCTATAATACCATCCGTGGAACTATTGAACTTAAATACAAAACACGCGGGGTGTTAAATCCGCTTGATATTTCATTGGCAGGCAGAGGCATGCAGCAGATCCTGCTCCTGGTTGCTTATATCCTGTCACACAAAAATTCTGTATTACTGCTTGACGAACCGGATGCCCATCTCGAAATTTTACGTCAGAAGGTCGTATTTTTCCTCCTGAATGACCTTGCTCAGAAAAACAACAACCAGATCATCATGGCCACCCATTCTGAGGTGGTACTCAACGAAGCATCAGATACCAACCTGGTTCTTCTCCTGGATGGTGATGCCATCAATTTAGCCGAAAAGAAAGATATTCGTTCCGCGCTGGGCAATTTTGGCATGGAACATTATTATAAGGCGAGGCTGAAAAAAAGCATCCTGTATGTTGAAGGTTCCACTGACGTGCAAATTCTGAAAGCTTTTGCGGAATTGACCGGCCATGATCAGGCGCTGGAAATTTTAAACAGCAATTTCAACTACTATTACACGCAGAATTCCGAACCTGAATTCACCCCTGAGTTTGAACTTGCATCTCTCCAGGGTAGTTTTGGTTACTATAAAAAACATTTCTACGCGATCAAATCGGTGGTCCCCGACTTTAAGGGTTTAGCCATCTTTGACAGCGACGGTAAAAAACGCGCCAATGAAATTAATCCTGACTTGGTTACACAATATTGGCAACAATATGAAATTGAAAACTATTTCATAAAACCCTCTGTGATCGAAGCCTGGAAAAACAGCAATCTCCATATCGCGGGAACCTTGCTTGATTCGTTCTTCCATGAAGCTTTTAACGACACACTGCTCCATGTCATATTCTCTGGGAACCTGCAAGCGCTTGTCGACTTTAATGCATTGACCCCTGCATTGAAAGATGTAACCTGGAAAAACAACACAAAAAACATCAAAATAAGCGCTTTTTTTGAACAATTGCTCGAACGATACAGCGACTTGTCGTCTCAACCGGTTCCGCTCAACAAGGGACGATACTACGAACTCGTTCCATTTTTACCCGTGAAGGAGGTTGATAAAGAGGTTTACCAGGCGCTTGATGAAATTGTTCGGATACTCACTTAATCAGTAATTTTCTTATATTAGCCTCAATCAAATGTTAGCATTTTTTAAGCTTAAATTTACCAACCTTATGGCAAAACAACTTAGAAAAAGTGCAAAGAAGAAAACCCAGTTAGTTCTGAACTTTGTTATACTTTTAACACATGAGACAAAATATACTTATTTTACTTCTTAACATATTTTTAATAACACAGGCACAGGATGTTACGGTGATGTTAACCGCTAAATATCAAGGTATTCCTGTATTTTTGGATTCAATTATTTTAGAGAATCTTACGCAGCCAAACCAAATAATATTATCTCCACTACCTAAAATCACGGCTTATCAAATAGATCTTAATAAAGGGTTGATTATCAATGCTATTAATGAACATTCTGACGAACATGGGATTTATGTAACTCTCAGCCAGCTTGGTTTTTATAAAGTTATTGTTTCTCTGTCACAACCACAAAATTTGAAATTTGAATTATTCGATTTAACTGGAAAACTATTGGTAAACCAAAGTGTGAGATTTACAGCAGGTTCTCATCTTACAGAAGTTCATACTGGAAATGAGCCCATTACTATTTTGCATGTACATGGAGACGCAACAAGTGAATCATTCATTCTTATCGGTGGCAAAGAACAGGTTACAAGTATCATTCAAAAAGATTGTAATGATTTTAGCTGCCCAAATATGGAACCGATTTCTGTCAGGCATTCCTCAGTTTCGGGTTTTATCTTTTCTCCCGGTGACGCAGTAAGGTTTACTGCTATTAGAACTGGGATGTATCCAAATACTTTCATCAGTAAACCATTAAATTTGGATTCGATCATCATATTTCTATCAATACCATGCCCAGACAATCCCGTTGTTTATGATTACGATGGGAACCTTTATCCTACAGTTCAAATCGGAAGTCAATGCTGGATGAGAGAGAACATGCGAACTACCCATTATTCGAATGGAATTCCATTGGTAAATGGCACCGGAGCAGGGAATATAAGTGGGGACTATTTCACCAAATATTGGTTCGATTATAATGACGATCCTTCCAATTCGGTTATTTATGGGAAACTTTATAATGGACCTGCCGTTTTGAACCTTCCTTATAATCCTAATGGATATCCGGAAAAAATACAGGGTGTATGTCCTGCAGGGTGGCATGTTTCAAGCGATAAAGATTGGATGCGGATGGAAGCCTATCTTGGTATGGGGGCTGATACAAATTTGCTCAATGAATGGAGAGGATTTAATATTGGGGGTAAACTAAAAGAGACAGATACCATTCATTGGACAACTGTTAACAAGTATGCAACAAATGAAAGCGGCTTTTCAGGTATGGGTGGTGGTGGAAGGGATTCAAATGGTCCATATAGCTCACTGCGTTCAATAGGTCTTTGGTGGGCATTAAATAATACTAATTATTATCCTTTTTATGATCGAAAAATGACCAACCTTATGCCATCTGTCTATAGAGGTATTGGCGATTTTGATTTTGGATATTCTTGTCGGTGTGTTAAAGACTAAACGATGCGCGTTGGTGAAAGTTACCGCCGTTATCAGCAGAAAACAGAAGGGTGAGTTGTTTTTTCATCTGGGAAGTTGATTTAATTTTTAATGCAATAATTTGATTTGACCTATTACGAAGACACAAGCCAGCAAAAAGGGTGCCTCCATTTCGGGTTTTATTTGAATTTCAGGTCGTTTTTTTTGCCTGAGGGGGCTACTTCTGGCAAAAAAAACCGGGAATCAATCAAGTTTTCTGAGGAAATTTCTGAAAGCAGCAATATCCTCTTCCGGATTGTTCTGCAACCCGCCAGAAAAGGAAAAATAACGGATAAACCGGCAAGCGATAAGAGACGGATTTTTTTTCATAAGCAATCAATTATTGAGTCCAGTCTAAAAAAGGTATAAAATGAAGAAATGCCAGTAAATCACTAAATCACCAAATTACACAAAACTCTGTATATCAATGAATAATATTTGGTGAGATTTCGTGTTTTCATGCTACCGCCTGCTGTCGGGCAGGTTGGTGGCGAAAATACCAGCTAAATGCGCGTTATTTCACGTTTACCCAGCCCGGCAGCGTTGAAAAATCTATGTTAAAGACATAGCTTCCCCAGTAATACATCATCAACGTAATGCAAATTGCGCCTAACAAATTCAAAATGAGCCCTGTGCGCGCCATTTGTGACATACTTATGCGGGAAGTGCTGAAAACAATGGCATTGGGCGGTGTTGCCACTGGAAGCATAAAAGCCATAGATGCCGAAAGGGTAGCGGGTATCATTAATAACAAAGGGTGTATTCCGGCGCTGATTGCGATACCAGCCAGAATGGGCAGAACCATTTCGGTGGTGGCCGTGTTGGAAGTTAATTCGGTAAGAAAAGTTATAATCAAAGCTATCACGAAAATGATAATAATTACGTGGTAAGCGGCCACCCATTTCAGCTGCTCGCCAAACCAAACCGACAGTCCCGAATCTTTAAAACCTGATGCAAGCGCAAATCCTCCGCCAAATAACAAAAGAATGTGCCAGGGCATTTTTGATGCAGTTGGCCAGTCAAGCAATTTTCTACCGGGTTCGTTTCGTGAAGGTAAAAGGAACAAGATAATGGCCATGAAAATAGCCACAGTGCCGTCGCTGATTGATTTACCTTCCGGGAAAAGACTCGCCCAGCCTTTAAGCTTAAAAACACCAAAATTCAAGTCTGCCCTGAATAGCCAGAGTACTGCAAGGCAAACAAAAACAACGAAAACGACTTTTTCTTCATAAGTCGTTTTCCCCGAATCCCTCAACTGATGCTTAAAGGTATCGCGGTCAATAGTAACCCAATCTTTCTCTTTTGGCCTGTACATGAAATAAAGTATTAACCAGGTAATTCCCAGGAATAAAAATGAAAAGGGCAACGCGAACATCAGCCATGAGGCAAACGAAATTTCGGGTCCGGCAGGGAAGTAGATGTGAAATATCCTGACAAAGGAGAGATTCGGAGGTGTTCCTACCAGAGTCGCTACGCCGCCGATGGAAGCACTGTAGGCTATTCCAAGTAAAATGGCAATACTATATTTTCCAATACCCTTGTTTTCTGAAAGATCTTCCAGTTGTTGTATCACTGACATGGCAATCGGCAGCATCATCATAGCGGTTGCCGTATTGGAAATCCACATGGAGAGGAACGCGGTGGCGATCATAAAACCCATCAGAATTTTGCCTGGGCCAACGCCGGTAAACATAAGGATATGCAGGGCAATGCGGCGGTGCAATTGCCAGCGCTGCATGGTTAGGGCAACCAGAAAACCACCCATGAAAAGGAAAATCACATCGTTGCAGTAGGTTGCCGCAACGCTTTTGGCATCCATAATTCCGAAAAGGGGAAACAGTGCCACCGGAAGGAGAGAGGTTACTGCCAGAGGCACTATCTCGGTTACCCACCAGGCTGCCATAAGCAAGGCTATACAGAATGCATAAGTAACTTTTGGATTTTCGGCATCTAATGGCAGGAATAGCAGAATGAAAACCGCAAGTAGAGGTACGACTATAAAACCGATGACTTTTTTTATCATACTTTAAATTCTTAATTCATAGGAGTTATGGTGCAAATTTTACCCCAACTCAAAACTGGTTATTCCGAAAATATTTCTCATGTCTGTTTCAGGAAAACGCCCGGTGTACATTCTGGCAGTTTCAAAAACCTTTTTCATGCCCAACGATTCAGCCAGGGTAACTGCCTGTAAATTAACTTCCGGGGTGTCAAGAAAAACCGGAGTACCAGCCTCTGGCTGGCTGAATGAAGTTAATAAGAGTTGCCTGGCAATTTCTGGGGTATCGGCAAACAAAGGGCCTGTTTTATAGCCTTTCCTGCATTTTCTGATTTGGGTGTAACCGGCAATCTTGTTTTCCCGTAATGCCATATAAGCAAAACTATCGGGCTGGTGCAGCCAGTTTTTCAGAAAACCGAGCCTGGTAGTTGGGAATAAGGTGGAATCATAACTTAAAAGTTCTTCAAAATGTTCTTCCTGAACCGGAACTATTCCAGGGAAACTTCTGAAAGAAGGCAGGCTGACACCTTCATATCTGATGTTACGGTAAGCCAGGCTGAAACCGGATTTTTTATAGTTCTCCTGTTGTTCAATTACCCCATCAAGGCCTATGTTGGTGGAACCGGCATATTTCAGTGCGGCATTCCAGATTTTTAAGCCATATCCACGACCCCTGAATTGTGGCCTGACAATATAAAAACCCAGAAAGGCAAAGTGAGGACTATATTTAACCATTGAAATACAGGAGATTGGCTCACCGTTAATAAATCCGGCAAAAAACCCATTGGGATCTGTTTCGTAAAAACTTCCGGCATCATGCAAACCCGGATTCCAGCCTTCACCGGCTGCCCACTCAATCGGTATAAGCCTGATTTCTTCCAGGTCTAAATTACGGATTGTGTAATCCTG
>JBBQUQ010000043.1:0-28100 GCA_038212325.1 Bacteroidales bacterium
AAGCCTGGTTTTTGGCCAGCAGCCGTTGGGTCAGTTTTTCGTAATAGCCATGCAATGACTGATAAAACTGAAGATACTTTTTCTCAAATTCAGTAAGTGGCTGTCCATCAAGGTTCCAGAGGCTGATGGCCCTGGCTTCGGTCAGGGTGGAAAACAGCTCTTTTGCATCGGCTTGGTATCGGTCAATTTCGTTAAAATCGCTGAGCAGTTGGGGCGCCCATCGCAAAAATTCTTCGAATGTCTGCGCGTTCCTGCCCTCAATTTCGCGGTGCACCTCAAACAGTTCAAAAAGGAGGTGTAAATTCTCCACCTCCTGCAGTCCGCTGATCTCCGCCATGAAATCCTCGATGGAAAAAATGGTGGGCGCCCAGGTCACCCTTCCAACCTCAGCAGCCAGGTATTTTCTAAGGAACAGGCCTCCGCGGCGGTTGGGAAGTACGATGCACAGGCTGGCAAGGTCATCCTGGAATTCAGAAACCAGGTATTGGGCTGTTTTTTGAAGGAATGGAAGCATTGGTTAACGGAGTTGTGTTGACAAAAGTAGGGAATTAAGTGGGAAGAAAGAAGATGGAATTCTTACCTTTGGTTCGTGAAAAGTAAACCGTATATGCAGAGCCTTTTGTCAGAATTCATCCTCAAAGGATTGAAAGTTAAAAACCGTATCGTATTTCCGCCCATTGTTTGTTTTCATTATGCCGGCGAAGACGGGATTGTGACAGCAAAAAACATTGATCACTACCGGGAAATTGCCGCCGGCGGCCCAGGGATCATTATCACCGAAGCCACGGCAGTATGCAAGGGTGGCCGCCTTAACCCATGCCAACTTGGAATTTGGTCGGATGAGCACATTCACGGGATGAGCCTGGTATCAGCCGCCGTAAAAGCTGCAGGGGCAGTTTCACTTCTTCAGATACACCATGCAGGTCTTCTGACCAACGAAATCGTTTCCACAGTAGCACAAGCTCCTTCTGCCGATGCGGATAACCCAAGGTCGGTTGAAATGACCATGAAGGAGATCATTGACACTAAAAATGCTTTCATCAATGCAGCTGAAAGAGCGCAAAGAGCGGGTTACCAAGGCGTTGAATTGCATGGTGCCCACGGCTACCTGCTAAACCAGTTCGCCTCTTCATTGTTCAATAAGCGGGTGGATGAATACGGCGGAAACCTGGTAAAAAACATGAAACTGGCCACAGATATCATCCAGGGAATCAGGAAACAATGTGGCGACAGTTTTATCATCGGCTACCGGTTGGGTTCAAATTCACCGACACTTGAGGATGGAATTGAAATCGCCAGGCATCTTGACCATGCAGGTGTTGACATATTGCATGTATCGCACGGCGGCAGTGTGCTGAACCTGCCCCGCACCCCCAAAGGGTTCGATTATAACTGGATTGTCTATAGTGGTACCATCATCAAAACCCATGTCAGCATCCCTGTTATCGTGGTGAACGATATTAAAACACCTGAGCGCGCGTCGTGGCTCATTGAACATGACCATGCTGATTTCGTTGCGCTTGGAAAGCCTCAGATGGCCGATCCCGACTGGACCAACCATGTCAGGAATGACGAAAAGATCAACCTCTGCCTGAACTGCAAACCAAAGTGCAGGTGGTATGAGGATAGTAAGCTATGCCCGGCGAGGAAAAGGGCGACGGGTGACGGGTGACGTTCGTCCCACATCTTTCCAGATAATGCCTTCTTCAGGATAACCGGTAATTTTCTGTGTTTTTGCCAGGCGCAGGTAAAGATCAGTTAATGAGAATTTGCCGTTTTCAGTTATCAACGGGAATATCTTTGGATCCAGAATCTGAATGCCACTAAAGGCATAAGCCTGGTAACTTTCTGCTACCTGTGATAAAAGCCTTGCGCCGGTTTTACGGTTTTCCCATCCGCACAGTTTCATCCTGTCATCAAACAGGAAATACCTTGAGGTTTCGCGAT
This sequence comes from Bacteroidales bacterium, assembly GCA_038212325.1. Classification (GTDB taxonomy): domain Bacteria; phylum Bacteroidota; class Bacteroidia; order Bacteroidales; family FEN-979; genus CAIVAT01. The sequence goes on from JBBQUQ010000043.1 coordinate 1,948, forward strand.
TTCGCACGGCCAGCGTGGCAATAGATTTGGAATCCAGGTGATGACCGGCCATGCTGGCCATGTCAAGGTCTGAGATAATGTCGACATTCCGAACGATTGCACCGGTGCAGTCTTTGAAAAACGAGGATGCTTTTTTCAGGCCACCGCCGGTTTCAAGCAGCTCACCGGTTTCATCAGAAATCGAAATATTGACTCCAAAGTTATTGTTTAGATAAAGATATTCAATTATTTGATTAGCAAAATGATGAACATTTATTATAATATCAGTAATTCCGACAGCCTTCAAGTGGATTACCGCATGTTCCAGCAACGTTTTCCCTCCGAAGACATAAAGCGCTTTCGGATGAGAATCGGTGAAGGGTTTGAGCCGCGTGCCCAGGCCTGCGGCAAGGATCATGGCTTTCATTTCTTTAATTCCTGCTCTATATGATGAAGGTTAATATTGATATTATATTTGGATTTCAGATAGTTAGATAATATTTCCGCACAGTATACGGAACGATGCTGCCCTCCCGTACATCCGAACGAAACCAACAGGTGGTCAAATTCACGATCGATATAGGTACTGACACTCTGATCGACCAGGGAACAGGTAAAATTGACAAACTCCCTCACCGCAGTTTCCTTTTTCAGAAAATCGATCACCGGCTGATCCGTGCCGTTGAACTGCTTAAATTCATCATACCGCCCCGGGTTTGGCAGGGCTCTGCAATCAAAAACAAAGCCGCCGCCATTGCCACTTCCATCGGCAGGGATTGCCTTTTTATAGGAGAAACTGTTGATGGTTACCGTGAGTTTTCGGGCAGAATGCTCTGAGTATTTTTTTTTCGATAATATATTGTTATCGTCATCAATATGATTTCTTATTTCAACATTTTGTTGATTATAAAATATCGGATTATCCACCATCATGTCAATTACCTGCATCAACGAATTGAGCCCGAAATCGATCAGTTTATTCGCTCGCAGATACCTGAGATTTCGCAAGGCGAATGGAATACTCAGCAAGAAATGGGCTTTGTTTTCATAGTACCCCCTGAACCCATAAGCACCCAGGGCCTGAAGGATGCGGATCAGGACAAATCCATCATAGGCATGCAGGAATTTTTTCCGGTCAACGGGGTAAACCTTCTCAAGTTCATCCAGGTATAAGAGAAGCAGCTCCTCCCTCACCGGTTCGGGAATATCGGCCTTGCCGTCCATGAGCAGTGAAGCAATATCATATTGCAAAGCTCCCTTTCTGCCGCCCTGGTAATCGATAAACCACGGTTCACCACTGAAAACCATGATGTTACGCGACTGAAAATCACGGAACAGGAAAAAATCCGAATCTGCTTCCTGCAACAAGTCACAAAGAGTTGTAAAATCATTCTCCAGGGCCTGTTCATCAAAAGGGACCTTTGCCAGTTTCAGAAAATAGTACTTGAAATAGTTCAGATCCCACATCATCGACTGGCGGTCGAATGCCGCACGGGGATAACAAACCGTATAATCCATTGTTTTTCCGGCCTTTACCTGGATGACCGGAAGCCACCGGATGGCCTTTTTATAGACATCCATCACTTCCGGTGGAAGCCGGCATGCCGGATCCCCCTGGTATTCAACTCTTTTCCTGGTAAGCAACTGGTAAAGCGTTGTATCGCCCAGGTCCGTTAAAAGATACATGCAGTTCCCGCGATCATTTGCCAGAACCTTAGGAACAGGAATGCCTTCCCGTTGAAAATGGTTTGTAAAGGTTATGAATGCCTCATTTTCACGAGCATCACTGTTATGTGCACCTATAACTGTTCCCTGTGCACCCAGGAGCCGGTAATAACTCCTGTAGGAGCCGGAACCAGGCAGTTTTGTGATTGAACCTGGTTCGATACCGCTCCAGGTTTTATATAAATTAACAAGGTTTCGTTCAACATCTGTCATAATATCATGTATTTATCTCTGTCCGCTTGTCCGCCAGCCTTACACCTCCACCACGTTCAGTTCAGGCTCCAGGTAAACCAGCAGCCTCCGAATATTCCTGTACCCCATTTCTGCTATATAACCGGCATAACGCAAAAGCTGCTCCCCATGCTGTGCGCCGGGCTTTCCTGACTTGTAATCCAGGATCGTAACTTGTTCTCCGTCGAAAACAATCCGGTCGGGACGATAAAAAGATCCTTCCGGCAGAAGTATCTCGGCCTCTGTCTTCACCTTTACCTGGCTGCTGAAAAGCCTGGCAAGCGCCGGATCGGAAATGACCGACCATAGTATCTTTTCAATTTTTTCAACCTCGCCATGATCGATCAGTCCTGCCAGGGCAGCTTTTTCAAGAACTGAAGGCATATCTTTTCCCGTAATGATCCATGACAGCAATGTGTGCATCCTTGCGCCCCAATTCGATTTCTTACCAGGATCCTCCATATCCCAAACCTGGGGTGCTCTATGCCGTATCTCGATTTTTTGCCGCCAGTCGGTGCTGATCACATCCTGCGGTGTGATTGTTTCCTTGTGGATTTTTATCATCCTGGCGGCATGATTGGTTCTCAGGCCGAAATCATACTGCACCCGGCCCTCCGCCCAGATGCTTTCCTCCCGCAGGAACAGCTGGAAGAAGCCAGGAAGGGAGGCGATCTCATCCTGGTTCTTCGGGGGAAACCTGGTCAGGATATACAGTCGTTCTTCTGCCCTTGTCATTGATACATAGAGCAGGTTTAAAAGATCGAGCATCGATTTTTGCCGTTCTGCAACATATAAAGTCTGGTAAACGGTGGATTCCATCTCCTTATCACTGCGCAGGATAGCCGTTTCCATCCCCGGAGCAACAGTTTTTTCAAGGTCCACCCACAGGTAGGTCTTCGTGTTTTTCCGTGATTCCTGAGCAAAGGGAAGGATGACCAGTGGAAATTCCAATCCCTTGGCTTTGTGGATGGTCATCACTCTTACTGCATTCAATTCTTCAGGTACGATAATGGAAAGCTTTCCCCTGTTTTTTTCCCACCAGTCAAGAAATTCCACTGCTCCGGTGGAGGTCTTCACCGAAAATTTAAGAACAGCATCCAGGAAAAACCGGATATATGGATCTGGGGTTATATTGAGCTGATAACGACGAATCAGGGATTCGCACAGATCGTAAACGGGGAGTACGGCATACTCATCACGCGCCGGTTCAGCAGTCGTATCGGTTACGATTTGCGACTGTTTCAGGAATTGCCTGATCTCGGCAATGACAATGTCATTCCGGGGTTCGAACAAATATTTAAGGTAAGCGACCAGGAACCGGACCCGCAAGGAGTTGGAAACAAGCAGAGATTCTGCAGAAACCACTCCGACACCCTGCTGCAGGAGAAACCTGGCAATGGCACTGGCATTTTTGTTGCTGCGGCATAAAATAGCCATGTCGCGCAGGCTGAATTCCTGCTCCTGGGCTTCCAGGATTATCGAGAGGATACGGTTCAGGGTTTCTGTTTCATAACCGGACTCTTCCTCGTTTCCGTCAAGAAATTCAAGGCTGATATACCCTCCGGTATTCCCGGGGTCGTATTGCTGCTCAAGTCCTTCGAAAACTTTTTCTTTTCCATCGGTCAACACCCGGTCGGCGACTGTTCTGAAAAACCGGTTGTTAAAATCAACAATTTCTGATTTTGATCTGAAATTTCGTCCCAGGTTAACGCTTTCAAAATGACGACTCAACACAAGTTCACGTTGCTTCAAAATGCTGTTTTGACCGCTTCCCGGTATTGCGGGCAGGGCATTGAACTGTTCCACTTCCCCTCCCCGCCAACGGTAAATCGCCTGTTTTCCATCACCTACCACGAGGTTAAAATGGCCACCTGCCAGCGAATTTTCGATGAGCGGGATAAAATTCAGCCATTGAAGGACAGAGGTATCCTGGAACTCATCGACAAGTATATGCTGATACTTCTCTCCCAGCCGCTCATATATAAACGGCACAGGCTCATTCATCACGATACCGGCGATTCGTGCGTTAAATTCTGATATGTGCACGATGTTGTTCTGTCGCTTGAAATCGCTGAGCATCTTTTCAATTTCATTCAGCACTGCAAGAGGATAAATTGTTTTAGCCAGCAATTTCCTGAGACAATAGCCCTGCTTGTTCTTCATGATTTCGGCAAGCAGTTTCTCATAAATTTCCTGTAGAAATGGTTTAACAGCTATAATATCGGCACGGGATTGCCCGGAGGCTTTTCCTGAAAACCATTTATCTTCCTCAATCGTGGCAATAACGTATGAATTCGGCTCGATCTTATCCATCCTGCCGGCAGCAAGATTTGCAAAATAGCTCCATATTCCCCGTTCACCCTGGTAAAGGTCGCCGGCAGAGAACCCGGCGCCCTGCATGTGCAAATAACCTTCCTGTGCAATTTCACGGATGCGTTTCTCAAACTGCCTGAGGCTGGTAAACAAATTTTCAGTGATAACCTTGAAATTGTCGAGCGAAACCGTTTTCAATTTTCCAACCCTGCTCTGCCCCTCCTCATCGAGGAGAATCCTGGCAAAACCGGTCAGGATTGAGCCAATGTTCCACCCTTTGTCTTCCTCCATGCGCGTTTCAAGAAAATTCACCAGAAGGCCTGTCAGGGCCTCATCATCACCAACCCTGTCGAGTAAAAGATCAACGGCGGTAGCAAGCATCTCATCCGCGTCAAGTTCCACGCTGAAGTTCACCGGCAACCCGAAATCATGTGCGAAGGTGCGGATCAGCCTGTGAGAGAAACTGTCGATGGTCCCGATTGAAAAATCGGCATAATTGTGCAAGATCATTTCAAGGGCCCTGGCCGCATTGAATGCAATCTCCTGCGATCCCAGTCCTGTCTCCTTCACCAGGAGGGGCAAGAGTGTGTTCCGGATCATGGGATCGCCTTGATGTAACGGGCGAGAAAGTTCCTCCAGGGCATTCAATACACGCTCCTTCATCTCATTGGCTGCCTTGTTTGTAAAGGTGATGGCCAGCACATGCCTGAAGTCACCCGGCTCAGCAAGGATGATCTTAACATACTCTTTGACAAGTGTGAAGGTTTTTCCTGAACCGGCGGATGAGCGATATACTGTAAAGGACATTATTAAACGGTTTATCTCAGCAGTTGAAGTTTTGCTGAAAAGGTATATTTTTCAGTAGTTATGTGAATAAAAAATAACCCGTCGGGCAAATCTGAAAGGTTGGCCTGAACGATACCGGCCGCGGGTACAACAATTTGTGTCCTCAATATTTTCCCATGGGAAGAAACTACCTGCATAATGGCTTTGCCCGTAATTTCCGGCATGACAAGGCGCACCGGTCCCACCGACGGGTTTGGATAAACATGAAGCTGTGTGGCTTCAGGTTCACCAATTCCGGGAGGATAGATGACGGAGACCATTTTTTGCGCCATACCAAAATTCTGCAAGGCATCTACAACCAGGATACTGTAGGTCTGGATGTCCTGAACAATTACGGAGATGGTAGTCCCTGTGTCGAGGGTGTTCCAAATTACCTGGTAGGGTGGCGTTCCGCCGGTAATTCCTTTTCTTTTGGCCAGCCATTTATATTCGATGATATCCCGGTTGATCGGGAAACCTGTTTGCAGTGAATCGATGAAAATGCTGTCGCGAATGGCCAGTGTCGACCTGACCCGAAGTGTTTGAAATGAGCCGTAGGGAGTTGTGAGGTTTCCCCAGCCCTGCACGGTGAAGGCAGATCCTAATTCGCTGTAAGCGCCCGAACTGTTCTTGTAAAATGTATAGCCCTGAGAAAGAGGCAGGCCGGGAACAGGGCTGCTGTTCCTTGGCGTGGCAAGGTTTGCACCGGTGAGCAGGACAAAAAACAGGTAAGGCGTTGATGTTGCTGAAACAAAAGTATCAACACGCTGGCTTAATGCCTCAAGAGCAGCATAATTCCAGGTTGTATCCATGGCTGTTTTCGCATACCCGGCAGGAACAGCATTGGTTAAACTTACCCTCAGGGTGTCACCCGGGGCAGGCATATCGGACTGATCAACAGTAATCTGTGAAAATAGCGAAGAAATTGTCACACTAAAAGCCATATAAAAACAATGATCCATTTCATGAGTCGATTTTAGTTTTTCTTTTATTACAAAGTCCTATTTATTATCTTTTTGATTTTCAGATTCTTTACTAAACCAAAACAATTCCTTGAAATTACTGAAATCACGCTGATATTTCATCCCGACACCTTGGGTATATGGTGCATTGTTATTCAGGTTATCCTGGGTATTGGTCCTGTTGAAAGCCCGTACCCGCCATCGGCGGTTCTGCGTAAGAACGTACTCAATATTGACATCGCCGACAAAAGTGCTGGTATGTTCTGTTGAATGTGTGTACGAATTCATTCCAAAAGTGCCATCGATCAGCAACCTGTCCTCCAAAAGCTGGGTTGAAAAACCCACATCAAATTCCTGTGAGCCGGTGCTTGATGCGGGCTTATAATTCATATTTAGATTCACATTCGAACTTACCTGAGACAACATGCTGTTGATCTGGTTGGTGACCAGCGACAAAGTGGTTGCCCCGGCATCTATACCTGAACTGGAAGAAGCGACTACAGGTTTGAACTGATTCATGACCATGAGGTAGATTGTTTGTTCTGTCATCACCGTAGGATTGTTCGTATCGATGGCTGAATAGACCTGTTGTCTCAGGTTTTCTTCAACATTGGGAAGGTTGATCGCAAATTTGATATCAGGGTTTGCCAACTTGCCGCCAAGCCTGATAATACAATCAACAGGAATGCGGATGCCCTCCTGCTCCGGGTCGGTTGTCACCCCTTTCATGGGTGCTTTTGTTCTATATACCGCGCTAACAGATAAATTTGCATCAGCTGCGTCACCAGTCCAGGAAATGGTGCTTCCCTCCTTGATTGACATGGGCAGCCTGAGCAAATTTTTGAACTGGAACAGGAAACTCCCCTTCGATATGGTATAGGTGCCCGACAAGTAGAATGGCGAGCCTGGCGATACGCCCAACTGCAGATTCCCTGAGCCGGAAACCTTCAGATTCCCCAACTGGTCGGGCAAATATACCTCAACCTCGGCATCCTGGTTAACACGCAGGCCAAGATCCAGAGTCAGGCCTTCTGTTGTTGCCATATATGAATCCTTTGACTTTTCGACCGAATCAACTTCAGATTTGACAAATATGATATAGTCAGATTGTCCGACCGACTGGGTGAGGTCGATAGGAATGACAACGTGTGTTTTCCCCCCATTGGTGGCCCTGACGGTGATTCTTATATCCTTGGGAGGACCAGTAATGTTTACGGTCCCCGACGCTCGGGCTTTGCCAAAAAATATACTGTTCTGGGCACGGCTGTTGTTAAATGCTGCGAAGTCATCCATCTCCACGTTTAAGTCAAGCCGGAGGTCGGTAAAATGTTTGTGTGTAATCTTTCCGTTCAACACCGATTTATGGCCCAATGAATCGTATAGGACAATTTTATCAAAAATAAATGCATTGCTGTCAATTGTAATCACGTCGGCAAATGAATACGGAACATTCAGGTAATTGATTTTGAACTCGGTACGCATCATTTTCAACTGTCCGGTGATGTGTGGATTAGCGAGCGTGCCTTTGATTTTCACCTCGCCTGATGCCAGGCCGTTTACTCCGGTCATGAAATCAGCGACAAACGGTCCCACCATTTTTAAATTCAGATTTTTTAACGTAAGGTCAAAATCAAAATGAGGGTTTTTCTTATCCATGAAATAGCTGCCGTTGAGTGAAAACGGGATGTTGCTGCCGGCGTTTCCGGTATAAATGATTTGCGAGAGCACATCAAATTGGGAAAATTCGGCATCATATTTTACCTTGAACGTGGCATCACCCAGCAGTTCCTTGTTAAATTTAAACTTATTCAGGCGCAGGTCAGAAAGCAACATGATACTGGTATAAGGTTTAGCCACTTTGATGGTGCCGCTCAGGATTCCGTCAATATCAACATCTTTACTGCCAATTAACTGATCAAGTTCTGAAATATCGACCTTATTAAAAGCAACATACAATGTATCTGACGACAAAACCGAGAGATTGCCATTAACCTTCAGGTACTGGTCGCCTGAATAGAAAGAGAAATTGAGTAATTTGACTGAGGATGTATCGATGCTCGCAAAGTTCTGCTGATCCACTGTCCAGTATTTCTGATTTAAGAAAACATTGAAATGATTCAATTTCAATTCAATAACCGGATTCTTCCTGAAACTTGCAAAGCCGTTAAATTCGCTGGGTTTATCATTGCCTATCCAGCCTGCGCGGTACTGTATGCTGTCGTGCCTGATATCGCATATAAACTGAAATGAATCGACTTTAACCTCCAAAGAGTCCAATTTACTTGCCCTTTTCAGGTACACCGAAGAAGATCCTGTATGGATTGACAAATTATCTGCTTTATTTTCAGCATCCAGGTACCAGTCATTCAGTTCTATCTCATTCAGAAACAAGGAAGGCGAATGCCCTTTCATAACGATGGTTGCTTTCTCTTCGTTGTAATAGCCGTGTAAAGTTGAATTGGGGGCAATCCGCAGGAATGGAAGGAAAACCGCTGTCACCTCATCCGAATTCTTGAACCGCACCTCATAGTTCATATTTTGGTTTGATTGAAGGTGGCTAAGTTCAATCAGTGAATCGTTCAAATTGAATGATGCAAGATAATTCTGAATGAAAGTACTTAGCGACGGGATCAAGGCATTGAATGAAAAATCACCAGTAAGATCAGCATCCACAAAGTCGGATTGCAGGTGGTAGCTTTTCCCGCTGGCGGTGTCTTGCCTGGTCAGCAACGATAGCCGGTCCATGGTAATCAGTTTATTGCCTTCGGTGTATGTGGTGTTGTTGACTGCTATTGTTCCGTCGATATTGTCGGGGTTTGTTCCTTTGAAATTAGCCTCCAGGGTGGTTTCGAGGTTCTCAACGGAATCACGTTCCAGCAATTTCAAATTGAACAATTGAGCGTGGCTTATCTGCGCATCAAAGTTGAATTCCGGCAATGAATCACCCATATTGACAAGCCCTGCAAACCCAAGTTTCAGATTCGGGTCATCTACGTCGAGTTGGCCGTTGAATTGCCGCGCCTTCAAAGAGCCTGAAAGACTGAGGTTCTTGTACGTGTAATGGTTGAGGTACGCAGAATCAATATGAACATTCATCACCAGGTCAGCATTATTGAGGCTAAAGCCCTTGCCGTTGATATCGGCGTGCAGGGTAACCCTGCCAAGATATTCAGGGCTGCCGGTAAATTTGCCAACATCAAACCCATTGACGCTTAACTGCCCTTTATAACCTATTAGTTGACCGTCCTTTTGTTTCTTCAGTGCAAGATCAGTACTCAAACTGCCCAACATTGTGTTAAAACGGGCTGTAGCAACAAAATCGTTATAAAAACCGGTAAAATTACCCTTCACACCAACAACCCCCAGGTTGGCCATTATGGAAGGCAACTCAAGATGTCGCAGATCCCCGGGGAGGAGAAAAGATTCAATATCTTCCCTGGAAGTATTCAGCGCCTTAATATTTAGGTCAACAAAGGTCTCCTCTAAATCGGGTAGTCCGAGTGCGCTGATATTCCCTTGAAACATGGTATTTTTTCCAAATGCAAATTTCAGGTCGCGGGCTTTGAAATTGCTGACAGTGCCTTTGATGTTGCCGGAAACCCTTATACGATCTTTCATGAGAGCCAGGTCAGGCGCAAAATACCCGATATCCCTGAAGTCAAGATACGAGGGCTCGATTTTTGCCAGGATAGCCACCTTATCGAGAAAATCGCTGTATGCCCCCCAGCGGTCGTATAAAAAGTCGAAAGTCAGCGACATGTCCGAGTTATCGGTCTTGATCTTCAGACCGTGTGCTTTTAAAAACCTGGGGCCAACCACGAATTTCCCGCTAAGGTTGTGAAGCACAAGGCCGCACCTTTCGATGGCTGCCAGATGTTTTATGGTTCCCGTAATGCTGTCTCCCTCAAAACCAATGTCGGAAATATCAAGATTGATGGCCGTGGCATCAATGTTTGAATAGTCCATCCCGGCTACGGCAGGCGGTTCATTCTCATCCTGGAAATGAAAACGTGTATCAACAAGGCTAACCGACCCAATCGATATATGCCATGGTACCGCCAGAGTGGAATCTGTCTTTTTCCCGGTATCCTTTGAAGCAAAATAATCAATGATAAACTGCATGTTCAAAACGCTGTCGCCCCGGTGGGTAAGCAACTGGACATTCCCATTTTCGATAAACACCTTGCTGATATTCAGCTTGCGTGTTTTGAATACCATAAAACCCGGTCTCACTCCAAATTTATGGGCTGAGAACAGAATTTCCTTGCGGCGGTCGAGAACGGAAATATCCTCAACCAGCAATCCATTTTTTATTGAAATGTTAAAGCCCCGAATCCGGATTTCTGTCTTCAGTTCTTTCGATAAGAAGTCAGCAGCCAAACGCACGGCCAATGTTTGAAAGGCATCGCTTCTGAAGACCATATAAATGGTCATCAGCAGTGAAATGAACACCGTAACAAGATAAATCAGTATTTTTGCGCCTGTTTTAATGATAATTTCGCTTTTCCTTATGCAGCACTTTATTCTTGGTATTGAATCTTCTTGCGATGACACATCAGCGGCTATTATCCGGAATGATGTCATTATTTCGAATGTGACTGCCGGTCAGGATATTCATCGGGCCTTTGGCGGGGTTGTTCCCGAACTTGCCTCGCGTGCCCATCAGCAAAATATCATTCCCGTCATTGAAACAGCCATCCAAAAAGCAAATATAGGTAAAAAACAACTTTCTGCCGTGGCTTTTACAAAAGGCCCGGGCCTGCTGGGCTCACTTCTCGTGGGCACTTCCTTTGCAAAATCATTTTCGCTCGGGATGAACATCCCAGTGATTGAAGTAGATCATCTTCAGGCACATATCCTTTGCCATTTTATAAGGAACGAAGACCGCACAAATCCTGTACCTTCTTTCCCGTTTTTATGCCTCACGGTTTCTGGCGGACACACCCAATTTGTGATGATCCGTGACTATTTCGACATGCAGGTGATCGGGCAAACCATTGATGATGCAGCCGGCGAAGCTTTCGATAAATCAGCAAAGATACTGGGACTGCCCTATCCCGGGGGCCCGATGATCGACAAACTGGCACAGTTGGGTGATCCGAAGCGCTTTAAATTTTCAAAACCCAACATACCCGGACTTGATTTCAGTTTCAGCGGACTGAAGACATCATTCCTCTACTTTTTGCGGGATGAATTAAGAAAAGATGCGGAATTCATCGAAAAAAACAAAAATGACCTCTGTGCCTCTATCCAGGCGACCATTGTTGAGGTGCTGATGACGAAACTTACTGCTGCAGTTGCGGAACTTCGGAGTGGCATGCCCGGGGGATCAATGCCCGATGTCGCAATCGCCGGTGGGGTATCTGCAAATTCCGGCCTGCGGAGGGCACTCGAAAATGCCCGTGACACCTGCGGATGGAATATCTTCATCCCACCGCTGCAATATTCCACCGACAACGCCGCCATGATCGCTGTTACAGGATACTTCAAATTTCTGAAAGGTGATTTTGGAAGCCAGTCGGCAACTCCTTATGCAAGGGCCGGGAGTAGCGTGTAAACGCGTGGACGGCCGGTGGCGGACCTGAGGAGGGAGGTGAGAACTATCTTGTTCCGAGAATTCCAAACCGGTCTTCGTATGCAGGTACGATATTTTTGCGTTTTTGATTGAAATGGTAATAATCGTCCATTTCCATTCCCTTCGGAAGGTGTTTTGCAATATACTGGTTCATGAAGAAGTCATACAGATAGCCGGCATGTTTTTTCCCAAGGTAGCTGGCCAGGTCATATATATCTGTAGTCTGAAGGCTGTCAATATTATACTTGTAGCGAACGGTACCTGTAAAAGGATCGTTGAAAAAGCGGCCGTCGAAGGTGTCATAGGCAGTGCCTGAGGCGTACAGCAAGGTCTTCTTCATAGTTTCCGATCCCGCTTTGCCAAGTTCAAACCAGCAGCTGAAGTCTACTGCATTCAGGTCGAACAGCTTATAATAAATGGTATCAAGGAAAGCGTCCTCATCCCTGAGAGGATAAAGATATTCATCAATTTGCATCTGCGAAATATCCAGCACATACGACTGGGGTTTCCCTGTCATAAAGGAATCGGGAGTACTGCCCAGGAAAACATCAAATCCGAGGGACCGGAGTTCATTGATGAAATTGTTCAAATAATTTTCAAGCAAAATGCTGTCCTGCATGAACTGGACGTAACTGCTCCGGATCCAAAGAAGGGAATCCTGCTGCGCCTGTGGGAGTGAATCAAAGCCATCGATCTCCTCTCCTTTATGGTTGAACTTAAAGACGAGGTCGGGGGGGGTGACCAGCACGTTGATCAAGTGCGGGCTTTGGATAAAGGTATTGGCAATTTTTTGCTCGGGCAAACAAGATTGCAGGCTTGCCAGCCCCGCAATGAGGATCAGTGCGAAAAAGTAACGGTATCTGCTAAAATTCACCAAACGACCAATGATATTAGAAAAAAGATAACTGCAAAAATGCTGATTTATTGTAAATCTCTGCCTGTAACCACCTTTTGTTCCGACATCATTTTTTTCCCGAACTGACGTCCATAATCAACACATTTCTCCTCAACATCATGGTGTGGGGTAAACTTAACCATTAACCCTTCGTCAATGACCTTGAGTTTCAGGTTGCTCATGGCTGAGGTCATGATCCTGGCACCCTCGCCGCTCCAGCCGTATGAACCGAAGGCTGCAGCAAGCTTATTGCGGTCGCGGATGGGGTTTATCAGGGCGAAAACCTGGTAAATCGGCATCAGTATATTCTGGCTGAATGTCGGGCAACCCAGAATAATCGCCGAAGCCTGGCTGATTTTCTGCTCAATCACACCAAGCTCCATTTTTTCTATATCACAAAGGTCTACCTCGATATCTCCTTCTTCGCTGATTCCGCGAGCGATCATTCCTGCGATAATCCCGGTATTCTGATAGGCTGATACATAACCGATGAAAACGCGGTTGGGCTTTTGTCCGTTCAAAGCTTCAAGGGCATATCGCTCGGAAAGGTCTACATATTTCTTCCAGTTTTTCCGTAATATGGCACCATGACCAGGCAGGATGGCCGAGATATCCAGCGGCCTGATCCTCTCGATGGCCTGCAGCATGAATTTGCTGTAAGGTTTCATGATCACATTGTAGTAATAACGGAAGGCATCATCAAAATCGCCAACCAGGTCATCGAACACCTGCTCATTGCAATAATGCTCTCCGAAAATATCACAGGTAAACAACAACTTATCCTCCTGCAGCCAGGTCATGATGGAATCGGGCCAGTGAAGGTTTGCTGCAGCCACAAACTGAAGCGTTTTATTGCCCAGGTCGAGTGTTTGTCCATCCTTGGCAACGTGGTGGGGGAATTCGAAACCAAGCAAGTCCTTGAGGTACCGGATGGCGTTACCGCTGCCGACAACTTTCGCTTTTGGGGCTATTTCAAGCAACCGGGCAACACATCCTGAATGATCAGGCTCGGTGTGGTTCACAATAATATATTCAATATCTACAGGATTTGTAACTGAGTTCAACTTAGCGAGATAGGTGTCCCAGAATTTCTCTTTTACAGTTTCGACCACCGTTTTTTTCGTGGCATCAATAAAATAGGAGTTATATGAGGTGCCGGATTTTGTCTCCATCACCACATCAAAGGTCACGATGTCACGATCAAGAACGCCAATCCAACTTACGTCTTCAGATATTTTTAAAACTTTATTGTCGGGCATTGTTCAGTTGATGAGTTTATGAGTTTATGAGCTGGCGAAAAACGAGGTTATCAGCCCATCCAGGGAGATGGATTATCCGGCTATTTTGGCGGGACATTTATCAGCAGCCAATACAAGCCGGTTTGGCTGATAGACTGGATGAAGGAATCAAAATCAACAGGTTTTACAATGTAGCTGTTTGCACCCAGGGCGTAGGCCGCCTTGATATCAGGATCTTCCTTCGATGAAGTGATGATAACCACCGGGAGCGATTTGGTTGATTCATTTGATTTAACCTCTTTAAGCACCTCCAATCCGCTGATTTTTGGCAGTTTAAGATCAAGGAAAATGACCTTCAGGGTTTTTGTCTTGTAGCGATCAGTGAATTCTCCGCGGCTGAAAATAAAATCCAGTGCTATTTCTCCATTCTCCGCGACATAAATATGGTTTGCAAGGTTGCTTTTCTTCAACGCTCTGATGGTTAATTCAGCATCGTCAGGATTATCTTCAACGATCAGGATATCGACAGGATCAAATGTGGTCATGGGTATGATATTAATTGTCAAGGTTATAGTGAATCAACTGTTGCTTATAGTTTTCAAAGGTAGCGAAAAATAAAACGATGCGCCTATGCCGACCTCCCCTTCTGCCCAAACTTGCCCACAATGCCGGTGAATAATGCGCTGAACAATGGCCAGCCCTATGCCGTTTCCTTCGAACTCCTTCACACTGTGAAGCCTTTGAAATGCCCCGAAGAGCTTATCTGAATACTTCATGTCGAAGCCGGCGCCGTTGTCCCTGATGCAATATTCAACTTTGTCCTTTAACATTGTCGACGAGAAGGTGATTTCTGGCTGACTGCGTCTGGCAGAAAACTTCACTGCATTGCCGATCAGGTTCACCAAAACCTGCTTCAAAACAACGTGATCTCCCATTACCGGGTGAACACGGTCAACCTGGAAATTGATTCTTCGTTTTTCATCTTCAGTGGTAATTTCATGGTACACCGATTTTGCAAGCGATTCCATGTTGACCCGGGTAAGATGCATGTCGGCGCGGTTTAGCCTCGACAACGCCAGCAGGTCATCGATGAGCTTGCCCATCCGTATTGCATTGTCCTGGATCACTGAACAAAGCCGCTTGCCTTCGTCGTCGAACAGAGGCTGGTAATCTTCAAAAAGAATTCGGGTGAAACCGTCAATGGCCCTCAGCGGTGCCCGCAAATCGTGAGAAACAGAGTAGGAAAATGCCTCAAGTTCCCTGTTTGCCATCTCAAGCTGGATCGTACGTTCCAGCACGCGCTGCTCAAGTTCATCATTCAGCATTTTAATCACTTCTGTGGCAGCCTTGTGTTCGGAAATATCCCGGATGTATCCGCCCAACCCGATCCTGCCATTGCTGAGCTTCACCGGGAACTTCCTGGATTCATAAGTCCTGCCGGCTACAATTTCCTCGCTCACAACCACACTTGCCCCGTTTACTGCAATGAGGTCATTGATGCGGCAATTCCGGGCATATTCATGTTTCATCAGATCAAAATCATCAAGTCCGATGATCTCCTCCGATTTTTTTTCAAAAAACACTGCATTGGCATTGTTGATAAAGAGGTACTTGAAATTTTCATCCTTCAGAAATGCAAAATCATCGATAGAGTTAATGAAGGTCTCATAGCGCTGCTCGCTTTCCCGCAGAGATTCAACAGCTTTTTTGCGCTCAGTGACATCTTCGATATACCCTTCAACATAGATGAGCTCGCCATCGTTGGTGTATTCACCACGGCACTTTTCCCATACCCATTTAATCTCCCCGCTTGCAGTTTTTATGGGGTATTCACCTTCAAACATTTCACCTGCCGTAAGCACACGCTGCCACTTATCCAAAACAGAATGCTTATACTCATCCAGAATGAGGTGGTTGTAGAGGACAGTTTTTTTGTCAAGAAAGTCCTCCCTCGTGTAACCCGTTACAGTTAAACAGCCATCGCTCACAAACAACATATCCCCTTCTTCGCCATCCATGCTCCGGTACACCATGCCCGGCAGGTTACTGACCAAGGTGGATAACTGGCGTTCATGCCGGGCAAGTTGCCTGGAAATTTCACGTTCAATGGTATTATCCTGCGCGCTGCCCACCGTGCCGATCATTTTTCCATTGATATCGTACAGAGGTGACTTACGGACATTGAGAAAAAGAAATTTCCCTTTGATATTGCCGAATTCTTCAAACTGTTCTGGCTTGCCTGAAGCGAGGACTACCTGGTCAGAATTCATACAAATTTCTCCAAACGTGTGCCATTCAGGGTTTTCAGGATGCAATTCCCGCTGCCGTGTAGCAAAGAACAGGTCGGTTTTACCAATGGGTTCCCTGGTATCTTTTGCAACCAGCACATGGTCGCAAAAAGATTTATTGGCGAAAATGTACCTCATTTCCAAGTCCTTGGCCCAAAGCATGTCGGTCATGTTATCGCTGATCGACCTGAAAAGTATTGACAGGTCTTTGAATTTCTTCTGGCTCTCCTGCAAAATTTCCTCAGAACATTTGCGCTGATCAACCTCAGCCTTTAGATCTTCCATCAGGTTAAGGGCTGCCAGTTTGGTTTTTTTAAGTTCAGCGTACGATTTTTTAAGCTCCCGTTCTGTGCTTTGTAACTCCGCGAGTTGTAACTGCAACTTGGTTGTTCTGTCGCCAACGGTCTGTTCCATTAAATCTTCCGCAAGCTTTACCGCACCTACAGCCTTCGTCAACCTGACCAGGAGAGAAACCATGGCAACCAATTCAGCCTCAACCACAGGCGTGGAGAGGAATGCATCTGCACCAAACTCAAATGCGCTGTTGCGATTGTCTTCACCTGTAATGGCATCTGTTAACATAATGACATGCGTGCCCTTAAAAACCGGATCGTTCTTAATAATTTTGCATGTATCGACGCCATTCCGGCCATGAATGGTTAGGTCAAGAAAAACCAAATCAGGTGCATCATCGGTGGCTTCAGCAATGCCGGCCATTCCATAACATGCATGATCAAGAAAAAGGTCGGGGAATGACCCTCCAAGCATCTTGCGTAGAACAGCCAGGCTCTCAATATTCTCAGTAATGGCTAATGCTCTTATCATAGGAATTGTTGACAGACAATGGGATCAATGGTGAATGGGTGACTCGGTAACTGAGTAACTGAGTAACTGGGTAACTGGGTGACAAAAGTAATAGAAAATGCATTTATTTTGCAGGGTTTTCATTCAGGGATGTGTATTTTTTCGGTTTGCCGGCATTCACCAATAGTTCATTGATCTCCTTTTTCAGATCGATCATTTTAATCTCTCTTCCGACCATGAGCCTGTTAAACCGTTCGAGTTCGTTTGCCTTCTCCTGTAACGCATCTTCAGCCTGCTTGCGTTTGGTCATATCCCTGACGATAGTCTGGAGAAACCAGTTACCTTTCAGCATGATGCGGTTCAGGCTAACCTCTGCATGAAATGGTGTACCATCCAGCCGAACATGCACCCAATCAAAGATCTGCGGCTCTCCATCCAGGGCAGCATCAATGTAAATTTTTGCCTTGACGGACGAAAGTTGCCCATCGGGCTGGAAGGCCGGCGAAAAATCAGCCGGAGAGCGCCTGATAATCTGTTCGGACGTAACTCCGAAAATTGTTCCTGTACTGGGGTTGCAATCGAGAAAACCGTGATGATCCATGATGAATATCGCATCGCTGGCACTGTCGAAAAGTGTTTTAAATTTTGCTTCACTTTCGCGCAGCGCAGCCTCAACCAGTTTATTTTCAGTAATATCATTTGCAATTCCTATCAATGCAACAGGTTCGCCATGCTGATCATGAATGACCGAAGTTGAAACAAATACAGTAAATTCACTGCCATCCTTGCGTTTGTTCACCATTTCCCCTTTCCATCCTCCCATGAGGGTTTGAGGAAAAATACCAGATATTTTTTCGGGGTCGTTATGCTCTGAACGAACCATGCCAACCTGGTTTCCCATGAGTTCGTCACTGCTGTATCCGTAGGTTCTTATAAATGATTCATTGACAAATACAATATTATCATTCATGTCTGAAATGCAAACACACTCGCTTATGCTTTTCAAGGCAAGGGCAAGCATGGAGATATGCTCTTCGGCCTGCTTCAGCGCTATGATTTTTTTTTCAAGCAGATTATTGTGGTAGGCTTTTGATGAAAGTTCACCGGCGAAAGCATGCAACATTTCTGCGACCTTTCCAAACTGTGCAGGCGACATGACGGGAACTTCTGCCAGTGCCTTCATGAATTCTGTGCGGTCGGCGCCGATCTCTTCAGCATACTTCAACAGGCGTTCATCATCCTCACCAGGAGCACGAACCTGGCCGATGAGCCAGTTCGCAATGTGTTTTCCGCCCACAGTAATACTGTTGCCTGCATCCCAAAGTCCTCCGCTGAGGCATTGATGAACAACCGGGCCTTGTGAACCTGTGCTGCCCATAATTGAATCAGAGCGCATGCAATTGGCAAGTCCCTTCGGGGTTGTCCTGATGATATCCCTGCAGAGTTTGCAAAAGTTGCTGGGACGAGTGATGGGTGTGCCGTCAGGATGGGTGATGATGGAAGCAACTCCGGTGGCATCAGCAAACAGATCCTGCAGATGTTGCAGGTCATTGATGTCAAAAATATCAGCAACGTGAATTGTGTCTGTCATTGTTTCATACCTATTCAGAGCGGAAGTTCCATTTGGATGGCAGCTCCTGACTCTTCAATGTTTTTAGGCAGTTCTGCTCCATTATCCTTTTTTTTTCTGCCGCGTTTTTTTTGTTCAGGATTGGTCACTGGGGCAGGATCTTCGGGCGATAATTCATCATCCTGCACAACTCCATCCTCCAACAGATTGCCAGGCAGTGCCGGCTCCACCACAACCGATGGTTCAAGCCAGCCAAGTTTTTTTATCGGATGTAATGAAAGCCGCTTGCCTTTTGCCCTATATCCTTTAATACCAATGAATTCATGCAGCTGCAGTTCCTCCTGTTCGGAACCCTTGGCCTTCAGTTTCATGTCATAATGAACGTCAAGCCTTGGATAAGTATCTCCGGTGAAAAGGATCAGTTTATCAGGGGTTTCAACAAATTCGACTTTTTTATCGGTATGTTCGGCCCTGAACCGCTTGATATAATATTGCTTTGTGTCATTTTCCTGGTAAACTGCAGTATATACTTTCTCCGGATCGTATTTTTCGATCTGCATCATATCCTCATCAAAATGTGTGGAAAGGTCGAAGGAGGTCAGGCGGTATTGCCCCGATTGCATCAGCGTGATGATGCGGTCGGTTCCTGAAAAGGCTCCGAGCAATACTCCCCTGTCATCGGTATTCAGGCGCTGAACAGTTTCATCATACCAGATATTCAGTGAACCCAGCGTTGAGATTCCCTCCTGGCGTTGTTCGATCTTCCTCACCGCGTATTTAGTCAGGGTGTTGCCCATTGAACTGCGGCCCTTGATGGAGACCTCTGCAAAATTGAAATCGAAAGAGGTCTTTTTCAGCCGTGGCTTAGGTTTCAGCTCAACGCGCACCCCTTCTGCCTCACCATTTTGGTTTGCGCTGAAATACAGCACTTTTGAACCGGGCGTGCCTTTGGTGGCGGCATACTCCTTGTCGCGGGTGATTCCCAGGACACTGAACCGCTTCACCATGATCTTGCCGTTTTTTCCATCGCGGTAGATCATGTTGTACACCGTACGGCTGTCATTCTTATTAAATACAGCGATGTGAATCACATTTTGTCCCACGAAAATCTTGTTGGTCACCTTCACAACCATGAATGAGCCGTCGTCGCGGAAAACAATGATATCGTCAATATCGGAACAATCGCACACAAACTCGTCCTTTTTCAGGCTTGTGCCTGCAAAACCCTCTTCACGGTTAACATACAGCTTCTCGTTTGCCGCCGCCACCTTGGCTGCTTCGATGGTATCGAAACTCCTGATCTCGGCCCGGCGGTCGCGGTTCTTTCCGAATTTTTTGCGAATCTGCCTGAAATACTCAATGGCATAATCGACCAGGTTGGCAAGGTGGTTGTCAACCTCCTCCATTTCCAGTTTCACCCCTGCCATGGCTTCATCCGCCTTTGCCGAATTGTACCTGGATATCCGTTCAATTGGAATTTTGCGCAGCCGGTGAACATCATCTTCAGATACCGGACGTATAAGTTGGCCGGTAAAAGGTTGTAATCCGCTGAAAATTGCCCTATCGATATCCTCAGTTGTCCTGCACATTTTAATGCCTTCGTAAACCTCGTTTTCGATGAATATTTTTTCCAGTGATATGGCATGCAACTGGTCAAGAAGTTCCTGTCTTCGAATGTCAAGTTCCAACTTCAGCAATTCAACCGTACGCCGGGTATTCACCTTTAGTATCTCTGAAACGCCCATGAAACGAGGTTTCCCGGTATCGATCACACAGGAATTCGGAGAGATGGAAATCTCGCATTCGGTGAAAGCATAAAGGGCATCGATGGTCGTATCAGGCGAAACACCAGGTGCCAGGTGAATGAGGATTTCCACATCCGCGGCGGTATTGTCGTCGATTTTGCGTATCTTGATCTTGCCTTTGTCATTGGCCGTGAGGATCGAGTCGATGATCGAGCCTGTGGTGGTACCATATGGTATTTCACGGATGACCAGTGTTTTCTTGTCCTCCAGGACGATTTTAGCCCGAAGTCGGATCTTTCCGCCCCGCAAGCCATCGTTGTACCTTGAAACGTCGACCATGCCGCCGGTCAGGAAATCGGGAAACAACTCAAATTCCTTATGCTGAAGTATTTTTATTGAGGCATCGATCAGCTCACTGAAGTTATGCGGGAGAATTTTTGACGCAAGGCCTACCGCGATCCCTTCAACTCCTTGTGCCAGCAGCAGCGGGAATTTCGCAGGCAGGGCAACCGGTTCCTTGTTGCGGCCGTCGTACGACGCCTGCCATGCAGTGGTTTTAGCGTTAAACAATACCTCGTGGGCGAACTTCGACGGGCGGGCCTCGATATACCTCGGGGCGGCCGCGCTGTCGCCGGTAAGAATATTTCCCCAGTTTCCCTGGCAATCGATCAGCAGGTCCTTCTGGCCAAGCTGTACAAGCGCATCCCCAATGGATGCATCGCCATGCGGATGATATTTCATGGTATGACCGATGATGTTGGCCACTTTGTTGTACCGTCCGTCATCGAGCTCCTTCATGGCATGGAGAATGCGGCGCTGCACCGGTTTCAACCCATCGGTAACATCCGGCACGGCCCTTTCAAGGATCACATAGGAGGCGTAATCCAGGAACCAGCCCTGGTACATCTCCGATAGATGAACCGTCTCCTTCAGGGTTCCCGATTCAAGTTCGGGGTTATCGCCATTATTTTGTTCGTCAAAGGACATGTAAAGGTCATTTATTCAATTGTCTGCATTGCCTGCATTATTTTCATTTAACCAGCCTTGAAATTGCCTTAAAAATCTCCCCGCCAGAGTGCCTCAGCAGTTCAAACAGGATTGCTTCATACGTGGTAATTGTCACTCCCTCCTTGCGCATCCGTTCGATGGCCATCAGTTTGTCATTTGGGTTTCGCGATGAAATGCAGTCTTCAACCACCACCGGGTGATATCCGTTCTCCTGCAGGTCGATGGCAGTTTGCAGCACGCACACATGGCTCTCGATCCCGGCGATGATCACATAATCCCTGCCCGACGAGGCAAGGTCCATCATGAACCGCGGTTCGTCGCAGCAGCTGAACGATGCCTTTTCGATACGTTCTATTTCCGTTATTTTTTCGGAAATTTCAGAGATGGTCGGCCCCAGCCCTTTCACATATTGTTCGGTAACAATAACCGGGATCCCGAGAACCTTCAACCCTTCAATCAGCAGGGGAACATTTTGCGAGAGTTTCTCATGGTCATGGATCGCCGGAAAGATCCGCTCCTGGAAGTCGATGACCACCGCCACCGCTTTGTCTTTTAGGATTCTCATATGCAGTCAAATTTTATAATGTAAACAATGCAGGCAATGCAGACAATGCAGGCAATGCAGGCATAGCGGGTAATTAATTATTTCCAGGTCCGCCTGTTTAACTTCTCACAAAGTTAATATTTCCAATGATTGCCTTCACTATTGTTCAAAACTTAATATTTCTTACATTCAAAAGGGGAAGGAACATATGATGGGAACGATCACTTTCCGGATAGCCCAGGGCTCTGTTTGCTATTGATGTAATGCCTGGTGCCTGCCGCAACAATCAACGCAATTACCGAGAATATCAACCCCCAGGCCCAGAGCGGGAAAACAGGCGTATCGCCGGCGCCGTAGCTGTGCATTCCTTTAGAAAGGTAATAATTCACTCCGACAAATGTCATGATGACACTGCCAAATCCGGCTATGGATGCGACGTTGAACACATAGTTTCCCTGCATTTTAGGAATGAACCGAAGATGCAGGACCAGGGTGTATGCAATTACAATTACCAGCGCCCATGTCTCCTTTGCATCCCACCCCCAATACCGGCCCCATGATTCATTGGCCCAAACCCCGCCGAGGAATGTGCCGATGGTTGCCAGTACAATCCCGACGATCAGGTTCATTTCATTGATGAAGGTAAGTTCCGAAATAACCAGGTCGAGCCTGGCGTTGTTTTTCGCGGTCTTAAACAGGTAGATGACCATGTTCATCAAGCCAAGTATGAAGCCAAGGCCCAGGAAACCATAGCTGATGGTGAGCGTTGCCACATGGATGATCAGCCAGTAGGACTTTAAAACGGGCTGCAGGTTGGTAAGCTGCGGGTCATAGCTGCTGTGGCTGGCGGTCATCAGGATAAAAAAGGCCAGCAGGGCTGTTGCCGCAAGCGTGATTTTTGAATAGCGTGCGAAGGTGAAGCCTGCAAACAATCCTCCCCACGCAATCAGGATCAATGATTCATACCCGTTGCTCCAGGGCGCATGACCGGTCAGGTACCACCGCAGGATCATCCCAAAGGTGTGGTATAAAAATGCCAGGCCTAACACCACGATGGAGATGTTCAGGGAAATAGAAATGGAACGGCTCTTTTTTGACCTTAAGTTATCGATGAACGCAAGCAACAGCAGAACCAGGCTTAAAACAGCATAAACATTCCGGAGCATAACGAAAATCTGCAATTTATTATAGAGAATTTCGACATTGATTTTCGTCTCCGAGGCCAGTAGCTGCCTGCTTCCGGAATTACGCTGGATGTCACTGATCATTGCCATGATCTTGTCAGCCTTTGTATAATCACCTGTAACAGAAGCCTTTGAAGCTTCGGTGAAATATACGGCCATGATGTTTGAATAATTCAGCGGCGCCAGCTGCAACTCTTCATTGATGAAACTGACCGGTCCGGTAAGCGGAATTGACGCTGCTTTATCATCCCAACTCACCCATTTATTGTTTGCATCATTCTGCGCAGGAAAAAGTTTTAACATGCTTCCCCTTTGCGACATTTGAAAAACATTCAGGCGCTCATCCACTTTAATGATCTCCTTGTCAAAATTATTTTGCGTCGATTGCTTTTTTCTGAAGGCCTCCTCCACATACTTCTGCAGCCTGTATTGATTATTGCCATCGAAGAAATCATGTAATGAGGCATATTTGCCAGTGATCCCGATAAGCTCCTGAACCTGTTTTTCCCGCACATAAATAACTTTCTGCTCATTCCAGAAATCCGGGTGCATCACCATATCCATCAGTACCTGGATGGCATCCATTTCTCCTTTGCCAGTGATATCAAATTTATCTTTTCTGGCAATTTTATGCATGACATCATAGGCAAGGGAATGAATTGGCTGAAAACGGCCGTCAAATGTCTGAACCAGCAAATGGCCAAATTTTTCAGCCTCGGCCGGGGAAACCGGTTTGGGTACCCCGGTTTGAGAAAATGAGAATCCACTGATCAGAAGGAAAATGCCGGTCATGAGCACCACTGATTTTCTTTTCATCCGCACCTCACCGATCTTACGGCTGAGGTCATGAAACCGTGAATTTTTATTGAACAATGACAGCACAAATCCCATGGTTAACAGAAAATAGCCGATGTAGGTCACAAGTGTTCCGTAAAAATCGTGGTTAACAGAAAGGATGGTGCCTTTCTCGTCCTGATCATAGGATGACTGAAAAAACCTGTACATATTGTAATCCAGGACATTATTCATAAAGATCCGGTGATTTTCCCGTAAATTTTTCCGCATGTCAATTAAGGAAACCTCACTTGCATAGGACGAAGGGCTCATTGAACCGGCATACCTGTCGAGGATGAAATCATTCAGGCGGATGGAGAATGGAAGCTCGATCGGTTTCTCTCCATAACCCATTTTAAATGAAAATCCGTCAAAATTATAATTCCGGAGGTACATCACATACCCGGAACCTCCGAAAACGTTGGCTTTATGTGTTTTCCCCTTAATTGTTACTTTTATGACAAGGGCATCAGTTCCTTTGTCCTCTGAAGTTCCGCTCACATATTCTGTTTCTGCATTATCAAAGAACCCATTGCACATGAATGCCTTGTCACGGGCCCGGAAGATGATATTTTGTGACAATTCAACCTGCGTGCCGGCAGGAATGGTATCTGACCGATTCAGCTTCATATCTGTCCTGATAACTTCAAAAGGGGCAGTAAACACAAGGGTTCCATTCATCTCGCTGATTAAAACCGAATTGGCATTTGAACTGTCGTTAAATGCCAGCGACAGCATACCGGAGCTGATCATTTGTCCTTCACCAAGGAAAAGGTTCTGCTGATCTGTTACATCCGCCACAGCCAGTGAAATGATTTTTTTTCCGCCGGGTACGTTTTCCTTTATTTTTTCAACGGCATTATTCAGGAAGGCATCGTAATCGATCACAATTTTTCCATGGGATGGAGAAAGATGCTCCGCGTGCAGTGAATTGCCCGTATAACTACTGATCCTGAATGGCTGGTCATATTGAAACTGTTCATTTTCCCATTGAACGGCCATCTGAAAATAGGGATCCTGCGTGTAGATGAGGTTTGTCTCCTCCCCTTCGCGGATGTGCATGCTGCCTTCAAAACCGAAATACCTTGTAATTGCGGCACCGATAATGATGACGATGAAGGCTGCATGAAAAAGGAGGCTGGTCCATTTTTTTGCGCTTACCATTTTGTATTTAACAACATGGCCCAGCATATTCAGAATCAACAGCATAAAAATCAGTTCGAACCAGAAGGCATGGTAAACAAAATATTGTGCCGTGATGGTATCGTATCGGTCTTCGACAAAGGTAGCCATCCCCATTGAAACCATGAGGATAAGCAGCAATATTATGGTTGTTGCAGAGGAAAATATCACGGCAAACAATCTATTAATCAAGACTTTGATCATTTTTTTCGTTTTGAAAATCAGATATTTGTATTGTGGCACAAAAATACGTCAATATCATCAAATATCAAAACAAAAAAGTGTTAAGGATTGGCTGCTGGGGACGACTCAAACTTGTTTTTTTGTGTTTAGATTAAGTCTTACTTGTATATCGGATTAGGTGACGGGGGCTCGGGAGGTGACCCTGGCAATCGAGCCCAGAACCCGATGCAATATCTTGGAAAAATGCTCCGACAGAATATGGTACCTTCATCAAGTTGCCGGTTCCTGGGTGAGGGAGAATTTCGGCATTTTTCCGGGACAAATCCCTGAGCCCTTGTCCCCCGGTTGCAGTGGAATTTTCTTTGTTGATATTCCTGATGAATTCATGCGGGGAACGATCAAAATGGAAATTTCCGATATGGTTGGAAATATGGATCTCATCGAAGAGTTTTCTAATGGCGGATCACATCAGTCTGAGATTTCAAGTGTATTCGTAAAAACGATTTTCCTTTGATTGGCTTTAATTTAAGCTACTTCATACATTGGGTCAATTATCTCCTTTACTTTGTAATCATCGATACACCAATTCTTTCTCCTTCGTTGATCACAGTTTCATAACCCTTTAAAGTATTAATCAATAAATCTTCATCGATGCGAATTTTGTTTTTCTCAAACAGCAGCACTACCGTGGAACCTCCAAATTTGAAATACCCTTTCTCTTCCCCTTTTTTTACAAAATTCCCTGTATAAGACTGTACGATACTTCCTACCATGGTTGCCCCTACTTCGGCCATCACAACTTCTCCAAACAAAGGGTTTGAAATGATGGCAAATTCCCTTTTGTTCAGGCAGAATATTTCAGCCATTTTGCGCAAAGCAAGGGGGTTGACTGAATAATAATCTCCGTCAATCCGGGTGATGGGTGATACACTTCCGCTGATGGGAAAATGGAAACGATGGTAATCGAAAGGGGCAAGCCGGATGATCACCAGGGTGCCATCGAGGTAATGTTGAGCAAGGTCGGCATTATTCGTAAATGAATAAATATCGAAGCGGTATCCTTTGATG
>JBBQUQ010000044.1:0-26780 GCA_038212325.1 Bacteroidales bacterium
CACGACGCTCTCTCGCCCGTTAATATTTTCATAAAAATTTACTTTTCCCTCAACAATTTGTTTGTATTTACACGACAGAAGTTATGTTGAGGTTGCATCATTTGGGTGTTATGTTTGTTGCAATATTGCTAAGTATATGAAAAGATAGATTCGTCTTTCTTATTTTCATAATTCTTCACCACAATAGGCACAATAGTTCTGCTATTGGAATTTCAAAGCACTTGGAACCACCGGGGGACCTGCCTTAAGTTCAGGTAATATTGGCTTCACTGCACCTTTTGCTTATTATGGTGGAAGTGGTGGAACTGGTTTAGCCGGAGCAAGTGCAGGTGGAGGCGGCAGTAGCGCAGGCACAGGCTCCAATGGTAATAGTGGAGGCGTAACGACTGCCGGTACCGCTGTAACTGGAGGAGGGGCTGGTGGAACAGGTGGTTCAACAAGTGGTAATGGTGGAGCTGGGAATGCAGGTGGTGCTCCCGGAGGGGGTGGTGGTGGTGGCCGGGCTGGAAATGGAACTGACAAATCCGGAGGACTTGGTGGAGCTGGGAAAGTTGTTATTACTTTTGCCGGAAATACCTATTGTACATTCTCCGGAATTTCTGCGGTTGAGCCAATAACCAATGTAATTTTTGCCGGCATTAACAATACAACATCAGGTACTGTTGGCGGACACCCTGCCAATGAAGATTTTTCTGGTGTATTTTGCGGAAACAGTGTTGTTCAGGGATCTGCAAATGCCATATCTGTTTCAGGAAACACGGATGGAGCATATACAAACTATATCAGAGCCTATTTTGACTGGAATCAAAATGGATTATTTTCATATGGCGCTTATCCGACAAATTCATGTTCTGCTGGTACTATATATGGTCAATCAGAAGATTACAGTATCATAATAACCGCTGGGACAACCCAAAATTTTATATCAAATAATGTTACCCAAACTAACATCTCACATGTGGCCCGCGGCACAATCAGCAATGAATTAATTGCAATCCCTGTTGTCATGAACGGTTGTAGCACTCCGATGAATGCAACCACTTTTACCTTAAACACGAACGGAACAACAAATGTCTCTGATATCAGCAATGCAAAACTATGGTACACTGGTACTTCAGCCATATTTGCCGGCAATACTCAATTCGGTTCAACAGTGACCTCTCCTAACGGTTCATTTACGATAACAGGGTCGCAATCCCTAAAAGATGGTACAAATTATTTCTGGCTTTCTTATGATGTTACCGCAGGAGCAACGGCGGGTAATTTTATTGACGGAGCATGTGCCTCTGTTACAATTGGTGGAACAGCAAGAACTCCAACCACAACAACTCCTGCAGGTAGCAGAAAGATTATGACCAGAAAGTCATGGATTGGTGTTGGAAGCGGAGGAGTCGGAACGGATTTTAACACTGCCGGAAACTGGAGTCCGTGGGGGGTTCCGGGTTCGACCGAAGAAGCATACATAGCTACTGCCATTGCATCAACAATCACGATGAGTCAAAGTGCAACGATAGGGGCGTTGACAATTTTAAATAATTCCAGTGAATCTGTAACAACAATACTGGATATTCAAACCTTTATACTAACTGTGAATGGCGATTTTTCTCAAAATTTAGGACCTTCAGGTATAATTACAACTTATTGTGAGTTGAGAATTGGTAACAGCCCGGGAGCATTGGTTGTAAATGGCAATTCATTTTTAGGAAACACGGGGAGTGTTGAAGGATTTGTTGCAATAAGAGGTTCAGGTGCCGGCATAACAACCGGCAAGGTTGTACTAAAGGGTAATTTAACCTGGGGAGATGGCTGGGAATCTATTGGTCAAACAACATCTAACATTGGTACACTCGTGTTTGATGGTTCCGAAACTCAAACACTTACCACCTCACCTACCTATAGTATAGCATTTCAAGCATCTGCAATTACTATTGGCAGCATAAACACACCAACTGTGGTACTTGCCGGACCAAACAATATGATTACCGCAGGAGCTACGCCAACTTTTACAATCGGAACAAACAGTAAACTTGATCTGAGAACTTTCTTATGGAATAAAGATATTGCCGCCTGGACTGCCGGAGGTTCTTTTATAATGAATGCCGGTTCAACGCTTAAGCTGGCAGGAACAACCGGTGGACAACCCGGAAGCAACTTCCCTCTGAGCTATACAACGGCGGTACCTTCGTTAGCAGCAAGCAGCATTGTTGAATATACAAGTGCAGACGGAGCGAATCAAACAATTTATTCGACCCCCACCTATGGCCATTTAAACCTGTCAAACAGCGCTGGATCGGGAGCAACTACTAAAACTGCAGGCGGCGCACTCACTGTTGCCGGAGATTTGACAATTAATGCGAATACTACTTTTTCGGCAAGTACATTTACCCATAATGTAGGTGGCAACTTTACGAACAATGGTGGTAGTTATGCTTCAGGAACAAGCGCCATTGTACTCAATGGTACCATCGAGCAATCCATCAACAGCGGGGGGAGTTCGTTTAATAATCTAACTATCACCAACACCGGGGGTACATGTGCGGCATCGACAACTGGAATATCTGTTTCCGGAACCTTTACGACGAATGTCAGTACAACCCTGAACATGGGTACCAATGATCTGTCTGTAAATACCATCGCACACTCAGGAACATTGCTTACTCAAAGCAGTTCAGGAACACCGCTAACTTCAGGAAAAACCTGGGGAGGAAACGTTGGGTACAACGCCTCATCAGGCGGGCAAACGGTGATGCCGGGTACATATTTTACCTTGTTCATGGGCAATATCAGCGGGAGTCAATTGGCGGGAGGGAATATTTCAACCACAACCCTGAACAACAATGCCAGCAGTGGCAATATATTAAACATGGCCGGATTTGCATTGTCAGGAACAACGGTAAATAACACAGGAACAGTTCGGGACCCATAACACGTCAGGTACTCCTTTACCGGCCGGGCAAACCTGGGGTGGCACAGTGATTTATGATAAATCAACAGGTGGCCAAACAGTTATGGCAGGCACCTATAACAACCTGATGTTAAGCAATACAAGCGGCGCCCAGGGTCTAAATGGTGTTATAACTGTTAACGGAACATTGACAACCAGC
This sequence comes from Bacteroidales bacterium, assembly GCA_038212325.1. Taxonomy (GTDB): domain Bacteria; phylum Bacteroidota; class Bacteroidia; order Bacteroidales; family FEN-979; genus CAIVAT01. The sequence continues at coordinate 3,105 of JBBQUQ010000044.1, forward strand.
GCAGAAGGTACTTTTAATATTGATGCAAACAAATACGTTACGGTCAATGGTACTCTTACCAACCTTGCTGCGAATGGCCTAGTCGTAAAATCGGGCGGCTCGCTCATCCAGAACTCGGAGAATGTCCGGGCTATCACTTCCTGTCATCGTCGGTTGCGGTTCAGCCCATCAGTGCATTCTCTCCCGGTATACAAGGCGGGGCTTTCGATTTCTATGCATGGTGGGAGTTGACCAACGAATGGGTCAATTCTAAAAATACCGGGACAGCGCCAACATGGACTACAGCCAATGTGCTGAACAGCACTCCTCCGCCCCCGGCAGGCACCGACAAATTCATTCCCGGGAAGGGCTACCTGGTCGAATACGAAACTCACGGCGCAAGGGTATTTGAGGGTACCCTCAACAACAGCGACATCACGGTTGAAGATCTCAGGATTGCTGCCGGGGTGCACAATGGCTGGCACCTGCTTGGAAACCCATTCCCATGCGCGCTAACATGGGGTGGCTGGCCCTCGGCAAATATCAATGGTACGGCAAAAATATGGGATGAGTCATCGGCCTCCTATGCCGATATTGATAATTTAAATGGCAATTCCCCGATTATCCCCGCCCTCAATGGGTTCATGGTTCAGGTAAAGGATGGATACAGTCTCGACAATTCAATCACTATTCCAAAATCCGCCCGGGTGCATAATGCCTTGCCATGGTATAAATCGACCGGTGATCCGTTCCTTGTCCTGGTTGCCAAAGATTCGTCAGGACAAACGGCGCAGAAGAGTGTTGTCCGTTTCCTCGAACAGGCAACACCGGCTTATGATCCGGCTTTTGATTCGCAATTCCTTCCGGGCTATGCCCCGCAGTTCTGTTCGGTGGCAGGCGGTGATAGGCTTTCGACCAACTCGCTGCCCGAATCGGGCGGCAATGTGCAGATTCCGTTCGACTTTGTGAAGAACGAACAAAGCAGCTTCACCATCGAAGCGGAAACGATTTCGGATGTTTACGGGATGGTCATCCTGAAGGACCTCAAGACCAATACCACCCAGGACCTGAATGCAAACCCGGTCTATTCGTTCACCTCGGCCGAAGGCGACGACCCGCACCGCTTCATGATCAACTTCAGCCAGGTGGGCATCGGCGAGCCCGGCAACCCGAAACCTGTGAGCATCTACATGGCCGGCAGCACCCCCTGCATCGGCAGCAACAGCTGCGCAGCAATTACAGGCGATGTGTTTATGTACAATATGATGGGGCAGCTTGTCACCCGGCAGAAACTGGCGGGGAGCATCGTCGTAACGATCGGCCTGGACGGAATAACCGGGAATTACTGTCCGCCCGTTCGCCTGCTCACCCCTTCTTATTAATCCGCTCCATCCACACAATCCACAGTACCAAAATCACCACGTAGAACATCCCCCGCAGCACGACGTTGTGGGCGATGTGCCACCATTCCGGCTTGTGGAGCATAACCAGCGACAGGAGGACAATCCTGAAAATATTGGTGAGATGAATGATCAACATCCCCAGCGGGATATACCAGAGCTTGCGTTTCCACAACCCGGGATAGATCAGCAACAGCAGCATGAACTGCGCGATCTGCTTGTCGCCGGCGCAGCTGGCGTTGATGAGGATCCAGTCGCCGCTGTCGAAATACATCGTATAGCCTGCTTCGCGCAGGGAGATGCCGAGAATATGCCGGTCGACCCATACGCTTTGGTGAAAGACCCAGCCGGTTAGCGCCTGGTGCAGTTCAATCATCCATGCCCGGATGGGCCAGTAATCGAGTGGGCTTATCCAGTACCGGTAGGAAAAATGTATCGCCAGCGTGATCACCGCAAACCAGAAAACATCCTGAAAATGCTTGTAGCGGGGATCTTTGAAAAAGGCCGTTGTCTTTTGGAGGAGGGTCAAGGGTCGGTTGTTCAGGGGTTGAGGGGGCAAAAGTACATAATTAATGGTAACTGGGTGACTGGTGACTGGGTGACTGGATAACTGCATGTTCACCCTTTCAGTGCCGGGGGAATGGTCACCGGCCATTCACGGAAAACAAGTACCACGTGATCAGTTCAGATAATAAATATTAATTTTAAATATCACCATGACAGTCCAGCGGATTGCGGATTTCGGGGACTAAGATTTTTATTTCCGGTCGGGGAAAAACCAAAATTGAAAAATTTTGTTTGCTTCTAAATAATTAACTATTTACATTTGTATCTGAAAATTCTGAAAAAATGAGAAAAATCATCGCCCTATTTTGCCTCGGGATCCTGATAATCCTGGCAGCCTGTTCCAAAGGCGAAACCACACCCGACCAGGGCACCGGTTCAAACTTCAAGTTCAGCAGCCTGGTTGCCGCCGACACGGTGATCAAGGTGAACGACATCACCACGGTCACTGCCAGAGCGACCGGCGACGGCCTCACCTACAAGTGGACGGCTTCTTATGGAACCTTCGTCGGCAGCGGCGCCGAGGTTCAATGGACGGTTTGCCACGCGGCAAAATTCAACATCACTTGCGTGGTAACCGACCAGTACAGCCACTCCGAAACAAAGACGATCATTGTCAGGTCGCATAACTAAGTCGGCGCTGGCCATCGCCATCTGCGCTGCTTCACTGCTCACATCCCTTTCATCCATGGCCCAGTGCTGCTCCACGGGCAGTCCGGTGGGCGCTTCGGTGTACGTTGGCGTTCTCGGGAAAAACTACCTGCGGGCGATCACCTACTACCGCCACAGCTATTCCGACACCTATTATATCGGCAGGCACAAAACCCTCGACAATGTCCAGCTGGAGAGCTCCAGCTTCAATTTCGCCGGGGCGGCTATCGCCTATGGCGTAACGAAACGGCTCACCATCGAACTTGAAGCCGGCTATTACTTCGACAAAACCCAGAATTTCATGAGCATCGACTACCAGGTGCAGGGATATGGCATGTCGAACGGAAACCTGGTGTTCAAGTACGGCACCATCATAAAGCCCGCCCAGCAGATGGAACTTACCACCGGGTTCGGCGTGCGGTTTCCCTTCACCACAATTCCGTTGGTGGTCGACGGGGTGCAACTGAACAGGGATGTGCAGCCGTCGACCAATGCATTCGGACTTTCAGAGCTGATCTTCTTCAACAAGGGATTTCCTTCCATCACCCTCCGGCTGTTCACCATCAACCGCTACGACTATAATTTCGAAGATAAATCGGGGTACCGGTATGGCAATATCCTGATGAACTCCGTTTTTGCCTCCAAGAGGGTCGTCAAATATCTCTTCGCCATTGTGCAGGTGCGGGGCGAGTGGAAATCCCACGACAATGATGCTGCCAACGCCAATGAGAACGGGGGCAGCGAGGTGATCAACTCCGGGTTTTACCTGCTTACAGTCTCGCCGCAGCTGAGCTATAGCATTGCCGGTAAGTGGAACCTCACGGCGGTGTACGACATCCCGGTTTTCAAGAACTATAACGGAAAGCAAATGACCCCCGCCTATTCGTTTGCACTAAGCCTCACCCGCGATTTCAACCTTGGCAAAAAGCAGCCGGGAATTCAGCCGGGAAATGTTAGATAAATGCAAACAATGCAGGCAATGCAAACAATGCAGGCAATGAAAGCAATGCAGGCAATGCACCCTGTTAGTCAGTCACCTTGTTACCTTGTCACCTTGTCACCCAGATACATCTAGCTTTCTGCATCAAGGAATTCATCGGCATCATCATAGGCCTCGACTTTGCGGCCCAGCAGCGGAAGCACTTTCCCGGTGATCATGCCGGTAACGACTGCCACGACCACGGTGACGAGGATACCCATGAGCTGGCTCTGCATGTTCAGCCCTTTGATGATGGGAAGGGCGGCCAAACCGCCCATCAGGCCCGGAAGGCCATGCAGGTTGGTCACACCGCAGGTATCGATGATTTTCATGAGTTTCTGCTGCTTCGACTGGATCACGGCAAACCCGAAAGTGGAGACCCCGCCAGCCATGATGCCGATCATGACTGCCATCGTGTGACTGGCATCGGCGCAAGTGGAGCCGATCGCCACACCACCGGCCAGCGCGGCATTGGCGATGTCGGCAATGCTGATCTTTTTGCGGATGGAAACCGACACGAGGTAGGTCGTCAGGGTTGATCCGCAGAGGGCGAGGATGACGTTGACGACGGTATGGGGCATCTGGGCTGGGGTGACCAGCGCTGCGCAGAAGCTAGGCCAGAAGATCCACAGCATCATGCTCCCAAGCATGGAGTAGCGGTCGCTGGTGGCATCGGTTTCGATGGTGGTTTCAAATTCCTGTTTGGTGGTCATGGTGAGCGCAACGCCGAGTCCGAAGATGGCGCCGAAAGCATGGATCACGATGGATCCGCCGGTATCGACCACCCCGCCGGCTTTGATGAGCCCCAGCCCGCCATTCAGCACAATCCATTCGTTGAGCATGTAAAACGGCACAAAAAGCAGTCCGAGCAGCACGTACTGCTGCATTTTAAGCCTGCCGAGCACGGCTCCCGCGGCGATGAGCAGGCTCGCCGCCCCGAATTCGGCCAGGATCAGCCTTCTGATTTCGCCGTCGGCGTCGCCCATCCCGCTCTTGTTGATCAGCATATAGAGCGGAAGCGATGTGCTCACCAGCAAAAAGGTGGCGGTGAGCGCCGAACGCCCGTATTTTCTGACGAACACCATCAAAAATCCAAAGCCGATGAGCAGCATCGCCATGATGTGTATGGCGCGGTTGTATTGCTGGTCGTCGGTTACCGCCGATCCAAGCGCATTTCCGGCCTCTTCGGCGGCAGATAAAAGTAAAGGGAAACCGGTGAAAATCACCAGCATTGCAAACATCTTAAGGTACCTGAGTCGTGGCATAGCTACATGTGTTAGTGGGTATCAGCTAAAAGGCGCCAAAATTATTGTTATTTTTTTCACGGTGCAAGAAATACTTAACGGTGAATGTAAACAATGCAGGCAATGAAGGCAATGCATTCTGTTAATCAGTTACCTCGTCACCTTGTCACCCTATTACCTTGTTACCCTGTTCCCAAATATTTCCTACCTTTGCCCCCATGGAATCAACCCGTCAGCAAAAAATATCGCGCCTGATCCAGAAGGACCTGGGCGTCATCTTCCAGCAGGAGAGCAGGAACCTGTTCGAAGGCGCTTTGATCACGGTGACCAAGGTGCAGGTGAGCAAGGATCTTGCCATTGCGAGAGTGCACCTGAGCCTCTTCATCACCACCGACAAGCAAGTGCTGCTCGACAAGATCCGCCACCACGGCCGCGAGGTGCGCCACCTTCTGGCCCGGCGCGTGCACAATCAACTCCGAATCATGCCCGACCTTCAGTTTTTTCTCGATGATTCGCTGGATTATATTGAGAATATTGATAGTTTGTTGAAGGAGTAACTGGGTAACAAGGTAACAAGGTAATAGGGTAACAAGGGGACGGGTGGACAATGCTGGTTTTGAATTTTGAATTTTGCATCTTGAATTTTGAATTAATAATATGCAATACGATCCTATCAAAAAATCGCTGGGCAAGGTCTTCAACAAGACCCCTTTTCTGCGGATATTGTTCTACAAACTTCTCGACCTTTTGCTGCTGCGTGCCTGGCACGTGCGCAGTGAAATCAAGCAATGGGCTGCAAAACCTAATCCTTCCGAAGGTGAAGCCAAACGGTTCATCCTCGACGCAGGTTCCGGGTTCGGTCAGTACACCTGGTTCCTGTCAGGCCTCACCCCCCGCTGGTTTGTCGATGCCGTTGATGTGAAAGACGAGCAGATCGCCGACTGCAATGCATTTTTCACCCGCATGGGCCGTAAAAATGTGCTGTTTGAAAAGGCCGACCTCACGCAGTTTTCTCGTCCCGACCGCTTCGACCTCATCCTTTCGGTGGATGTGATGGAGCACATCGGCGATGATGAAGCCGTATTCCGCAACTTCTACGATTCGCTCACCCAGCAAGGCCTGCTGCTTATCTCCACCCCCTCCGACCAGGGCGGCTCCGACGTGCACGATCATGAAGAGGGAGCGTCGTTCATCGACGAGCATGTGCGCGATGGCTACAACATCCCCGACATCCGGGAAAAGCTCAAACGCGCCGGGTTCACAAAAACGGAAGCCCGCTATACCTATGGCACCCCCGGCAAGATCGCATGGAGGCTATCGATGAAATACCCCATCCTGATGCTCAACACCACCCGGCTGTTCTTCATCCTGTTGCCTTTCTACTATCTGCTCACCTACCCGGCGGCTTTTGTGTGCAACTGGCTCGATACACGGATGGAGCATGAAAGCGGGACGGGGCTGATTGTTAAGGCGTGGAAGTAAGGCAAATGCAATTTGAATTTTATATTGCCCGCAGGTACCTTGTGTCGAAGAAATCGCACAACATCATCAACATCATTTCGGGAATTTCCATCGTCGGGGTGGCCATCGGCACCATGGCACTGATCATCGTGCTGTCGGTATTCAACGGGTTTGACAAGCTGGTGGTTTCGCTGTTCAGTTCGTTCAACCCGAGCTTCCAGGTCACGCCAAGCCATGGAAAGACCTTTCTACTGGCCAGTTTCCCGACCGGGCAGGTGCAAAAGATCCCCGGCGTGCTGCATATCGCAGAGGTAATTGAGGAGGATGCGCTGATGAAGTACAAAGACAACCAGGCCATCGTCACCATTAAAGGCGTGAGTGAAGTGTTCACCACCATGAGCGGGCTCGACAGCATGATGGCCGAGGGGGCCTTCATGCTGCAGGATGGTGATAAAGATTATGCCCTGCTGGGCTATGGCGTTGCCGGAACCCTCAACGCCAACCTGCAGGATTACATCAATCCCATTTCGATCTATGTCCCTCGCCGCGATGCCAGCTTTTCAGGCGGGATGGAAAATGCTTTTAACTCCGACGTCATTTTTCCGTCCGGCTTTTTCCAGATCCAATGGGAATATGATGTGAAATATGCCATTCTGCCGCTGCGCTTTGTGAAACGAATCCTCGACTATGGTGATGAGCGCACGGCCATCGAGATCAGCACAGCCAGGGATGCCAACCTGCAGGAGATCCAGAAAAAGGTAGAACTCATCGCCGGCACCGGGTTCATCGTTAAAAACCGGTACCAGCAGCAGGAAATCCTCTATAGGATCATGGTTTCCGAAAAGAATTATATCTTCATGATCCTCACGCTCATCCTCATCATCGCCACCTTCAACGTGATCGGAACGTTGTCGATGCTCATCCTCGACAAGAAAAAGGACATTGCCGTGCTCCAGAGCATGGGTGCCGGCAAATTGCTGATCCGCAGGATCTTCCTCCTTGAAGGTGTTTTGATCTCCTTCATCGGCGCCATGCTGGGACTCACGCTGGGCGGGCTGATCTGCTGGATACAGGTCCGCTTCGGGCTCATCCGCCTGGGATCGGCCGACAGCAGTTTTGTCGTCAGCACCTACCCGGTCGACATGCACATGACCGATTTTCTACTTGTCTTCTTCACGGTGATGATCATAGGTTTCCTTGCTGCCTGGTACCCGGTGTACAACATTAAAAAGGTGCATGCCGGTGAAATCAAACTCGACTGACCGGCTCCCCTTCGAGGCTGTCTCAAAGCACTCTGTGTCACTCTGTGACTACTCCGCTTAACTCTGCGTAATTTTTAATATATTGTTACACAGAGGTTCATCATATTGTTTATTTCTCTATTTTTGCTATGCTGATAAATCAGCTAACGATTTAATTCGATCCTTATGCGCAAAATTTACATCTTCATCACCCTGGCAGCCATTACATTGACCGGCTTCGCCGGCAACTGGATTGACATCAGCAGTCCGGTGCCCGTACCTGCCAAAATAAAACTGGTCTCTTCCACCATCGACCGGTCAATCCTGCAGATCACCCTCGAAGGATTCACCCTGCGTGAAGTTCAAACCCCGAACGGGCCTGCCTTTGTGGTCGAGACCGGCAATTCAACACCCATCCTCGAAGCCGGGTCGCCCGACCTTCCCAAACTTACCGCCTCACTCGTCATCCCCGACCAGGCAGGCATGAGCGTTAGCGTTGTCTCGTCAGGCTACAAGGACTATCCCGGCCTGCTGATCGCGCCATCAAAGGGCACCATCATGCGTGATGTCGATCCTGCAACGGTTCCGTACAATTTCGGTCCGGCGTATGCAACCGACCGGTTTTTCCCCACATCCATGGCCGATACGCGCGAACCCTATATCATCCGTGATGTTCGCGGACAAACAATCATCATCTCTCCGTTCCGTTATAACCCGGTTACCAAAACACTTCGCGTGTATTACGACCTGTCGATCGAGTTCGTTAAAACCGCTGAAAACGGCCTCAACCCGCTGGCCGCATCCACCGACGCAAAGCAGCTCAGTCCCGATTTCCGTTCGGTGCTGCAGCGCCAGTTCATGAATTTCGATGCCATCACCTACATGCCGCTGAATGACTACGGCAACCTGCTGGTGATCTGTCACGGCCCATTCATGGCGGCCATGCAGCCCTATGTCGACTGGAAACGCGCCGAAGGATACCAGACCGAAATGATCAGCAAAGATTCGGTGGGCACCACAGCGGCCCAGATCAAATCATTCATATCCGATTATTACACCACCAAAGGGCTTACGCATGTTCTCCTTGTCGGCGACGGTCCGCAGATCCCGACCAACACGGGTGGCGGCCTGGGCGGTCCCTCCGACAATGCCTACGGCTATGTGTCGGGAAACGACCATTATGCCGATATCTTCATCGGGCGATTCTCGGCTGAAAATGAAGCCCAGGTGCTGACCCAGGTGAAGCGTACGCTGGATTACGAACAAAACCCGCAATTCCCCGACAGCAATTGGTTTACGACCGTCATCGGCATTGCATCCGACCAGGGGCCTGGCGATGATGGCGAAATGGATTACCAGCATATCCGGAATCAGCAGACGCAACTGCTCAACTACACCTATGCCGCAAACCCCGAACTATTCGACGGATCGCAGGGAGGCCATGATGCCAACGGAAATCCCACCCCGCCGATGGTTGCAACAGAATTGAACAGCGGCGCCGGCCTGGTGCTGTATACCGGCCATGGCAGCAAAACCTCGTGGGGATCGTCGGGATTCAGCAACAATAACGTAAACCAACTCACCAATGCCGGCATGCTCCCCTTTATATGGTCGGTAGCCTGCGTGAATGGTGAATTTATGAGTGGCGGGCCTTGTTTCGCAGAAGCCTGGATGCGGGCTTCCCAGGGAGGCCAGCCTACCGGGGCCATCGCGTTCCTGGGCTCAACCATCAACCAGAGCTGGAATTCGCCCATGGAAGGCCAGGATGCGATGACCAACATCCTGATCGAATCTGATTCGAGCAACATCAGGCGCACCTTTGCCGGCATCTCCATCAACGGGTGCATGAAGATGATCGATTCCTATGGCACCGATGGCGCCAAGATGGCCGATACCTGGACGGTATTCGGCGATCCCACCATCATGGTGCGCTCCGCATTCCCGCAACCCATCGCCGCACAATACGACACGATGCTTTTCGTGAGCGATTCAACGCTGGCGGTTTATTGCAGTGTGAACGGCGCCAGGGTAACGGCAACACTCGGCAATGAGATCCTTGCCACAGAGCTAATAGTAAATGACACGGCCGTTCTTGCTTTTCCCGCACTCGCCAGTGCATTCGACACCGTTCATCTCACCATCACGGCCTACAACATGGTGCCCTACCTGGGCGACCTGATCATCCGCGATATCCCGGCTCCGGTCGTTGCCGGCTTTACGGCATTGCCCACGTTGGTCGTGCCCGGAAATACTGTTGCGTTTGCCGACACCTCCATCGGGATCACCACTTCATGGGTGTGGCATTTCACGGGAGGTACCCCGGATGTGTCGTATGAGAAAAACCCGGTGATCACCTACAATACCGTTGGCATCTATGACGTGAAGCTGCTTGTCGGAGATGGTTTTACAGCCGACAGCGTGCTGATGCCGGGATATATTGTTTCAGATTATCCGACTTTTACCGGCAACAAGGCCGCATCGTTCAGATGTACCGTGCTGCCCAACCCGGGTAATGGAAATTTCACCCTGAAAATTGAGTCAACCCGAACGGAAATCCTCGAATTTACGGTATTCGACGTGATGGGCACCAGGGTGTATGCTGAGAAGGACATCGCAGTTACAGAACAGTTCACCAAAAGCATCGACCTGACTGCACTTGCTGAGGGAATCTATTTCCTGAAGATCACGGGAAAACAATTGATGGAGACCAGGAAGATTGTCATTAAAAGATAGTTTAGGGCTAAAGATGCTAATCGCATCTATAATTCCGCTGATTTAACCACGTGCAGCACCTCCTTCGTTTCGGCATCCGAAATAAAGGCGATCACGCTGCAATGTTCGGGCACCCAGGTGGTGGGGGTAAAATCAAAATTATATGATTTGCTGACCAGCATGCCGCTGGCGGGAGTGTCGGCAATCTCTTCGCCAAAGCTTCCGTTGAGCGAACCTCTCAGCATATGCATGAACCTGAAATTTGTGATGATGGGCATCGAATCGGGCGGTATGTTGTTTAACTGTCCGCCGTAAATGCTGTCCTCGAGGATGCAAACCGTCAGGTTCACCTTGCCGGTGTAGCCTTCAAGGAATTTAACGCCCACGCTCGAATTCATGATCCCGGTCCCGCTGTTATAGGCGTTGTGCACCGTCATAACGGCAATTTTGGGCAGCCCCACGGCCGTCTGCACAGCTTGGTTCCATTGGGCGGTGCCGAAGGAGATGCTCCCGCTGTAAGGGCGCCTGTTGACCATTCCTTTCGGATTCACGTTGATGTTAAAGCCATTATAGCCATACCAGTCGTTGCCGGTAGTACAACGGTAATCGGCTGCAAGGTATGGAAGATGGCTCGAAGGATTCGGTTTGGCAAAGGTGCCTGCATGCACGGCAATGACATAAACCTGGCCCGGGTAGAGCGCCATGATGGTGGCGGCGACTTTAGCCGCCGGCGCACAGTTTACGCAGAGGTGCCCGGTATAATCTTCGAGCAGCACCGAGCGCTTGGTCGTATCGACCAGGATGGAGGTTACGGTTGTATAATAGGGCTCGCTTACCTTCGTGCACGACTGGAGCAGCATGGCGCCAAAAAGCAGGAAGGTGGTTATATGGAAAATCGTTTTCATGGCTCTTTCGGAATTTTAATTCAATGGTAATTTCTTCGCACCGGTTTATCAGAAACTGCTGGTCAGGGTCAGGGTCAGCCCGTTGGTTGCAGGAACATACCTGCAAACACCGCCCACGCAGATGATCCCTTCGCGCTGCCTGCCGTAGGCGAATGATATCCGGGTGGAATGGTTGGTGTAGCCCGCGCTCAGCGTATAGTAGTTCAGCCGTTGGGAGGCCTCGGTGTTTCCGTAGTTGTACTGATCCAGCACCGAGATGAACCATGCCGGCGAAATGGTGAGCTCGACCAGTGCGGCCATCCAGTTGCCCTTGTCCTGCTTTGTCCACAAACCCTGCAATTCGCCGCGCAGCGTATGCTTCCTGGTGATGTTCCAGGCGATATCGGCAATGCCGATCTGGGAATAGATCGTTCCGTAATCGCCGGGAGCATGCGATTCAATCACATCCTTGTTATACGTCTGATAAAGGTAGGTGAAAATTCCCTTCCATTTCTTATTGAATTTTTTGGTCACCTCCACATTGGCATCCTGGTAGTAAATGATATCCCCGACACCGTAAAACGGGGCGCTGTATCCCAGGGTGCCGATCCGGCCGATATAGGTGGTGTCGTTCACCGGCGACTTGCTGATGCTGTTGACCTGTGAAAAGTTGGCGGCAACCGACAGGCCCGACTTACCCCCAATCGGGGAATTCTTGGCAAAATGCAGGGTGGCTGTGCCTGAAATACCGATTTCGCCGTTTGGCTGGGTGGAATAGGGATACATGCTGGCCAGGGCATAGGAATGTTCCTTGGTAATGGCTGGCAGGTAATTGATACTGAGCATGTTGTTTGTAACCGTACGGTCAGACTTATAGGCCATGTTATCGATCCACTTCGACATTAGCGAGAAGCCCATACCCGTTTTCGAATAGGAGAGGCTGGTGAATAATCCCTGGCCGATTTTGTAGATATAATTGTTCAGTGCACCGGGATCGTTGATTTTATGGGCATATTCGCTGAACCAGTTGAAATCGCCGATGTTGAGGTTGAATCGGCCTCCGTAGTTGGACACGTTTTCGGGGAGTGTAAGCGACAGGATCTGCCCGCCCGACGGGATATCCGTGGTGGAGCCATACTGGTAGTTGCTCACAAATGAGGCCCCGAGGGTCAGCTTGACCCGGGCATCGTTGAGGCCGGTGAATATATCGTTCAGAAAAAAATCGGCGTCGGCTCCCTTTACAATTCCGCGGTTATAATCTTTGTAAGGTTCCCAGTAATAGCGCTGAACGCCGTAAACCCCCTTGAAGGTGATCCCCTTTGCCGGCATCACCTTGACCCGGAGGCCGCGCAGGGAGTTGTCGAATCCAAGGTTCCACTCCTGGTATGTGCGCAGCATCATGCCGTAGCCGAACTGCTCATAGAAATTGCCTGCGGTGACATCGATGTAGTTGTTCTTGTAGTTGACATACCAGTAAGGCACGCCAAGTCCGTTGTATTGGCCGTCATAGCCGGTAAGGGGAGGCAGGTAGGCCTCAAAGCGCATCCCGGCCGTGAAGTTGCCCAGGGAATAGTTAACCTCCGTAAAGGCGTTCATCCTGATCAGCTTGCCGTCGAGGGTTGAATCGGTAATCCCTGTCTTGGGATCGGTGAGATAATAGGTTGCATCGGCCTGCATGCTGCCGTGAATTTCGCTCCCTTTCAGCACATCCTGCGGCCGGGCGAGCAGCGGAGAGAGGAATAACAAGCAGGTTGTTCCAAGGAAATAGCAGATTCGTCTATTCAAGTTGTTTGAGGTATTTATTGATGAAACTCCGGAAAATCAGCCCTATTTAACCTCTTCCCCACGGTTGAGTTTGCGCACCATTTCGATCAGGTTCAGCTCATCGCCTTCAGCAAAAGAGGTATGCTGGTATACGACCTGGCCCTGCCCGTTGAGCAGGAAAGTATGGGGGATGGGGCCTACATTCATGGCCCGTTTGAAGTCGCTGTTGGGATCGAGCAGTACCGTATATTCCCATCCTTTTCCGTTGACCATCGGAGCAACCAGCGTCATGGAACGCGAGTCGTCGACCGAAATGGCAAACAGCTTCACCCCGGTCTCTTCCATCCATTCGTCGTAAACATCGGCGATGGTGGTGAGTTCGCGTACACATGGCTTGCACCAGGTGGCCCAGAAGCTGATGATGACGGGCTTGCCGTTGTTGCGGATGCTGTCGGAGGTAAAAGGCAATCCTTTGACTGTTTTAAGCTTGACCGACGGCAGCTTCTTATAGCTGAACACACTCTCCTGGGCAACGGCACAGGAAGAGATTAAAGCAAGGAATAACAGGATCTTAAGTAATTTCATCTGATTGTTTTTGATTTCACAAAGGTAGAAATATTATACAATATAGACCTCTAAAATCTTCATCTCCTGATCGGGTACCAGCATAACATCTTCGATGGTTGCCGGGAGGAGGACCACCTCGCCGGCTGCCAGGGAAACGCGGTCGCCCACCCAGCTCACCTCGCCCCTGCCCTCAACGCCGATCCAGATCACAAATGAATCGAGTGCGCTGTAGTCTTTCTGAGTTTTGCGGTTGAGGTCGAGCAGGTTGGTCGTAAAAAAGGGAGAATCAACCAGCGTTGCGGGCTTGTTTACGGCATGCCGGTACTTGGTGCGGTATGAAGCAACTGGACTGAAATCGATGGCTTCAAGGGCAAGATCGGCATGCAGCTCGCGTGGTTTCCCGTCGCTGCCGGCCCTGTCCCAGTCATAAATGCGGTAGGTGGTGTCGGAGGTTTGTTGAATTTCGGCCAGCAAAATGCCAGGCCCGAGGGCGTGCACCCTGCCCGAAGGGATGAAAAAAGCGTCGCCCTTATGAACCTTCTCCACGTTGAGGACTTCTTTCAGCCGGTTTTGGGCGATGACAGCGAGGTAATCAGCCATATTCATTTTCCTGTTAAACCCGGTGATGAGTTCGGCCCCGGGATCGGCATCGACCACATACCACATTTCGGTTTTCCCGCTTCCGGCGTTGCGGCGGGCGGCAAGCGCATCGTCGGGATGCACCTGGATGGAGAGCCATTCGTTGGCGTCGAGGAATTTTACCAGGATCGGGAACTCATGGGGATATTTCTCGAAAACCCTCCCCCCAACCAGTTCATCCATATAGATCTCCAGGATCTCATTGAGCTCATTGCCCTCCAGGAATCCATTGGCAATGACTGTTTCGCAGCCAGCAACACCCGACAACGCCCAAGCCTCCCCGCAATTGGGAAGCGGCGAAAAGTCAAGCCCCAGCCTGGTCCGGATTTTCTGCCCGCCCCAGACTTTATCTTTGAAAATTGGTTTGAATTTTAATGGATATAGCATTTTCCAAATTACGAATTACGAATTACGAACTACGAATTGGTTTCTGATTACCTTTGGGTCAGAAATTAAAGCAAAAATACAGAAATAAATGATTAAGGCTCTTTGCGTTTTCTGCGGCTCCGGCATGGGACGGCAGCCACTTTATGCAGATCGGGCGGTTAAACTGGCTGAACATCTCGTGGCTGAAAAGATCACCCTGGTATACGGGGGTGCTAACGTGGGACTGATGGGCGTTCTGGCAGACACGATGCTTGCAGGCGGCGGGAAGGTGATCGGGGTGATGCCGAAATCGCTTGTTGAGCGGGAAGTTGCCCATCATGGCCTCACCGAAATGAATATTGTTGAAGGGATGCAGGAACGCAAAGCCCTGATGGCCGATCTATCCGATGCCTTTATCGCCCTGCCCGGCGCCTACGGCACCCTGGATGAGCTTTTCGAGGTGCTTACCTGGAACCAGCTTGGGATCATCAACAAGCCGATCGGGCTGCTGAATCTTGACGGCTTTTTCAATCCGCTTTTACAACTGCTGGATCATTCAGTTGATGAAATGTTTCTCCGCCCTGAACACCGGAAGATGCTGCTGGTCGGGGATGACTTTGTGCAACTGATGCATGACCTGGAAGAGTACAACCCGGTCATCGCCGAGAAGTGGGTTGAACGGCTGAAGATGGGGAAGATTTAATGCAAACAATGCAGACAATACAGACAATGCAGGAAATGCAGGAAGCAAGAATAATTGAAACATGCTGATAATTGGAATTACAGGCACGCTTGGTGCCGGCAAGGGCACAGTGGTTGAGTACCTTGTTGAGAAAAAGGGGTTTGACCACTATTCTGTTCGTGCATTTCTGCTCGAAGAGATCAAACGGAGGGGTATGCCCGAAAACCGCGACAGCATGGTTACGGTGGCGAACGAGTTGCGCAACATCCACGGGCCATCGTATGTAACCGATCAATTGTACTACGCAGCTGCCCGTATCGGAAAAAACTGCATCATCGAAAGCATCCGCACGCCGGGCGAAATCGATTCATTGCGAAAGAAGGGAACGTTTATTCTTCTTGCCGTTGACGCCGAACCTCAGATTCGGTATCAGCGGATCTCAGAGAGAAAATCAGAAACCGACCAGGTCTCTTTTGAAACCTTTATCACCAATGAAGCCCGGGAGATGAGCACTTCCGATGTGAACAAACAAAACCTGAAGGCCTGCATACGGGAAGCCGATTTCCTGTTTAGCAACGACAGGTCAAAGGAAGAACTTTTCGGTGAAGTTGAAAAAGCCTTGCAGCAGATTACCTCCTGAGGGTTTTTCAAATGGTAAAATGTCAAAGGCTTGAGAAAGAAACACTCTGTCTTGACCTTGAACTGATGACCGATTACAATAAACTATCTGATGCTGAGCTGTATCTTTCGCAACACACTGCTAAAACAGTTATCATTGATGAGGTACAAAGAATGCCCGCGTTGTTTTCAGTCCTCCGGGCTTTGATTGACCAAAGAAGGGAGCCGGCGAGGTTTATACTTCTCGGTTCTGCCAATCCTGAAGTGGTATTGGGCACCTCAGAATCATTGGCTGGCAGAATTGCATACCTTGAACTGCCTCCGTTTCTTCTCGGGGAAATTGAGGATTCTTACAAGATATCCGTGATTCGGGCATTTTGCATTACCTGCTGGGGCTTGAAAAATTTGATGACCTGTTCGGGCATATCAAGATGGGTGCATCATGGGAAGGGTTTGTGGCAGAGCAGATTGCCGGCCGGATACCCGCAAACAGGAAGTTGTTTTTCTATCGCACCCATGATGGCTCAGAGCTCGACCTTGTGATCGAAAAAGGAGGCAGGCCATTCGCTGGTATTGAGATTAAATTCGGCAGCGACAACCGGCCCTCAAGAGGAAATACCGTTGCCGCTGAAAACCTTGAAGTCACTCATAAATTCGTTATCTCCAAAGAAGGGGAAGATTACCTGAAGGGAAATGGTTTCCGGACATGTTCGCTAAAGACATTCCTTGACAAGTACCTGCCGGATTTATAGCATCGTTAAGGTTCTTTGCCATTAAGGATATGCGCCATTAAGGATATGCGCCATTCGCTGCTTCGAGCGCATGGGTTGGGAGCCTCGATTTTGCATTTTGCTATTCTCAGCGAACTCTTTCACTTGGTAAATTGAAATGAAATGATTTGTACTTTTACCGGCTGATTTTAGAACCATGGAACAACCTGCCTTTATCCGCCCCTCCTGGGATGAATATTTCATGCAAATCGCCCACACCGTTTCCGAACGCGCCACCTGCGACCGTGGCCGGAGCGGGTGCGTGATCGCCCGCGACAAACAGATCCTTGTCACGGGTTATGTGGGATCTCCACGCGGGCTGCCCCATTGCGACGAGGTGGGGCATTTGATGAAGAAGGTTTTGCATGAGGATGAGCGTATCACCCAGCACTGCGTGCGCACGGTTCACGCCGAACAGAATGCCATCTGCCAAGCAGCACGCCTCGGGATTTCGCTGGAAAAGTCAACCCTATACTGCCGGATGACGCCGTGCCGCACCTGCGCCATGCTCATCATCAACTGCGGCATCGTGCGCGTGTTTTGCGAGCGCAAGTACCACGACGGCACTGAATCGGAAGAGATGTTCAGGCAGGCGGGGGTGTTGATGGAATATGTATTCGATGAAGTGCAGCAGTATGACAAACAGTAAAACAAATGGTAAAATGGTAAAATGGTAAAATAGTAAAATAGTAAAATAGTAAAAATAGTAAAATAGTAAAATAGTAAAATAAGGATGATATTGCTATCTTACCATTTTGCATTTTACCATTTTGCATTTGGATTCAATAGATCTCCACCTCCTGCTCACCCGTTGACTTTGCAAATCCCCTAAACATCGCGTTGGTATTGAATGGCATGGCGATGTTACCGTTTTTGTCGACCGCGATCAGGCCGCCTGATGCTTTCTGGCTTCCCAGTTTCTCCATGATCAGCATGTTTGCAGCCTCTTCGAGCGGCATGTTTTTATATTCCATCAGGGCTGACAGATCATAGGCCACCACATTCCGGATAAAAAATTCGCCCTGCCCGGTAGCCGACACGGCACAGGTTGCATTGTTGGCGTAGGTTCCGGCGCCGATGACCGGCGAGTCGCCTACCCTGCCGGCCATTTTGCCCATCATCCCGCCGGTGGAGGTGGCCGCTGCGAGGTTGCCTTTCAGGTCAAGCGCAACTGCCCCCACGGTGCCCCCTTTCTGCTTTTCAGCAGGCAGCGTGCCTTTACCGGCAGGTGCGGCCAACTTCCACTTTTTCCATGCCTCCTGCCTTTCCGGGGTGATAAAATAGAATGGTTCGACCAATTTCAGGCCCGCGGCTTTCGCAAAATCGTCCGCCCCTTTGCCGACCAGCATCACATGAGCGGTTTTATCCATCACCTCCCTGGCCGCCAATATCGGATTTTTGATGGTGGTAACGCATGCCACGGCCCCCGCCCTCCCGGTCTGTCCATCCATGATCGACGCATCCAGCTCAGCCTTTCCAACCTCATTAAGAACGGCCCCCTTCCCGGCATTAAACAGCGGGCAATCTTCCATGAATGCCACCACGGCCTGCACGGCACCCAGGCTTGTGCCTCCCTGCGACAGGATTTTCGTGCCCAGCAACAGTGCTTCCGTCAGCCTTTCAACATATTGCTTTTCAGCTTCATCCGTCATCGTTCCCTTCGCCGGTCCACCAGCTCCGCCATGGATCACCAGGGCCCATTCTCCGGTTAAAGGGTCAGCCATTGCCGGCATCTCCATGGAAGACATTGTCGTTGCATTCTCCTGGGCCATCAAAGGAGCTAAGGGAAAGAGCATGAACAGCATGAATCCGAAAATAGCGGCATATCTCCTTTTAAATTGATTTTGAAACGGGGTTCGTGTTTTCATTTTTCAGATGTATTAAACGTTGGATCAGACTATAATATTTGCTTTAACAAGGCTGTAAAATTAATCAATCCTGTAAGTTGCAGAATGGTCATCACCACCGACAACAGGATTACGGCGCGGATGAACCCAGCCCCTCGCTTCACGGCAAGGTACGAGGCGATGAAGGCCCCGATCATGCTGCCGGCCGAAAGGATCAAACCGTAAAGATAGTCGACTTTCCCGTCGATCATGAACACCAGCAGGGCAAAGATCGCATAAAAAAACACGATGAGGTTTTTCACGGCATTGGCCTTCACAAGGTCATAACCGACCCCGAGCACCAGTGCCATCAGCAGGAAATACCCCACCCCTACCTGGATGAAACCGCCATAAAAACCCACAGCAAAAAATATGGAGAGCTGCCACCAGGTTAAAGGCCCGGCAAGGCGGGCTGAATTTTCTTTCAGCCATTTATCCGGCTTGTAAAAAAGAAAGAACAGCATGACCACCATCGCCGCAGCCATGGCAATTTCGATGACCTTGGTATTCACATCCACGGCAAGGTATGCGCCCATGACGGCCCCGATAGTAGCTGGGATCGCAAGCCATACAGGCCGGAGATCGGTGAACATCCTTTGCCGGGTAAAACTGCTCACCGACGACAACGTCTGAAAAAAAATGCTGATCCGGTTGGTGCCATTCGCAATGCCGGCAGGCAGACCCAGGATAAGCAGCAGCGAAAGGCTGATCACCGACCCCCCGCCCGACAGGGTGTTGATAAACCCGACCAAAATGCCGGCGACGACGATGACAATTATTTCTGTGGAAGACATCTTTGTAGTTTTAGTCGTGACGCGTGACGCGTGACACGTGACACGTGACACGCGACACCCGTTTACCTTTCACTTGTTTTGCCATTTCATTATTTTACAAGCTTGCTGTGCCTCCTCCCATAACTGAAATAGATCACCAGCCCGATCGCAAGCCACACCAGGAACCGCATCCAGTTGGTCGCCCCGAGCTGGGCCATCAGGTAGAAGTTTGTAAGCAGGCCAAGCACCGGGATCAGAGACAACTGCCGCCTGATCCCATACCACGTAAGCACCGCTGCGCATATGATGAAGAGCATGATTGGAAAGTGGTCGGCCGCCAGCTGCGGGAAGTGGGATGCAGCATCGGTGAAACGAGATATTTGAAAGTTATCTGAATAGAAGGAGCTGATATCCTGGCGGTTCCAGTAAAAAACCAGGCTAAATACACCAGTCCAGATCACCGGCAGGAAATAGCGGCTGTTGAAGTAGGGCACCTGGAATCCTTTTTCGGTTGCAGGGATGTCATTCTTTTTCCATCCGCTCTGAAGCACCAGCACGCCGCCTGATACCAGGATAAACGCAAAGAGGGTGCCGATACTTGTGAGGTCAGTAACTTCTGTAAGGTTCATGAACAGCGACGGAACCGCCACCAGGATGCCCGCGATAACAGTTGCAAACCAGGGTGTTTTGAACCGCGGGTGTATCTTCGCAAACGATGGCGGAAGTAGCCCGTCGCGGCTCATGCTCATCCAGATGCGGGGCTGTCCAACCTGGAAAACCAGCAACACGCTTGCCATGGCAATCACTGCGCTGATGGCGATCACCCCCGATAGCTTCGTCAGGTGGAGTTTCTGAAAGGCAAAAGCCAGCGGATCGCCAACCCTCAGTTCGGTATAGTGAACCATGCCGGTAAGCACCAGGCTGATCATGATGTAGAGCACCGTAGTGATGATCAGCGCCAGGATGATGGCCCTGGGCAGATCCCTCCGCGGGTTCCGGCACTCTTCGGCCGTTGTTGAGATCGCATCAAACCCGATGTAGGCGAAAAAAACACCGGAAACGCCTTTCAATACCCCGGTAAGGCCATTTGGGGCAAAAGGGTGCCAGTTTCCCGGATCTATGTAAAACGATCCCACCGCAATGATCAGGAACAGGATGCCGACTTTCAGCAGCACCATGGTGTTGCTTGCCACTTTGGTTTCATAAATTCCTATATAGACAAGGACCGAGATAAATATGACAATTGAAAATGCAGGGATATCAGCAATGATGTGTATTCCGGCGATGACAGGGGCCGATTGCCAGGCAGTATATGACTCGCGGAGCATATCAGGCAATTCCGACAAAGGCACACCGCGTATCATTTCCAGTGTCGCCTGGTGATACCCCCGGGCGGCCGACAGGTAGTCAATTCCCAGGTAGGCCGGCACATGAAGGCCCACACCCCCAAGAAAACCCGTAAAATAATCGGACCAGGATATTGCAACCGCGATGTTGCCGATGGCATATTCCATGATGAGATCCCAGCCGATGATCCAGGCGATAAGTTCACCAAAACTGGCATAGGCGTAAGTGTAGGCGCTGCCGCTGATGGGGATAAGCGAGGCAAACTGCGCGTAGCAAAGCGCCGAGAAGGCGCAGGCCATGGCGGTAAAGAGGAAAAGCAGCGAAACCGCAGGCCCGCCGCTGGCTGCGGCGTTTCCGATGGTACTGAAAATGCCGGCCCCGATCACCGCTGCAATCCCGAGCGCCGTAAGATCAAATACATTCAGGCTTTTTTTCATCCCCGAATGGCCTCCCTCGCGATTTTGAGCATCCTGCAGAATATGAGCGATGGACTTCTTGCGGAAAAGATGGGGATTGGACACGGATGAAAATTTTTGATAAAGGTAGAATATTTTTTAAATCGGGCGGGCAGCCGGCCAAGCTGACAGCCGGACAGAAATTATAAACTGCATACCACATGATCTTTTTCCTATCTTAGTGCAAAATTTCGTTATGAAAATAGCTGTATTCGGGGCCAGTGGAAAAACAGGCATCCTGATTGTATACCAGGCACTAAACCAGGGTCATATGGTCACAGCGTTTGCACGGTACCCGGCGAATGTCACCATCCGGCATAACAATCTCCGGGTGATACAGGGCGACGTGCTGGAGCCGGAGAAGGTTGGGCTGGCCGTTGTAGGTCAGGATGCTGTGCTCTGTGCGCTTGGCTATGACAAGAACAAACCCAACATTATGCTGTCGGAGGGAACCGGCAACATCCTTAAGGCGATGGAAGCGACAGGCGTGAAGCGGTTCATCTGCATGTCATCTGCCGGTATCCTGGGGAATGACGGCGGCTTCTGGTTCGGAAAGATCATCATGCCGCTTTTCCTGAAGCATGTATTTGAAGATAAGAAGCGCCAGGCGAAGGTGATTGAGCAAAGCAGCGCCGAATGGGTGATCGTTCGCCCGACCGGACTCACCGATGCCCCTAAAACCAACACATATAAAGTAACCCCCGGCATCCCCACCTCGCGCAGCATCCCGCGGGCCGATGTGGCTGATTTCATGCTGAAGCTGCTAAACGATAAAAAATATGACCGCAGCATGCCGGCAATTTCAAGCTATTGACAGGCAGACAAACCAGGAATTTAATCAAATTGACATGAATATAACTTTCAGAAACCTTTTTCTCGAAAAATGGGCGAAGTACTTTGGCGACAGCGAATTGCCCATCACCTTTTTTTATGTCGACGATCCAGGAGAGGTAGACAGGGCCAACCTTCCCGACGGACACAAATGCATTGTATGTGAACTGGCCATTGTCAGGAAAGGCAAGCCGTTGGCATGGAATGTAAAATCGCTTGGCTGCGGAGGCGCCCGGCACTACCTTGGCTATACGGATACAAAGAGGCCTGATTTTGAGTACTTCCTCTCCACTGGCATTCCGGGCGAAGTTGAAGGCGAGCGCTATCTTCAAACCCCTGAGATGGTCAGGGAGATCATGTCGAACATGCGCTGCATTCCTGCAGAAGGGAGGTATATTATTTTTAAAAGGTTTGACCAGCTCACCCCAGAGGATGATCCCGCGGCGGTGATCTTTTTTGCAAAACCCGATGTCCTTGCCGGACTGTTCACCCTGGCAAATTTCGACCAGCCCGATGGCGACGGAGTGATTTCGCCGTTCGGCTCAGGATGTGGATCCATTGTTCATCAGCCATGGTTCCAGAATGAGCGGGAAAACCCGAAAGCGATCCTCGGGATGTTTGATGCATCGGCACGTCCGTGCGTTCCCAAAGATACCCTTTCGTTTGCCGTTCCGATAAAAAAATTCAACATCATGGCGGGGCATATGGACGAGAGTTTTCTGATCACCGAAACCTGGCGAACCGTTATGAAAAGGCTCTAATACTGGAGGTCGCACAATTCATATAACCTTTCGGTTGCCTGTTCGTCCATGGAAAACGGGCACGGCACCTGTGTCAGGTGTTCATAATATTTTCCGGTGATGTTGCCGACATCGTCTGAAAGTGAAAGGTAGAGGGGTGTTGCCGCACCCTGGCCGGGCGATTCGGACCCGCCAAAGCCAAAGGCATTGCTCAGCTTTGAATTCACATCGCCCGGATGGCAGGCATTCACCGTGATCCCTTCTGATGTCAAACGCCGCGCAAAGGCTGCCGAAAGCATCCTGTTGGCTTGCTTAGCCTGACGGTAGGCCACATCGTTGTCGTAGGGCCTTGATTTGAATTCGGGGTCGTCAAGCTTCATCCCGCCGGCCCAGTAACTTGCCACATTCACGATCCGGGCGCCGTGCAGGCCCTCCATGAATGGGTGAAAGTACTTCATCATCCAAAAGTACCCCAGCACATTGGTGGCCCATTGCACCTCAATCCCTTCGGGGGTTTCGGTACGCCTGCGGGGAGCAGTGGCCGCATTGTTGACCAGCAGGTGCAACGGCTCCTTCCAGCGCCTGCTGAAATCAAGGATATCCTCCTTCAGGCCAAGGTCAGCCACTTCATACGCGATGGCGGGATTTGAAGCTTGCTGCCTCAAGGTGTTCTGCACCGTTTCGAGGCGTGCCTTATCCCTGCCCACCAGGGTTACCCGGTAGCCGTTTGCCGCGATAGCCCCGGCAATGGCCTCCCCGATGGCGCCATAGGCCCCTGTTACAATTGCATTCTTTTGCCGACCAGTCATATTCGTGTCATTTTGAATCGTGCAATTTACATCTTATTTGTACTCAATTAAAAAAATCCGCTTGGCACATCCAAACATGTCTTGGTGTTAACACATGAAAAAATCAACCACATTAGGCACAATAGTCCCAATAGTGACATTTTTTGGTTCCAAGTGCTTTGAAATTTTCAATAGCAGTATTAATAAGGGTATTAGTCAATTCGCTTGAATATTTCTATGCTAAAAATCAGCCGGAAAAATATCTATTGTGAACTATTGTGCCTATTGTGGTGAAGAATAATGAAAATAAGAAAGACGAATCTATCTTATATCTA
>JBBQUQ010000045.1:0-26581 GCA_038212325.1 Bacteroidales bacterium
TGCGCTGCTCATGCAGGGCACACACATCGCCTATCATAGGGGCCGGAATTAATGGTGACGCATCTCCAATTAATGTACTCTATCTGGACAAAAACCTTAATTACCGTTTCTGTTCTTCAACTGAAACCACAATAACCCAAAATTTATCTTCAACTCCTTTAAATGATTCTGTGTTCTATGTTACTGGAACCGCAGTATTCAGCAGCCCCTTTCACTATTCAATGGGTTTGTACCTGGTTAATGATTCTAACCGTACGTTGAAGGCCGCTGAATATTGGGACAACCACGATACACTTGTCTATCCATCACGGGGAGGTGGTACGATATCTGTTGACTTTCAGAAGTCTGAAGTATATCTGTCCGGAATTTTTAATCTGGTTGCAAATGGCAATTTTCCTTATCTGGACAATCCGACATGGGTTCAGTTTATTCGTACCGACTTTGAACTGAATGTAAAGGAACATACGTTATTTGGCGGGGATGCTGTTTATATTCCAAACTGCAATACTCACGTGAATGAAGGGGGTACACTGATAGCGGGAGGCCGGTATAATCATTTAACACCTGATGACAAACGGTTCAATATATTCGTTTTAAAAACAGATACCTCCGGCAGAGTGCTTTCGCTTCCTGAAAATTTACAATCCCTGATGTCGGAGGCAATCCTTGCTCCAAATCCCGGAGATGACTATTGTTATGCCATCCTTGGCGACCAGCATCAAAGCGTATTGCTTTCGTTGTTTGATTTAACCGGACAGTTGGTCTATCAAGAGGAAATCCATGGAAAAGCCACTATAATTATCTTACCCTCTTTAGTGAAGGGTACTTATCCATACACCTTCAGGATCAAAGACAAGGTGATCGGCAGTAGGAAGTGGATCAGAAAATAATTCTTGGCTGCCATTTTTTTTAACGTTGGATAATGGTGCGAATTTAATCGTCCAACCAGGGGTTCCTGCCACTGGTATGCAATTGCTATAATTTATGTAAGTTTGTAAAAAAATTAGCTAAACAAAAAACTGCCAGATCATGAAAGTTGCAATTGTTGGATCCGGATATGTGGGGCTGGTCACGGGGACTTGCTTTGCAGAGGTCGGGATCGAGGTCACTTGTGTTGACATCGATCAGAAAAAAATCGAAAATCTCAACCAGGGAATCATCCCTATTTATGAGCCGGGACTCGAAGAGATGGTTCACCGGAACATGAAAAAAGAACGCCTGCATTTTACAACCAAAATAGCAGAGGCCCTCGACGATTGCGAGGTGATTTTCAGCGCGGTAGGCACGCCCCCGGATGAAGACGGCAGCGCCGACCTTCAATATGTCATCAGCGTTGCACGAGAGTGTGGCAAATTCATGAAAAATTACCTGCTGCTCGTTACCAAAAGCACTGTCCCGGTAGGCACGGCAGAAGCGGTAAGGAAAGCCGTTCAGGACGAGCTTGACAAACGTGGCGCCGATATCCCGTTCGATGTTGCTTCAAACCCCGAATTTCTCAAAGAGGGAGCTGCGATTGATGATTTCCTGAAACCCGACCGGATCGTGGTCGGATGTGATTCCGTTCGTGCGGAAGAACTGATGAAATCACTCTACAAGCCTTTTACGTTAAACGGGCATCCTGTAATCTTCATGGACATCACCTCGGCCGAAATGACAAAATACGCCGCCAACTCCATGCTTGCCACCAAAATTAGCTTCATGAACGACATTGCCAACCTTTGTGAAATTGTCGGCGCCAACATCAACATGGTGCGCAAGGGAATCGGTTCAGATACACGAATCGGCAGCAAGTTCATTTACCCGGGTGTGGGTTACGGAGGATCGTGCTTTCCCAAAGATGTTAAAGCGCTGATCCATACGGCTGATGATTTCAACTACAGCCTCCGTGTGCTCAAAGCCGTGGAAGCCGTAAATGATGATCAGAAATCGGTCCTGTTCAACAAAATGGTGAACCATTATGAGGGGGACCTTGCGGGCAAAACAGTCGCGATATGGGGATTATCGTTCAAGCCGCAAACCGACGACATGCGGGAAGCTCCTTCGCTTGTCATCATTAAAAAACTGCTTGACGCCGGCGTCAGGATAAGAGCATACGATCCTGTAGCCATGCATGAAACACAGCGGATTCTCGGGAACACAATCTACTATGCTCCCGACCAGTATGATGCCCTCATCGATGCCGACTGCCTGATGCTGGTTACGGAATGGCCTGAATTCAAGGTTCCGAATTTTAACATGATCAAAAAACTGCTGAAAGACAAGGTGGTGTTCGACGGACGGAACATCTATGACATTGCCGAAATGAAGCAGCTTGGATTTGCCTATTACTGCATTGGAGTGGACACTTCTAAATAATTTTGCACCTAAACCAGGTACCATGTCAAAGAAAAAGATCTTAGTCACCGGCGGTGCAGGCTTCCTTGGATCACACCTGTGCGAGCGATTGCTCAGGGAAGGCAATGAAGTTGTATGCCTCGACAATTATTTTACCGGGTCTAAGCAAAACCTGGTTCACCTGCTCAGCAACCCCTATTTCGAAGTGATCCGCCATGATGTAACCATGCCTTTCTTTATCGAAGTTGATGAGATTTACAACCTTGCCTGCCCGGCTTCACCGGTTCACTACCAGTACAATGCCATCAAAACAGTGAAAACCTCGGTGATGGGCGCCATCAATATGCTCGGACTTGCCAAACGGATCAAGGCGCGCATCCTTCAGGCATCCACCAGCGAAGTTTACGGCGACCCTGAAATCCATCCGCAGGTTGAATCGTACTGGGGACATGTAAATCCCATCGGCATCCGGTCCTGTTACGATGAAGGAAAACGTATTGCCGAAACCCTCTTTGTCAATTACCACCAGCAGAACAATGTCCGGATCAAGATCATGAGAATTTTCAACACCTACGGCCCCCGGATGCATCCGAACGACGGCCGCGTGGTGTCGAACTTCATTGTCCAGGCGCTGAAAGGCCAGAATATCACCATTTATGGCGACGGATCGCAATCGAGGAGTTTCTGCTACGTGGATGACCTCATTGACGGAATGATCAGGCTGATGAACTCAAGGGAGGAATTCACCGGTCCGGTGAACATTGGAAACCCGAACGAATTCACCATGACCGAGTTGGCCGGCAAGATCATCAGCCTCACCGGTTCAACGTCAAGCATCGTCCATTTACCACTGCCTGCCGATGATCCCACCCAACGCCAGCCGGATATTTCCCTGGCGAAAAAAGAACTTGGTTGGGAACCTGCAGTAATGCTTGATGAGGGATTGGTCAAAACAATTGATTATTTCAAAGGAATCCTTTGATTCACATCATAAACTACCCCTATGAAAATCCTTGTAACCGGTTCGAATGGCCAGCTTGGAAGCGAATTACAGGCCCTGGCCCCTGCCTGTTCCGGCTGTAATTTCGTCTTCACAGATATTGCTGAACTGGATATCACCAGTGAACAGGATATTGAGAACCTTGTCAGAACCGAACGGCCCGACGTCATCATAAACTGTGCCGCCTATACTGCCGTTGACAAGGCCGAAAAAGAAGACAACCTTGCATTCCTGATCAACTCAACTGCTGTCGGAAACCTGGCACGGGTTTCTGCTAAATATGGTTCGCTGCTGGTTCACATATCCACCGATTATGTTTTTGACGGCAAAGGCCACAAACCCTATGTGGAGGATGATCCAACCAACCCGATCTCACTTTATGCCAAGAGCAAACATGCCGGTGAGCAGCAGGTGCAGTCCTATGCAGGCAGAGCCCTCATCATCAGAACTGCCTGGCTCTATTCTGAATTTGGCAACAATTTCGTTAAAACCATGATGAAATACGGGAAAGAGCGGGGGCGACTGAACGTTGTTTTCGATCAAACCGGAACCCCAACCTATGCGCATGACCTGGCGAAAGCCATCCTTGACATTGTTCAACAGCGACCGGTCGTCAAAGGAGTCGAGGTTTTTCATTACTCGAACGAAGGAGTGACAAGCTGGTTTGATTTCGCAAAGTCAATTATGGAACTCACCGGCCTTGCATGTGACGTTTTACCGATCGAAACAAAAGATTATCCATTGCCTGCCATCCGGCCCTATTACAGTGTTTTTAACAAAGCAAAGATCAAACAACGGTTCCAGGTTGAAATCCCTTACTGGCGCGACAGCCTGAAGGAATGCATCGCAAAACTGGGACCCTAGGATCAATATACCATTCACCATTCACTATTCAAAAAAAGTATTCGAACCTATGGAAATAGAAAATTCTGTCCTTGAACGCGCACAATTTTGGCTTGATGGCAGTTTTGACAATGAAACAAAAACTGCGGTAAAATCCCTGATGGACCATAACCCGACGGAGTTGACAGATTCGTTTTACAGGGATCTCGAATTTGGCACCGGCGGGTTGAGAGGGATCATGGGCGTGGGCACAAACCGCATGAACAAATACACCGTCGGCATGGCCACCCAGGGACTTGCAAATTACCTTAAGCTGATGTTCCCGGCCGTGAATCCGATTAAAATGGCCATCTCTCACGACAGCAGGAACAACAGCAAATTTTTCGCCCGGATCGTTGCCGAAGTTCTATCGGCCAATGGTTTTGTTGTATACCTGTCCGACGACCTCCGCCCCACACCTGAATTATCATTTGCCATCAGGCATCTCGGGTGCCAGAGCGGCGTAATGGTGACCGCTTCCCACAATCCCAAAGAATACAATGGGTACAAAGCTTATTGGGACGATGGCGCACAGATGATCGCGCCCCACGATGAAAATGTAATCAGGGAGGTACAGAAAATCACCTCCATTGACGATGTGAAATGGGCCGGGATTGAGGAGAACATCATCAGCTTCGGGGCAGAGATTGACCTCGAATACCTTGACAGGGTTCAGGCACTGTCATTATCTCCTGAGGCTATCCGGCGCCAGAAAAACCTGAAAATAGTCTACACGCCGTTGCATGGCTGCGGCCGGAAGCTGGTGCCCGATATTCTTGCCAGGTTTGGGTTTGAGAACATTCACATGGTAAAGGAACAGGCGGTTTCCGATGGCAACTTCCCCACGGTTCATTCACCCAACCCCGAGGAACACGACGCCCTCGACATGGCCATTAAACTTGCGGAGGAACTTAAGGCCGACCTGGTCATGGCGACCGACCCGGATGCCGACCGTGTTGGAATTGCTGTGAGGAATCACCACAACGAAATGGTTCTGCTCAATGGCAACCAAACCGCGGCGCTGCTCTTTTATTATATTCTTAACCGCTGGAAAGAGCTCGGAAAGCTCAAAGGCGATGAATTCATTGTTTCTACCATTGTGACGACAAAGCTGCTTTCGGAAATTGCCGCCTCCTTCAACGTCGAATATTTCGAGTGCCTTACGGGTTTCAAGTTCATCGCCGATGTAATCAGGCAGAACGAAGGGAAAAAGCGGTACATCGTTGGCGGCGAAGAGAGTTATGGCTACCTGATCGGCGATTTCGTCCGTGACAAAGATGCCGTAAGCGCCTGTGCGCTGATCGCCGAAACTGCTGCCTGGATGGCTGACCAGGGGAGGTCGCTTTTTGACCTCCTGGTGGAGATTTATGAAAAATACGGATTTTACAAAGAGGGTCTTATTTCCGTGACACGCAAGGGAAAAAGCGGGGCCGAAGAAATTCAGCAAATGATGGTGGAGTACCGGAACACGCCGCCTGCAGCCATAAACGGTTCGAAGGTTGTTATCATCAGGGACTACCTGATACTCAAGGAAAAGGAGGTGGCAACCGGGCTTGTAAAACCCATCAATCTGCCGAAATCGAATGTCCTCCAGTTTTTGCTGGAAGATGGATGCATCATCAGCGTGCGCCCGTCGGGAACGGAGCCGAAAATTAAATTCTACTTTGGGGTCCGTGAACCCCTCACGGGTATTGCTGAATTTGAACAAACTGAACATCGCCTGGATGAAAAAATAGGTGGCATCATCGCTTCAATGAAGCTAAAATAAATGTTTTCCAAAACGTTTGTTATTCACATCTTTGAACATCGAAACCTGATTTTTTTCAGATTTGCAGTAATACTTTTTTTCGAAGTTTTCCTGCTGGGTTCTGCTGGGATAAGCAATCCGGTCCCGGTCATTGCCACCGGAAAAGAAATACACCGGCAGGATACGATCTTTATCCGGAAAGGCAGGTATATCCTGCTGAAGAACACCTCCATCACCATTCCGCGCGACACTTTTTACATCCTGAAGCAAAAAAACAGAAACAGAAACGATACCGGATCATTCCGGAATTCACAGATTTTTTACGATTCGGTGTATAAAAAATTCTCCCGGAATAAAGTGACACAGTTGCTCTATTATCTTGCATTTGTTGTGCCCAAACAGTCTGATTTGCCCGACACTTTGCAAGTATTGAAAAGCACCATACCATTCGACAAATATCGCGGAAAAGTAATACGCGACATCAATGTAAAGATTTTGCCGCCGTTCGGCGTCAGTGTGTATGATACGGGAAGGTATGCCGTTCGGGGGATTGGCAATGCGCTGAACAGTGTTCATATGAATACACGGAGATATGTCGTCCGAAGAAATCTCCTGTTTAAAAAGGGCGACAGGGTCAATTCATCTATATTAGCTGACAACGAGCGGCTGCTGAGAAATATTCCGGCAATTGACGATGCCCGGATCATCGTTATGCCTACTGAACCGGGGAGTGATTCCGTCGACCTGCTGATCGTGGCAAAAGATATCTGGTCAATCGGTCTCGATGTTCCCCTGATCACACCCCAGCAAGTGAGGTTGCGGGTTTATGATGTGAATTTCCTGGGCTTGGGTGACCAGCTGACAACCAACATGTCAATTCACACGAACCGTGCACCTTTTTATTTGTTTGAAAGTTTATCCTATTCGTTTTCCAACATCGGAGGCTCCCTGATTAATGCATCAATAGGCTATAACACCGACCATTCCGGGAACAGGATCCTGCTTTTTCGGATAGACAGGCAATTCCTCACCAACATGACCAAATGGGCTGGCGGCGCCGCTTTTGCGCTGGAAACACGCAGCGATAAAATAACCGACAATTACAGCATTAAATCTGATGTCAACAACGAAGGACTCTGGCTGGGCCGGGCTTTTTTACTGAACAGGCAAAATGAAGCATCACGGGCGGTGATTGCATCCGCGGTTTACCGGAGGGACTTCACCTCCCGGCCAGCGGTCACGATTGATTCAAACAGAGGCTATTACAGACAATTACAAGTGCTGACCACTCTCTCAATTTCAAATAGCAACCACTATCTGACCGATTATATCCGCGATTTTGGAAAAACGGAAAACCTGCCTTATGGTCACCTGGTTCAACTGACCGCCGGAGTGGACCAGACTGAGTTTTATACCAGGTTTTATTCAGGTTTCCACCTCTCAGCAGGGAGATTTTTCGACAGGTTCGGTTATCTTTCCGGGTACCTGAAATTCGGTGGATTTCTCAACCATTCCTCATTCGAGGATGCAGTGGTTAAAATTAACCTGAATTATTTTACGCCACTTCTTAAAACCCGTGACAAGCGATACAAATTCAGGACCTTTTTCTCGGCAGCTTACCGCTATGCCATTAATTCACGATCAAATAACAATGAATACTATAATGCCAACATGGATTTTCACATCAATAAAATCGGCGATGCAGATTATTTTAACACCGCGAATGTCGTCTCGGCACGTCTTTCAACTGTTTGCTACTTCCCTTGGTATTATTATGGTTTCCGATTCGCCATCATGATGGAACTGCAAGCCGGGCTGGCAAGTCAAAAACAGGATCCTTTGTATAAAACTCCACTGTTCAATGGGATCGGGCTCAGCCTGGTTATAAAAAATGATAATCTTATTTTTCCGGCGTTCCTGATAACCGGATATTTGTATCCCTTCCCATCCGGTAATTACAGGCAACTGCAATTCAATTTGGGTTCAAATATGCACGTTCAGTATTATGATTTCAACGTATCTGCACCTCATGAGGAAAATCTCGGAAACTGAAAAACAACTAAAAATCCGTAGTTTTACATTGTCAATCCTATAAATGAACACGAATGAATGATCCGAACTTTAACACAGGCGACGACCCGGTATATTCAAGGAAAGTTCTTGAAATGCTGACTGTAGCGAACGAATACTGCCTTTTCATGGAGAAGGCGGAGGCTTTTTCGGTGGAGGAACTTTTGAATTTTCTGCAGAAAATATCCCCGCTTATCTATTTGAAAAGCGCCCTGCTGCCCGACGTTGAGGTTGGGGATGAAGATGCAGTGGAGCATTATGTGAGTGAAGAGCAATGGGAAAGCCTGTTCAATGTTCTTTATAACAAATTCGGAGACAAAGACCAGTTTTTCTTTGTGGACCTCAATGAGAAAAGCCACAATGATCCTGTAAAAGGCAGTCTTGCCGAATCTTATACCGACATTTACCAGGACCTGAAGGACTTCCTTTTATTATATCAGAATCCGCTCAGGGCCTTTAAGGAGAATGCAGTGAGAGAATGCAAGCGATTGTTTGAAACACGTTACGGCTATCGGCTTATCAATGCGCAGTCGGCCATGCATTGCCTTCAGTATCCTGAGGACAACAGCGTTCTGTTCTAAGGTCAGCCACCGATCACTTTCTGATCCTCGCTGCATCAAGTCGGTTAAGTCCGTCGATCGCTTTGTCGTAATTCACTTTGATTTTCAGCGATTTCTGATAATCTTCACGGGCTTTGGAGTAATCACCCGCCAGTTCATAAGCATAGCCACGGTTAAAGTACGCTTCGTAGTAACCCGGATCCAACCTGATGGATTCACTGAAAAAATGAGCCGCCTTGGCGAAATCTTTCAGATATACCAGATAGATATACCCTTGATTGTAAGGTGCTTCCCGAAAAGTGGTATCAGATTTAGCCACGGCCTGGTAGGTTGCGAGGGCCCTGGCATATTCGCCGGTTTCCTGGTAGTACAACCCCAGCAGGTACAGGGCTTCACGGCTCTGAGGCCACAGTTTCAGCGCATTTTTCAGGTACAGTTCCGCCAACGGGTCTTTCTTTACCGCATAAAGCTCGCCAAGTTGAACGTAGGCTTCATAGTATTCCTGATTCCTATCCACCGCCTGTTTCAGATCGGCGACTGCATGAATTGTATCACCTTGCTCAAGCAACCCGATCGCCCGGGTGTAATATGCAGTTGCATTCCCATTGTCCGAATCCAGGATTTTTTTGACGGTGACATAACAGCTTTTATAGTCTTTCACAATCAGGAAAAGCTTTGCAAGTTTCAGCAGCGCTTCGGTATCTCCCGGATTTTTATTGATGGCTTTGTTGAGCGCATCGCGGCTTTCGTCTGGTTTACCCATCAACAGGAATATATCTGACAATGTAATATAAAATGCCGATTTGTCACCGTCCATCGAAATTGCCTGGTGCACATCTTTCAATGCCTTGTCAAACTGGTGGTCAAGCAGGTAAAATTTCGCCCGTTGATTGTAAAGGTCGGGGTTGGAACCGTTATCGGCAATCAGGGCATTCAGTGATTCCAGTTTTAACCGGATCGTATCGCTGCCCTGATTGCCGATAACGGAGGAATCCCCTCCATTCATACATGACCAGCAGATCAGCAGGAACAGCAACATGCTACCAGCCAGGATTTTCATGATTCTATACATGGGGAAGTATGGCTTCACGGATTTTCCCTTCCAGTTCATCGGCAAGTTCGGGATTATCCTGCAGGATTTTCTTCACACCATCCCTGCCCTGACCAAGTTTTGTATCGCCGTAACTAAACCATGATCCGCTTTTTTTAATAATATTCAATTCTGTGGCCATATCAAGGATCTCAAAAGTCCTCGATATACCTTCCCCGAAAATAATGTCGAATTCGGCTTTCCGGAATGGAGGTGCAACTTTGTTTTTCACCACTTTGACCTTCACATGGTTGCCGACAATATCCTCACCCTCTTTCAACTGTGTCATCCTGCGGATGTCAAGCCTCACTGAGGCATAAAACTTCAATGCATTGCCCCCGGTCGTTGTTTCCGGATTGCCAAACATCACGCCGATCTTTTCTCTGAGTTGGTTGATGAATATGCAACATGTGGCGGTTTTGCTGATGGTGGATGTTAATTTTCTGAGCGCCTGCGACATCAGTCGTGCCTGAAGACCCATTTTTGAATCACCCATCTCCCCTTCAATTTCACTTTTCGGGGTCAGTGCAGCCACGGAGTCAATAACGATGATGTCAATAGCCCCCGATCTGATCAGGTTTTCAGTGATTTCCAGCGCCTGTTCGCCGTTATCCGGCTGGGAAACCAGCAGGTTTTCAACATCCACTCCAAGTTTCTGGGCGTAAAACCTGTCGAAGGCATGCTCAGCATCAATAAAGGCTGCAATGCCTCCCGCTTTCTGCGATTCGGCAATGGCATGCAGGGCCAGTGTTGTCTTTCCAGATGATTCAGGACCATAGATTTCAATTACCCTGCCCTTTGGCAGGCCGCCGATTCCCAAGGCCGCATCCAGCCCTATTGATCCTGTGGAGATTACATCGACAGCCTCGATGGCATTGTCGCCAAGCCGCATGATGGTTCCTTTGCCATAAGTCTTTTCCAGCTTATCGAGTGTAAGCTGCAGCGCCTTGATCTTTTCTTTGTTTACTTCGTTTGTCATGGTTTTTTCCTCCTTTTTTGTGGAGACGCACTGCGGTGCGTCTTTACTCGGTGTGCGACGCACTGCGGTGCGTCATTGCTGTTAGTACTCTGTTGCTTTCAGGATCTGGGCTGTATGGTTTTTTGTATCGACTTTTGTAAAGATGTGGGCAATCTTCCCGTCTTCATCGATGATAAAGGTCATCCGGTTGATTCCTTCATACTCTTTTCCGTAAAGCTTCTTTTTTCCCCACACGCCATAATCCATGATGATCTTTTTTGCTTTATCGGGAATAAGGGCAAAAGGTAGCACATATTTTTCAGAAAAATTTTTATGCGACTGCTCATCATCGGCACTTACACCGATTATGTTAAATCCTTTATCAATGAGAACCTGGTAGTTATCCCTTAAATTACATGATTCGGCCGTGCACCCCGGGGTGTTGTCTTTGGGATAGAAATAGAGAATCACTTTTGACCCTTTGAACGATTCCAGGTTAACCGGGTTGCCATTGTGGTCGGTGGCCCTGATGTCAGGTGCTTTGTCGCCAATGGTTAGTTGTGCCATAATCAGTCAGATGAATGTACATTATGAAAAAAAATAACGGGATTCAAAATTAGAAATTCCGACCGGATTTACTGCCGTAAGCGCAAGGGAGTTATCAACAACTTTATGTTGCTTTGTTCGTCAGGTAAAACTTGCAACAGTCCTTTAATCCGCATTCTTCGCATTTAGGCTTGCGGGCCTGGCAAACATATCGGCCGTGAAGGATCAGCCAGTGGTGGGCAACCGAATGTAAATGTTCGGGAATATGCCTGACCAGTTGTTGTTCTGTCTGCAAAGGGGTTCTGGCATTTGTGGAAAGGCCGATGCGGGCCGCTACACGAAAAACATGCGTATCGACCGCAAGGGCCGGTTTGTTATAAATCACGGAAGCAAGCACATTGGCGGTTTTCCTTCCAACACCGGGAAGAGTCTGCAATTCGTCGATATCCGATGGCAGTATTCCGCCATATTTTTCGATCAGTACCTTTGCCATCGCCACAAGGCTTTTTGTCTTGTTGTTGGGATAAGAACAACTCCTGATCAATTCGAATACCTGCAATGGATCTGCGGCGGCAAGTGAAGCAGCATCGGGAAATTTTTTAAAGAACGGAGGCGTGATCATATTGACCCGTTTATCGGTGCATTGGGCCGACAGGATAACGGCGACCACCAGTTCATAGGGATGAGCATATAAAAGCTCCGTTTCTGCCACCGGATGATGAACCAGGAAATAGTCGAGAACAAGCCTGAATCGTTCTTCTTTTCGCATGAAAATGAGTTTAAGCAAAGTTGCGTAAAATCCGGAATAATTCAATTAAGTTTGTGCACTTTTATCGTCTCATGGCCCAATATGACTTTGATCTGCTGATCGCCGGCGCCGGACCTGCCGGATGCACGCTGGCGCTTAACCTCGCGCCCAGAGGAATCCGGATCGGGATCATCGAAAAAAATATTTTCCCAAGGCATAAGATATGCGGGGATGCCCTGAGCGGAAAGGTGATCAGCGTTATGAAACGCATCCCGGGCGGCGTGTATGAAGATTTCCTCAAGCATGTCGATAAAATACCCTCCAGGGGTATCCGTTTTATTGCACCCAACCATCATGAAATTGATGTTCCGTTTTCATTGCACAGGAATGAAGATGATCCGGCCCCTGGATATGTATGCAAACGGAATGATTTCGATAATTTCCTTTTCGGCAGGCTGAAGGAATATCCCAACATCATGATATTCCAGGGTGAACGAGTTGAACAGGTTGTAACCCATCCTGATGGCGTTGTTGTAAGAACTGGGAACCATGAATTCAGCGGGAAAGTGATTGCCGGGGCCGATGGAGTTCATTCCATCGTCAGGAAATCCTTTCAGGAAGGGCATGATGATAAAAAGCACCTTTGTGTCGGGATCCGCGGATACTTTGAGAATGTAAGCGGGCTGCATCCTGAAAACTTCATTGAGTTGATTTTTTTAAAACGTTTGCTCCCCTCCTATTTCTGGATATTTCCTTCAACCGAAGGGCTTGTCAATGCAGGATTTGGCATGATGCAGGGAAGAATCAGCCAGCAAAGGGAAAACCTGTCTCAACTTTTCAGCGACCTTATACAGAACGACCCGCTGCTTGGCCCCCGCTTCAGCACTGCAAGGCTTGCCGGAAAGCTCGAAGCACACACACTACCCCTTGGCACGTATCGCTTCAACCGATCGGGCAACCGCTTTGTTTTGCTCGGCGATGCTGCCTCCCTGGTTGATCCTTTCAGCGGTGAAGGAATTGGCAATGCGATGGCCAGCGGTGAAATTGCTGCAGCAATCCTTGAACCGTGCTTTACGTTGAACGACTTTTCGGCTGAAGCATTATGCGCCTACGATGCCAGAATACAGCAGCGATTTTCACGGGAGTTCAGGACCATGGGGGTGATGCAGCAATTGGCTGGTTCAAAATGGTTACTCAACCTGGTAGTGGATAAGGCGCGAAAAAACAGAGAAATAAGGGAGTTGCTGACGGCGATGTTCACCAACGAAAACCTGCGAAAAAAACTGACACGGCCCGGATTTTATGCCCGTCTTCTCTTTAGATAAAAAAAAAATCCAATCTAATTGCCACGGAAGATGGTCACAGAGCCCTTCTGAACCTCATCACCATACTGTCCGGTCAGTCGAAGGATATAAAAGTATGTTCCATCTGCCAGCCGGTCACCATCCCAGTCTTCGCTTTTATAATTCGTTTTGTTAAAGACCTTGCGGCCCCATCGGTCAAATACCAGCAACTCATTACCCAGGTAGGCTTCACGAAAATCCCGTAAATGGTCGTCTGTCAATTCGATGGCAAACTTTTCATTCACCCCGTCGCCATTTGGGGTAAACACATTGGGAATTTCGAGTTCGGCTACTTTCAGGGTGAAAAACATGGTAATCGTCGTATCACAACCATTTAAATCAGTAAATGAGAGCTTTACCGGTATTTGCCCAGGGCGCACGGTGTCGCTGTACGTGTGTGAGGCGGGGTTCGCATTGGGAATTTTGACAGAATCACCAAAATTCCAGGTCCAGTTAGCCATGTAATTTGTCATGGTATCCGAAAAGACAACCTGTATGTTTGGGTTGGTTTTATAAATCACGGTATCAGGCTGGATTTCAAATGTAATCTTCGGGGATTTTAAAACATCCACAAAATAGGCGCTGTCAATAGAGCAGCCGAGGGAATCTGTTGCAGTAAAAATATAGTGTCCGGGACACAGCCCGAAAACGATTGTATCCTGCGAATGTCCGCCATGCCATTCATAAATGTAAGGCGGATCATATTTAAACTGAGTGCCGCCCGATATGTGAGTTTTGAACTGCCCTTTGCATTCGCCGGCACAACCAAGCGGATTATAGCGGTACAAAGTATCGATGAACATCCTGGGACGCATCTGCAAAGTCCTGTCAATTATGGTGTCAAAACTCAAACTCACAACCTTAATTTCACAGCTGTATATTCCCTGGGAACTGCCGGTAACCGGGTCAATCACATAGGTTGAGTCGGTAGCGCCGGCAATGTCAATATAATTTTTCTTCCATTGATATGAAACTTCAGCGGTGCCTGCACCGGCAGGCGTTGCCACAAACGCGACACTGTCGCGAAAGCAGACCGTGGTATCGCCGGGTTGCATCACAACTGCAACCTGGCTCATGGCAACAATACTGCAGAAAAAAAACAGGGCAAGAAGGAATTGTTTCATCTGGGATTTCAATACTGCAGCAAAAATAAGAA
Organism: Bacteroidales bacterium; assembly: GCA_038212325.1. Taxonomy (GTDB): domain Bacteria; phylum Bacteroidota; class Bacteroidia; order Bacteroidales; family FEN-979; genus CAIVAT01. The sequence goes on from JBBQUQ010000045.1 coordinate 14,435, forward strand.
TTTCTTTGATTCCGGCGAAGTAAAAGCAATACGATGGCATTATAACGTTAGCCATTAATAAAGATTGTTGGAGATCATGATCAAGGTGCAGGCATGCACCACTTCGATTCCAGCCGAGGAAAGGATCTGAGCAAACTCCGGCGATTCAGTTCCGGGGTTGAAGATGACACGCCTGGGCCGTAACCTGAGAATATAATCATAATAGCTGACCAGGTTTTTTGGCCCGATGTAAATGGTCACAGTGTGTATGTCGTCAAATACCGGAAATGGCTTTTCAATTCTTACACCACTGATTTCCCCCTCCCTGAGTCCCACTGCTACGACCGGAATGCTGCCGTATTTTAACTTCCTGACAGCCATGTATGAAAAACGTTCCGGATTTGTGCTGGCACCAAGGACCAGGGTCTTCTTTTTCATTTGTTAATCAATTCAAGTCTTCCCATATCGTAGAACTCCTTCTTTGTAATAGCTGACTTTTCATCGTAGTAGATCCAGGTGCCATCCTGGTGGCCAAAGCTGTACTGCCCGACGATCATCGGCTGCCCGGAGTTGTAAAAGGTTCTGAAAGCCCCGGCCTTCTCCCCTGCCTGCCAGGCACCCCGAAGCTTGAGTTTGCCATCGAGGTAAAATTGCTCCCAAAGGCCGTCTTTCACCCCGTTTTTATAGTGTTGCAATTCCGACAATACGCCATCCGGGTAAAACACCTGCGACAGTCCATTGATTAGTCCATGCTGGTATGTTTCCGCAGAAACAACTGTACCGGTGGTCTCGCTGAAAAACTGCCAGATGCTGTCTTTTTTTTCATCCAGGTAATTGCCTACAGCCATTTTTTTGCCATTGGGGAAGTAGGAGACCGTTTCAGCCCGCCTGCCGCGGGCCGAGATCTTTGAGACTGTTTTCAGTTTGCTGTCGGGGTAAAAATACCTGAACTCACCATTTGGAATCCCATCCCTGAACCGGCCTTCATAGATAACCTTGCCGGCCGTATCAACCTTGCGCCAGAAACCCTGCCTTTTGCCTTTATTGTCTGTGACGTTCAACGTATCCTGCGCAAAAAGGCAAAGAGAGAAAAAAGTAATCAGTGTGCCGATGATAATCCGGATCATAATCCTTAAAAAATTACTTTTGCAAAGTAAATAATTATTTCACTTGCAACCCTATCCTTCAAAACTCCTTGAGCAGGCGGTCAATGAACTCTCAAAGTTACCCGGGATCGGCCGGAAGACCGCCCTGCGCATGGCTTTACACTTGCTTAAACGCAGTATGCCTGAAGTTGAGTCGCTGGGAACCGCTGTAATTAAAATGCGGAATGATATCATTTATTGCACAGTGTGCCGGAATATTTCCGATGAGGAGCTCTGCGTGATCTGTTCGAGCCCGAAACGCGAACACTCGCTGATTTGCGTTGTTGAAGACATCCGCGATGTGATGGCCATTGAGAATACAGGCCAGTACGGTGGCGTTTATCACGTTCTTGGCGGCATCATCTCACCCATGGAAGGCATCGGTCCCCAGAACCTTCACATCGACGAACTGATCAACAGGGTGGCAACCGGGGAAGTCGCGGAGATCATCCTTGCTCTTCCGACAACCATCGAAGGAGATACGACAAATTTTTACCTGTTCAGAAAACTGGCTCAGTTCCATATCCGCCTTACCACCATTGCCAGGGGTATTTCGATTGGCGATGAACTGGAACATGCTGATGAAGTAACCCTGGGTCGCTCGATCCTGAACCGGACACCCTATGAGTCGGGGCTGAAAGGTAAACAATGAAATGGCGGAAAGAGGAATTGGCTAGAAAAGCTGAAGCTGTTTTGGTTTTTCCTGTTTATTCGCCACCACGACCAGGTCGGAATAATTCTCCAGCAGCGGCCGGATAGCCTTTTTAATCAGTTTATTGGGCGTAGTGTGGCGGGATTTGCTGTAATTCATCAGCGACTGTTTCTGGCGAGCCGTGACTTTGATGGTAATGGTTTTGAATTTCAGTGGCTTCCTGGCCTTCTTTGCTTTTTTTCGTGCCATGTGATCATCGGTTATTTACGATATCGTTGAAGTCGTTGATTATTTTCCTGGCCAGGTTGTCGGCCTTGACAAGCATGTCGCTTTCGGCATAAATCCTCACGATCGGTTCGGTATTTGACCGGCGAAGATGCACCCATTCATTGTCAAAATGGATTTTGATCCCGTCGATGGTCGTCATTGGATGAGATTTGTATTTTTCAACCATGGCTTTCAGTATCTGATCAACGTTCATTTCAGGAGCGAACTCAACCTTGTTTTTCGAAATGTAATAGTCGGGATACCGGTCACGAATTGCTGAACATTTCCTTCCCGATGTTGCCATGTAAGTTAAAAACAATGCAATTCCGACCAACGCATCACGGCCGTAATGGAGTTCGGGGTAGATAACCCCGCCATTTCCTTCGCCGCCGATCACCGCGCCTTGCTCCTTCATCATTTCGACCACGTTGACTTCGCCGACAGCAGAGGCGAAATATTTACCGCCAGCGCGTTCCGTGACAATTTTGAGGGCCTGTGTCGACGAAAGGTTCGACACCGTGTTGCCCGCCGTATGCTGCAGGATGTAGTCGGCAATTGCAACCAGGGTATATTCCTCGCCGAACGGTTCGCCACTTTCATTGATGATTGCCAGGCGGTCGACATCCGGGTCGACGACAAACCCGAGGTCGGCCCTGTTTTTTACCACCACTTCGCAGATATCGCGAAGATGTTCGGGCAGGGGTTCGGGGTTGTGCGGGAAAAGGCCGGTCGGATCACAATAGAGCTGATCAATTTTATGCACGTTCAGCGCCTTGAGCAATGCCGGTATAGCTATGCCACCCGAACTGTTAACCGCATCGACGGCAACCCTCAGATTCGCCTTCCCGATGGCTTCGGCATCAACAAGCGGCAGTGCAAGCACTTTCTCTATGTGCTTGTCAATATAGGTATCATCCGTCCTGTAATTTCCCAGGTCATTCACACCGGCATAATCAAATTCCCCCTTGTCAGCAATGGCAAGCACGCGTTCGCCGTCGGCGGCAGAAAGGAATTCGCCCTTGTTGTTCAGCAATTTCAGGGCATTCCATTCTTTTGGATTGTGGCTGGCTGTAAGGATGACCCCGCCGCTTGCATGCTCATCGACAACTGCAATTTCGACGGTTGGCGTTGTGGTAAGGCCGATATCCAGCACATCCGCACCCATGCCCATCAAGGTACCGGTAACCAGGTTGTTGACCATCCGACCAGAGATGCGCGCATCGCGGCCCACCACAATATGCAGCTTTTCACCCGGGCAAGATTCGCGCAAAAATGCCACGTAAGCCGAAGTGAAACGGACAAGGTCCGCAGGAGTCAGTCCGGTTCCGGTTCGCCCGCCGATGGTTCCCCTGATGCCTGAAATCGATTTAATCAGTGTCATACGATATTTTCAGGCAAATGTAAAAGATTTCCAATAATATGTCCGCCCTGTTGATAAAAAATGAAATCAACCCATTGGCTCAAATTCCGGCGTCTGTTTTTTTTGTAATTTTGCAAAAAGTGCTGCATGGAAGAACCCTTTGAATCATATTTTGACGGCGAAACGCTCTCCCTGGTCGGACGGTTTGAGAAAATGGTCCAGCAGGAACAGCATTTTTTCTTTGATGTTGCCGAATTTGAAGAGATCATCGAATATTATTTTTTCAAAAACGAGCAGCGTAAAGCCTTTTCGACGATCAACCAGGCGCTTGAACAGCACCCGGGAGCCACAGCTATTTTGGTCAAGCTTGCCCAGTACCACGTTAATTTAAAAAAGGATCGTGAAGCTTTGCGCATCTTGAGAACGATTGAGCATGCCGATTCGGCCGACAGCGAACTGCACCTGGCCAAAGGAAACCTTTACAGCCAGTTGGAAAAACCAGAGAAGGCCATTGATGAGTACAAGAAAGCTATCGAAGGCGCCGATTACCTCGACGATTTATTTGCCAGCATCGCTTTCGAATATGAGAACATGGGAAAGTACGACAAGGCTATTGAATACCTGTTGAAGGCCCTTGAAATGAACCCTGAAAATGATGCTGCGCTGTATGAGTTTGCTTTTTGCTGCGAAGTGTCACAGCAGTCGGAACGCTGCATCGGTTTCCTGAATTCTTTCCTTAACCGGCAGCCATACTCGATTGCCGCATGGTTTAACCTGGGAATCGCATACAGCAACGTTGATCTCTACGAAAAGGCCATCGACGCCTATGATTACGTTCTGGCTATTGACGACAACTTTTCATCGGCATACTTCAACAAAGCCAACTGCTATGCCAACATCGGCAATTTTGAGAAAGCCATTGAAACCTATGTCGAGACTATTTTTTATGAAGAGCCTGAGGCAGTAACATACTACTACATTGCCGAATGTTACGAAAAACTCAGAAAGTTTGACGAGTCAATCGATTATTACAACAAAGCCATTGGGCTCGACCCGGAGTTTGCGGATGCCTGGCTTGGCCTTGGCATTTCTCATGATGAACTGGGCAAACCACAATCGGCCCTGCCTTTCATACATGCAGCCATCAAACTTGCCCCGTCAAACGCGGAATTCTGGTTTATTCTTGGCGACATTCAGATCAAGCTTTCACAAATCGCGGAAGGCGTCAGTTCATACCGGAAGGTGATTGAACTCGATCCTGAAGATACCGATATCTGGCTTGACTTGTCGGTGGTTTATGCCGACCAGAAAGATTACGAAAGCGGTTACGCCATTCTCCTTGAAGGATCACAATACCATGAAAACCATGCCGATTTTTATTTCGGAATGGCGTACTATCTTTACATGTCGGGGAAATCACAGCAAGGGAATGAAACGATTTTGAAAGCCATGTCGTTGGACAATGAAGGCCACAAACGGCTCTTTTCCACCTTTCCGGAAGCGGCCAACCACGCGGAATTAGTCGAAATCATTCAATCATTTGGAAAGTAACCGGATATTTATGACCTCTACCAACCTGACCTTCTTACCCGAAAGGTCAACCAAACCAAGGCAAACCGGCGTTGCCATGGTGATGGACAAGGGCCTCAGCGTTCGTGAGGCAGAAGACTTTGTGGAATCGGCCGGCCACCTGGCCGATTTTGTCAAATTGGGCTTTGGAACCTCCATCGTTGGTAACAAGGTCAGGGAAAAAGTGAAAGTATACCTTAATGCAAACATCAAAGTCTATGCAGGCGGCACCCTGTTCGAAGCATTTGTCATCCGGGGCATGTTCGATGAATACCTGAAATACATTGATCAACTGGGCCTTGATACTGTTGAGGTTTCAGATGGTTCGATGGTGATGGAGCATGAGGTGAAATGCGAATATATCCGCAAACTGGCACAAAAATACACCGTGCTGTCGGAGGTTGGCTCTAAAGTTTCAGGAATCGTCATTCACCCCAAACGCTGGATTGAAATGATGCAAACCGAGTTGCAGGCAGGCGCCCTGAAGGTGATCGGAGAGGCCCGCGAGGGTGGAAATGTCGGGATTTACCGGGAAAACGGGAAAGCTCAGGTTGGCCTTATTAACAAAATTCTGGCAAACATTCCGGCAGACAGGCTGCTCTGGGAAGCTCCTTTAAAATCCCAGCAGGTTTGGTTCATTAAAAATTTCGGAGCCAGCGTGAATCTTGGAAATATTGCCCCTGCTGAACTCATATCCCTTGAAACCCTGCGCCTTGGACTGCGGGGAGATACATTTTTCAGCTTCCTGCCTGCAAAATATAAAAAGCTTCAGCCGAAGTAGCGGGGCAGCGAAATGGTGAAATGGTGAAATGGTGAAATGGAGCAGCAAAAGGTTTTATTTGGACTTGTTGGGTTTCCGCTCGGTCATTCAAGGTCCCAGGAATGGTTTAATGCCAGGTTCGCCCTGGAGGGCAAAACAAATGCAGAATACCGGCTGTTCCCGCTGAATGTTATCGAGGAATTCCCATCTCTCCTTCGCAATGAACCCGATCTTGCCGGGTTGAATGTAACCATCCCATATAAAGAGAAAATCATCCCTTTCCTTGATGAACTGGACGAGTCGGCACGATCAGCCGGTGCCGTCAACACGGTCAGGATCACGCGCAGGGATGGCCTGATCACGACAAAAGGATTCAACACCGATGCACCCGGGTTTCTTAAAACCACCGAAGGACTTGCACTGAAAGGTCCGGCGCTCATCCTTGGCACGGGAGGCGGAGCCAAAGCAGTGGAATATGCCTTATCGTTGAAAGGGATCCCGTTCAGCTTTGTTTCACGGAAAAGCGATGCACATGGGATTCTTTCGTACACAGATCTCACCCAAGGTTTGATCCGCAGCCACCTGCTCATCATCAATGCAACCCCGCTGGGCATGCATCCCGACACGGGGAGTTTTCCGCCCATCCCATACCAGTTCCTAACACGCGATCATTTTTTATACGACCTTATCTATAACCCGGAAGAGACTGAATTCCTGAAAAAGGGTCTCGCAATGAACACAAGGGTCATGAATGGCTGGCAGATGCTGGTCAGCCAGGCAGAGTTATCTTACAATATTTTCATGGAAGGTGGCTGACCTCCCCCAAAAGCATATTTAGAAACATTCTCAATTTGCCGGATTTGAAAATTCAAGCACTCCTTTGCTTAATTTTGTTGGAATATTGTTCAGTTGTCTGCTGATCCGTCAACAACTCAGATGCCGAGCCGATGTCAAAAACCGTACATTTCATTTATATTGCCACATTGGCCGCAATCGTTATCATTGCTTTTATTTCAATAGCATACATCGGGCTCCCCTATTATAAGCTGAGCATGGAAGAGCGGTTCTTTCATTCAGGTCATTCGGTGCTGAAGCCCAGCGGCGTTTGGGGTCATGGATTCGGGATCATCGGGTCGTTGCTCATGATCATCGGCGTTTCCTTTTACATGGCCAGGAAACGGTTCAGGGTTTTTAACCGGATCGGCATCCTCAGGCACTGGCTTGAATTTCATATATTCCTCTGTTCCCTGGGCCCCATCCTCGTACTATTTCATACTTCGTTTAAGTTTGGCGGCCTCGTTGCCGTTAGTTTCTGGAGCATGGTCGCTGTTTTTCTGAGCGGCATCATCGGCAGGTTTATCTATATCCAGATACCCAGGACAATAGAAGGCCGGGAGTTGAGTTTAAATGAAGTACGGGCAATGAAAACCGGCATCGGAGACAATATCCAAAAACTGGTTTCCTTAGATAATGACAGCTACAATGTAATCGTTGATTCAACCAAGAAGAAGGCCGGGCTCTATCACAGCAATTTCCTTGTTCGCTATTTGCGGAAATACAACGACGACCGCAAGACCCTCACCAACGTAAAAGCAGTTCTCAGGAGAAACAAAATTACCAAATCACAGCAGAAGCAAGTTCTTGACCTGGTGAAAAGCGACATTTCGCTCAACAGGAGGATCGAGAGGCTTGTGATCATGCAGAACCTGTTCAAATACTGGCATGTGGCTCACCTGCCCTTTGCATTGGTCATGCTGATCATCATGATCATTCACGTCGCCGTGACCATTGTGTTCGGATACCGTTGGATCTTATAATTATGGAACTACTCTTCGAAAACCTTGCAACCTATTCAGTGGCGATCCTGTTATGCCTGGTCGTTGTATTCATCTATTTGCGCAAACAAAAGCGGGAATCAGAACAAGTTGAAGAGAAAATTGCAAAAGCCAAGCAGGACGGGATGTACGAGCCGGTATCTCTTCATCCGGTTGTGGATGAAGGCAGCTGCATCGGGACCGGGGCATGCATTGCAGCATGCCCTGAAAAGGACATCCTGGGGATCAGGAACGGAAAAGCCACCACCATCAATGCATCGCATTGCATTGGGCATGGCGCATGCTTTCATGCCTGCCCGACCCAGGCGATCACTCTCTGTATCGGCACTGAAAAAAGAGGCATTGAATTGCCGCATGTGAACCAGAACTTTGAAACCAATATCCCCGGAATATTTATCGCCGGAGAACTCGGAGGCATGGGGCTGATCAAAAATGCAGTGGAGCAAGGGCGGCAATCGGTGGAAAATATCGTGAAATCGCTCAAAAAAAATCACCAGGCAACCTATGACCTGATCATTGTCGGCGCAGGGCCGGCAGGAATTTCCGCCTCCCTTACTGCAAAAAAACATCAGCTCAGGTTTCTTACGCTGGACCAGGATACGCTCGGCGGAACCGTATTTACTTTTCCCAGGTCAAAGATTGTGATGACTTCGGCCATGTACCTGCCGCTTTACGGGAAAGTGAAACTTTTTGAAACGAGCAAATCGGAACTACTCACGTTATGGCAGGAGGTTTTGAAAAAAAACAGCATTGCCATCAAAGAGAATTCGAAAGTTGAATCCATTGTTCAGGAAAACGGACATTTTACAGTTGAAACCATTGGCGGAGAGAAATTTACCGCCCAGTCAGTACTGCTTTCCATTGGCCGCCGGGGGACACCCCGAAAGCTTGGAATACCCGGAGAAACCCTGGAAAAGGTGGCCTACAGGCTATTGGAGCCTGAAGCGATCAGCAATAAAGATGTCATGGTTGTAGGCGGTGGTGATTCGGCCATAGAATCTGCATTGATGCTCGCAGGTCAAAACACGGTCACCCTCTCCTACCGCAGCGAAGCGTTCAGCCGGATCAAGCCCGGAAATAATGAAAAAATTGGCCAAGCCATTGCGGCCGGCAAAATCCGGGCTGTTTTTAACAGCAATCCGGCCAGGATCGAAAAGGACCATGTGATCCTGGCGACAACCTCGGGTGAAGGGGAATTGAAAATCAAGAATGATCTTATCTACATTTTTGCGGGTGGTGAGCTTCCGACCCAGTTTTTACAGAAGATCGGTCTGCAGATTACCACGAAGTTTGGCGAAGCAATATTGAAGCATTGATGAACCTGAAGAGAGCGTATATACTAATAGCTGTGGTGTTGGCTGTAATGGTCGGCCGGCCTGTTTGTGCTCAAATCTCGCCCGGAGAACTGGCCAGGGCTCACTCCCATCTCGAGGGGATGACGAACTGCACCCAATGCCATATCCTGGGGAAAAAAGTGTCCAATCAGAAGTGCCTCGACTGCCACACCGAGCTGAAAGTACGTATTGAGCAAAGCAAAGGGTACCATTCCTCCTCCGAAATAAAAGGTAAGGAGTGCGTTACCTGCCACAGCGATCATCACGGGCTGAATTTTCAGATCATCCGGTTTGCCAAAGAGAAATTCAATCATAACTTAACCGGGTTCAGCCTTTCGGGGGCACATGCCAAAAAACAGTGCGTTGACTGCCATAAACCTGAATACATTAAAGATTCAAAAATCAAAAAGAAAAAATTCACCTACCTGGGGCTGAATACAGCCTGTTTGACCTGCCATGCCGACTACCATCAACAAACACTGTCGGCCAGTTGTTCTGATTGCCACGGCGCTGAGGCATTTAAGCCAGCCGGGAAATTCGATCACGCCTGGGCTGGATTTCAACTGGCCGGAAAACACCAGGAGATTTTATGTGTTGCCTGCCATAAAATCAGCACCAAAAACGGGCAGAAATACCAGGAGTTCAAAGGGATCAAATTTGACAATTGCTCAAGCTGCCACAAAGATGCTCACAACAACAAGTTTGGACAAAATTGCAAACAATGTCATAGCGAGCAGTCATTCAGTGTGATCAAAGGGGTACAGAACTTCGATCACAACAAAACTGACTTCAAACTGGATGGGAAGCACCAGAAAGTCGTTTGCGCTTCGTGCCACAAGACAAAGCTGACCAATGCCTTGAAATTTGGCCGTTGCACCGACTGCCATGCTGATTACCATAATGGCCAGTTCATTAAACAGGGAGGATCGCCTGATTGTTCCCAGTGTCACACCGTAAACGGATTTTCTGACTTTAACTTTACGATCGAACAGCACAATGCAGGCGCCTTCCGGTTAACAGGGGCGCATCTTGCCACGCCTTGCTTTGCCTGCCATAAAAAAGAGAGGGTAAAAACAGATACTGCCTGGCATTTCCGTGAAATCGGGAAGCGTTGCATCGATTGCCATACAAACTTTCACCAGACCTTCATCGATGACAAATATTATCCGGATGCAACCTGCGAAAGCTGCCATAATGAGAGCAGATGGAGCGTCATCAGTTTTGATCATAAAAAGACTAATTTTGAACTATCCGGGGCGCATGCAAAGAAAACCTGCCGCGATTGCCATTTTAAAAATGAAACCGGAGGAACGATCGTGCAGCAATTCAAAGGTTTACCGATCATCTGTGTTAGTTGCCACACCGATGTCCATGTAAATCAGTTTGACCATGATGGCATAACTGATTGCAGCAGGTGCCATGAAACCGGGTTTTTCAAACCTGCGATAAAATTTGATCACAATAAAACTCGGTTTCCGTTGGACGGGAAACACAAAGATGTGGCATGCAACAAATGCCACAAGGTAATCCAGGATAAAAGGCCGGCTTTTGTACTTTACAAAATAAAAGAATTCAAATGCGAAAACTGTCATCGTTAATTCTGTCGGTGGTAATTGCGACCGGGCTGTTTGCCCAATCCTCGCCCCATGGGACCGGTTTTAAAGCAAACTGCATGGATTGCCACAATACGACAGGTTGGACCATCGATATGAAAAGTCTGACTTTCAATCATGGCACAACAAAATTTCCACTGATCGGGCAACACCAGTCTGTGAGTTGCCGGCTATGCCATACATCATTGGAATTTGCAAAAGTGGGTAGTGAATGCATTGATTGCCATACGGATATGCATAACGGAACCGTAGGTGCCGAATGTGCCAGGTGCCACACACCCAAATCATGGGTCGTAAATAATATAACCGAGCTTCACCAGCGAAGCCGTTTTCCGCTCGTCGGAGCTCATATTGCAGCCGATTGTTATGATTGTCATAAGAATGCCACGGCCTCACTGCTTAATTTCGGACCGCTGGGCGTTGAATGTATCGACTGCCACCAGGCGGACTATGATGCAACCACGAATCCTGTGCACGGCGCAGGCAATTATTCGACAAACTGCATTGATTGCCATAACATGACATCGGTTTCATGGTCGGGCGCAGGTATTAATCACAATTTCTTCCCATTGACTCTCGGGCATGAAATCAATACTTGCCAGGAGTGCCATAAGACTCCTGATTATGCAAGCACCTCACCGGTTTGTGCATCGTGCCACATGCCAACCTACAATGCCACAGCAAATCCCAACCATAATTCAATAGGGTTTTCCACCAATTGCAAGGATTGTCACACGACCGATCCGGGCTGGAAACCGGCTGAGTACAGGGAGCATGATGCTAAATCGTTTCCCATTTATTCAGGGAAGCACAACGGCGAATGGAACAGTTGTTCCGATTGCCATACGAACCCTGCCAGTTATGCGCAATTCACCTGTACAGGCTGCCACGATCACAACCAGCCCGACATGGACGATAAACATGGTGGTGTGCAGGGATATGCTTATAACAGTCCCGCATGCTATGCCTGTCATCCAAACGGTTCTGCGGAAGGCACCTTCAACCACGCCACCTCTTCATTCCCATTAACCGGCGCACATGCTGCAACCGAATGCGCAAAATGCCATGCAAACGGGTATGCAGGTACCTCACAGGTTTGCTTCACCTGCCATACCCTTGAATTCAATCAATCGCTCAATCCGAATCATGCCGCAATAAACATTCCAACCGATTGCGGAACCTGCCACACCACCCTCCCGGGATGGAAACCGGCAACTTTTCCCATACACGACAGTTATTATATCCTGGCAGGTGCCCATGTGCCAATCGCAACCGACTGTGCCAAATGCCACCAGGGAAATTATAACACGACGCCCAAAACTTGTTTTGGCTGCCACGTGGAACAATTTAACCAGTCGACGAATCCGAATCACATCACGGCGAACTTTCCGACTACCTGCGAAACATGCCACTCGCAAGCCTCCTGGACTCCTTCCACGTTCGATCACAACAACACTTACCCACTCACAGGGGCTCATGCCGTCATTGCCAGCAATTGCTTTGCATGCCACCAGGGGAACTATGTTAGCACACCCAACACCTGTGCAGGATGCCACATGCCGAATTTTAACACTTCGACAAACCCAAATCATGTTGCACTCAATATTCCGACAACCTGTAATACCTGTCATAC
>JBBQUQ010000046.1:0-26549 GCA_038212325.1 Bacteroidales bacterium
GCTCATTCAGCAGAGCGAGGTTGACTTCGTGCGGACCGACATTCGCGAGGTTGTCGCATCGATGCTCGCCCCCGGGAGTTGATGAATTTCTAAGTTAACCGAAAACAGGAATTTGCCCATTATTGCATTTTTAATCGCAAAGCGATTGTAAAAGTGTAAGTAAATAAGGGTTAATCTGAAACCATAAAGATAAGCATATATTCAATGCTGACCCAATTTGTTTTATATGGATCACACAAATGATGGAAAGTGATGCGGGAAGCTGCCAGCATGCGATGATAAAACACAATGTATGATTTATTTAGAATTCGTATAAATAATTCAAGGATTTCGTATCTTTGCAAAAATATGATCAGTCATTTTAACATAAAAAAAAAGAAATGAAAGCTTTACTGTTTATAATCACCCTAATCGCCACAGCCATGATCTCTGCCGCCCAGGATAGCAAAACTTTATATGATTTCAAAGCCACCACCATTGATGGCCAGCCCTTTGACCTTTCGACGCTCAAGGGCAAAAAAGTTCTGATCGTCAACGTAGCATCCAAATGCGGCTATACACCGCAGTATGCCCAACTCGAGGAGCTTTATAAAAAATACAGTGCTGAAAACTTCGTGATTCTCGGTTTCCCGGCCAACAATTTCATGAGCCAGGAGCCCGGCACCAATGCAGAGATCAAGGATTTTTGTACAAGTAAATACGATGTAACGTTCCCTATGATGGCCAAGATCTCTGTGAAAGGCAAGGATATCGACCCGCTCTACAGTTGGCTCACTGCCAAAGATCAGAACGGAGTACTTGATGCACCTGTAAAATGGAACTTCCAGAAATTTATGATCAGCGAACAGGGACAGGTTGCAGGGTTTGCGGCTCCCGGAGACAAACCATTCGACGAAAAAATAATTTCCTGGATTGAAAAAAAATAATTTCACTATTTCACTATTTCACCATTTCACTATTTCACCATTTCTTATGCCACTTCTCCCCAAATACAAGTGCACCATCTGCGGCCATGTTTATGACCCCCTCGTTGGCGATCCTGATTCTGGAATTGCCCCCGGAACCGCGTTCGAAGACATTCCCGACGATTGGGTATGCCCGATTTGCGGTGTTGGTAAAGGGGACTATGTTAAGATGAAATGAACCAGGTACGGAAATGACATTATTGGAATTTTCTTGTACCTTTGACTCTTCTAAATAGTCTCTATTATTATGGAAAAGAGCATCAACGGCACCCTGACTGAAAAGAACCTGGTGAAAGCATTCGCAGGCGAATCCCAGGCAAAAAACCGCTACACCTATTATGCAAAACAAGCCAGAAAAGAGGGTTTTGAACAGATAGCCGCTTTTTTTGCCGAAACTGCGCTGAATGAAGAAAGTCACGCAAAAACATTTTTCCGTTTTCTGGAAGGAGGCCCGGTCGAAATAACCGCTACCTATCCCGGAGGTATCATCGGCACTACAGCAGAGAACCTGAAAGCTTCGGCTGACGGGGAACATGAAGAGTGGACCGAGTTGTATCCCGAATTCGGAAAAATCGCAACAGCAGAAGGTTTCCCGAAAGTAGCCACCGCCTTCAAACTAATTGCCACCATTGAAGCACATCATGAAAAACGCTTCCGTAAACTATTGAACAACCTGGAAAAAAGCAGGGTATTTGAAAGGGATGAAAAAACTTATTGGGTCTGCCGCAAGTGCGGCTATATTCATTATGGTATAAAAGCACTGCAAAACTGCCCTGCATGCAGCCACCCTATGGCCTATTTTGAAGTAATGCAGGATAATTATTAGAAGAAAAGAGTGGTAACTGGGTAACAAAGTAACAAAGTAACAAGGTAACAAGGTAACAGGGTAACAGGGTAATAGGTTGGTGGATATACAAACAGTTCACCCGATTGCCTGTTCGCCTTCCAACCAAAAAAATTAATCAATCAGCCAATGTCAAAGAAGCGTAAATTCAGCAAAGAAGAGGTTTTAAAAGATTACAAACTTGCAAATGAGAGTCGCCAGGTAAGTTTACTTGGCCGGCGTGAAGTGTTGGGAGGAAAGGCCAATTTTGGTCTTTTCGGCGATGGGAAGGAGATTCCGCAGATCGTAAAAGCCAAATTTTTTCAAAATGGCGACTGGAGATCAGGTTACTACCGCGACCAGACGTTTATGATGGCTGCCGGCTTATCCAACCTCGACATCTTTTTCGCACAATTATACGGAGATACTGATTTGTCGCGCAACCCGGATAACGGCGGCCGTTTGATGAACTCCCACTTTGCCACGAGGAGCCTGGATGAAAAAGGTGAATGGAAAGATCTTACAAAACAAAAGAATTCGTCGGGAGATATATCGCCAACAGCAGGACAGATGCCCCGTTTGCTTGGTCTTGCCCTTGCATCCAAGGTTTTTCGCAACAGCCCTGAAATGTGGGATGCTGCAAAAAAATTCACTGTGAAGGGCAACGAAATTGCTTTTGGAATGATTGGCGATGCCTCAACATCAGAGGGCCACTTCTTTGAAACGATCAATGCTGCGGGTGTTTTGCAAGCGCCTATTGCCCTTTCTATCTGGGACGACGGATACGGTATTTCTGTCCCAAAGAAATATCAAACCACCAAAGAGAATATTTCTGCACTGTTAAAAGGCTTCGTGGCTGATGAAAATGGTCCTGGAATACGGCTCTACACTGCAAACGGATGGGATTATGCAGCCTTGTACGAAATGTATGAAGAGGGAATTGCCGTCTGCAGAAAAGAACAGGTTCCCGTTGTATTTCATGTTACTGAACTTACCCAGCCGCAGGGACATTCCACCTCCGGTTCTCATGAGCGTTACAAATCAGTTGAGCGCCTTGCCTGGGAAAGAGACCACGATTGCATTCCCAGGATGCGAAAGTGGATGCTTGATGAGAAAATTGCAACCGTTGAAGAATTAGACACCATTGAAGCAGAAGCAATTAAAGCAGCAAAGAGTGCCCGCGACAAAGGTTGGAAAGCCTTTCTGGCCCCTTTCAAGACCGAACGGGAGCACCTTGTCAGCGTGGTCAAAACCACCCATTGCCCCTGCAAGAAACAAGCTCGCATCGACAAAATCGTAGCCGATCTTGAATCAATAGCCGAACCGATAAGAAAAGATATCATTTCTGCTGCAAAAAAAATCATGCGCGACGTCTGTACTTCATGCAACATGAAGAAACCAATGAAAGCCGACCTTGATGTGTGGATGGCTGAACAACGTAAACTCAATGTAGCCCGCTACAGTTCCCATCTCTACAGCGAATCGGAACACGGTGCCCTGAAGGTGCCCGGCATACCCCCCGTATTCAACGACAATTCACCTGTTGTCACAGGGCGTGAAGTACTCAATGCCAATTATGACATTCTCTTTAAAAACAACCCGCTGGCACTCATTTTCGGCGAAGATGTAGGTAAAATCGGCGGCGTAAACCAAACCCTCGAAGGGATGCAGGCAAAATATGGTGAAACACGGGTTTCAGATACCGGTATCCGTGAAGCCACGATCATCGGGCAGGGCCTGGGTATGGCTCTCCGCGGTTTGCGCCCAATTGCCGAAATTCAGTATTTCGATTACCTCCTCTATGGGTTACAGGTGATGAGCGACGACCTTGCCACCACCCTGTACCGGACAGTTGGCGGGCAAAAAGCCCCTTTGATCATCAGCACCCGGGGCCACCGACTTGTAGGCATATGGCATTCAGGATCCCCGCTCAGCATGGTCATCAACTCCATCCGTGGAATTTACGTTATGGTGCCCCGCAATATGACCCAGGCGGCAGGCTTTTACAACACGATGATGGCCTCCGATGATGCCGGCCTGGTCATTGAGCCGCTGAATGGTTACCGGTTGAAAGAACAAATGCCGTCAAATATCGGCAATTACCGCATTCCCCTTGGGGTTCCTGAAGTGCTGAATGAAGGCTCTGATATTACCATTGTAACCTATGGATCATGTGTTAAAATCGCCCAGGAAGCGATTCCTCAGATAACCGAATTCGGCATATCAGTCGAACTCATCGATGTTCAGACCCTGCTTCCCTTCGACATCAATCACGAAATCCTGAAGTCATTGAAAAAGACCAATAAAATTCTCTTCTTTGATGAGGATGGAAGTGGAGGTGCCACCGCATTCATGATGCAAAAGGTAATGGAAGACCAGGGCGGTTTTCGTTATCTTGATGCTGAACCACGCACCCTCACTGCAAACGACCATAGGCCTGCCTATACCAACGATGGTGATTACTTCTCAAATCCCAACGCCGAAGATGTTTTCGAATCGGTATATGAGATGATGCATGAACACAACCCCAACAAGTATCCGAGGATTTGGTGAAAAGGTGACTGGGTAACCAGGTTTAACCAGAATATCATGAACCTGAAAATTACCAGAACATCAGACGGTTCCGACACCCTTTTTCATCCAGGGTTCAACCAACACTACCATTCAACCTTTGGTGCAATCCAGGAATCACAACATATCTATATCAGGACGGGCCTCCTCTATGCCATTGAGTATTTCCACGCAAAAAGGATAAACCTGCAAACACCTTTCAACATCCTTGAAATCGGGTTTGGAACAGGATTGAATGCCTTATTGACCCAGATGGAAGCAGAAAAACTTGGTATGCCTGTTCACTACACAGCAATTGAGGCATTTCCGCTGGACGAAAGTTGCTGGGGCAACCTGAATTATCCGCATATGTTGGGCGCTGTTGACGGTACAACCGTATTTGGCAAACTACATCTTGCAAACTGGAATGAACCCAGATTGATCTCCCCTCACTTTACGCTGCATAAGATCCATAAAACCCTGGAAGAGTACAGCCCGTTATACGATTCATTCGACCTTGTCTATTTTGATGCCTTCGGCCCCGATGTTCAGCCTGAACTATGGACCGGGCAGGTATTCAGCAACCTCTGGAAAGGGTTGATTACCCCGGGCATACTGGTAACATACTCAGTTAAAGGTGAGATTGTAAGGGCAATGCATTCGGCTGGTTTTCAAACAGAAAAGCTGTCTGGTCCTCCTGGTAAGAGACATATACTGCGCGCCGTAAAAATTTGAGGACTGCGAAGAAACACATTTCGTTCATAAAAGTTTTCAACAATGGGATGACCTTTTGATTTTCCCGGGATAAAGCATCAGATAATTTTGCATTTTTGCCGGAATGCATTTAAAAATCGTACCATGCTGGAAAATTACAATATTGAGAACATCCTTTTCCTGGATATTGAAACTGTGCCGCAGTATTCATCACACGACCAGTTACCGGTTAATTTTGCACATTTGTGGGAAAAGAAAGCCGGCCAGCTTTCCCGGATCGAGAAATTCAGTGTCGCAGAGGCAATGAAGCCTGATGAGGTTTACGAAAGGGCCGGGATCTATGCCGAATTCGGTAAGATCATATGTATCTCCACGGGAGTGCTGCGAAATGGTACTTTATGGATCAAATCATTTTCCGGTGATGATGAAAAGGAGCTTCTGACAGGGTTCACAGATATGCTGGAAAAACTGAAGGCTAAAAACATCATATACCTGTGTGCCCACAACGGAAAAGAGTTCGATTACCCTTATATCATCCGCCGGATGCTTATTAATGGACTGATTGTACCGGCAATCCTTGACCTTTCGGGCAAGAAGCCGTGGGAGGTAAATCATCTCGACACCATGGAATTGTGGAAATTCGGCGATTACAAAAATTATACTTCGCTGGAACTGCTTGCCACCGTGTTTGGCATCCCCACGCCGAAGGATGACATCAAAGGCAGCGATGTGGCTAAGGTTTACTGGCATGACCATGATCTCCCACGCATTGTCATCTACTGCCAGAAGGATGTGACTACTATAGTAAACCTGTTTTTAAAGTTCAAAGGTAAGCCCATGATCGGTGAAGATTCAATGCAGATCGTCGGTTGATTTCTGCGTAAATCTGCGCCCTTTTCTGCGCGAATCTGCGAGAAATTCTTACGTTTCAATATTTCACCTAATTTTGCCACAAACAGTTTTATGGGGGTAAATCAATTTAACATCCGTGTCTACGGCTTTCTCATAGATCATGGCAGCATACTGGTTACCGACGAATTCAGGCTCGGAATCTACATGACCAAGTTCCCGGGCGGCGGACTGCATTTCGGTGAAGGGACAATTGACTGCCTGAAACGAGAATTCATGGAGGAGCTCAACACGCCAATCGAAATTGTTTCTCATTTCTATACGACCGATTTTTACCAGCCAACTACGCTGCTCCCGTCCGACATGCAACTCTTCAACATCTATTACAGGGTGAAGGCGATAAAGCCCTTTGGTTTTCAAACCACTGAAATAACAAACGACATTCGCCCGGTTGATGGTGCCCAAAGTTTCAGGTGGGAGGGAATTGATAAACTAAATGCTGAAGATTTTACGTTTCCAATTGACAGGTTTATTGTTGGGGAAATAAAGAAATGGCGAAACAGCGAATTATCTAAATGATGAAAAGAATTATTGTAGCTGGCTTTTTTATCTTTATGCTTTTTCACTCGTGCAGGCATTCAGATTTAAACACGGCGGTGGTCAATGGGATATTTGCTGATGCCAAAGGTTTAAAACTGATTCTCCAGGAGATCGACACACATGCGATTCATTCGGTTGATTCGGTTGTTTCAGACGAAAACGGCATGTTCAGTTTTTACCCGGTGATCAGAGAGGCCGGATTCTGGCTCCTGAAGGCCCCGTCGGGCAAGATTCTGGTTTTGCTGATGAATGCCGGAGACCAAATTGAATTATCTGGCAGCGCCCATGATTTTCCTGAAAATGTCGTCCTGGAAGGCCCGGTTGAAACCAGGTTGCTGAATGATTTTTTCAGGCAGACCCGGCATAATGAAAACCTGGTTGACTCGCTGGAGATGCTGTTGTCAGATCGCCAGGACAGTCCTGATTTTTATCAGTTTACACGGAGACTGGACACATCATTCCGTCAAATATGGGAAAGTCAGCGCAATTATGAAATGGCATTTATCAATAAAAATCCCGGATCACTCGCATCCCTTGTGGTTTTAAATTATGCATTCGGCATGAGCCCTGTGCTTAGCCCGAAGGACGACTTTTTATATTATCAAAGAGTCGATTCATCCTTATATGCTAATTTCCCTGACAACAAGCATGTGAAGTTGCATCATCAGCGGTTGGAAGAGATCAGACACAAAAAGTAAACTTTTTTCCGTAAATTGCCTCAAAATTCCTTCATGCGTCAAAAGATCTATTTCGCATCTGATTTTCACCTTGGAATACCTGATCACGACAGTAGCCTGGTAAGGGAAAAAAAACTTGTGGCATGGCTTGACATGGCGCGCGCCGATGCTGCCGAAATTTTCCTCATGGGCGACCTTTTTGACTTCTGGTTTGAATACAAAACAGCGATTCCGCGCGGTTACGCCAGGCTCCTTGGAAAACTGGCAGAGATTACTGATTCCGGAATCCCTGTTCACCTGTTCCGCGGCAACCACGATATGTGGGCATTTGATTACCTGACCAGAGAACTCAATGTTCAACTTCATCGCGATCCGGAATTCCGTGAATTCAATGGCAAACATTTTTACCTTGCGCATGGCGACGGACTTGGTCCCGGTGATAATGGGTATAAATTCATCAAGAAAGTATTTGCTAATTCATTCAACCAGTGGTTATTCCGCCAACTGCATCCCGATCTGGGAATTAGGCTGGCACTGTTCTGGTCGCGAAAAAGCCGCAGTGCCAACATCGAAAAGGAGAAACGGGAGCACGACATCAACCTTAAACTGATCCGCGAACGCATCACCGTTCATTCAACGGCATTATTGGAACAACATCCTGAACTTGATTTCCTGATCTACGGGCATTATCACTCCCCGCTGGATACTTCACTTACGGGCGGGGCAAGGCAATTGGTGCTTGGCGATTGGATCACTCATTTCACCTATGCAGTTTTTGACGGAGAACAGATGGCGTTGCTGGTTTTCCCATGATGCCAAATCCTGCTTCGTACTAAAAAAAAACAGCAGCCCTCTAAACGGGACTGCTGCTTTTTCTAAATCACTGATCCTCCGATTACTCAGGGTGGATTGCTTCTACCGGGCATACATCAGCACAGGCACCACAATCAGTGCATACTTCGGGATCAATTTTGTAGATATCACCTTCAGCAATAGCTTCTACAGGACATTCATCGATGCAGGTTCCGCAAGCGGTGCAATCATCATTAATTTTATAAGCCATGACCTATTGAGTTTATGTCCCGTTATTCCAGGACGAGTTAATAAAGCGAATTTCATGGCAAAGATAAATATTTTCCCGGATATAGAATCTACGCCGGCGTTTTTTTGATGGGAACTTTTGAGTTTTGACGTTTGCCTTTTGAGTTTATTAAGTAACTTTGCATCCCTAAACTCGACAAAAGCTATGGCTAAGAAACAAAGACCTGTTATTGAACGTGAAGAGGTGGTGGTTAAATTCGTCGGCGACTCTGGCGATGGTATGCAACTTACTGGCACCATGTTTTCTGATGTAGCTGCAATTGTGGGCAACGACCTCGCTACATTCCCTGATTTTCCTGCAGAAATCCGCGCACCGCAAAATACCGTTGCTGGTGTATCCGGTTTCCAGGTACACATGGGCAGTTCAAAAATTTTCACTACAGGCGACCTTGTTGATGTACTGGTTGCCATGAATCCTGCATCCCTTAAATCGAACCTGAAATGGGCAAAAAAAGGGGCTACAATCCTTACCGACTCAGATGCCTATGATGAAAAAACCATTGAAAAAGCTGGTTACAAAACAAACCCGTTAACCGACAACTCCCTTGAAAGTTTCAACATGGTCAAGGCTCCCATTACGACGCTTACAAAAGAGAGCCTGAAAGACCTGGGAGTTGATTCCAAAACTGCTGAACGCAGCAAAAACATGTTTTCACTGGGCATGCTCTATTATATTTTCAACAGGGACTTGAAGCCATCCTTCAAGTACTTTGAAGTCAAATTCAAGAAAAAACCCGAACTTATTGAGATCAACAAGATCGTACTTCAAGCAGGGTACAATTATGCCGACACCATCGAAGCTCTTGAGTCGGTCATCCAGGTTTCAGCGGCAAACATGGAAAAAGGACGTTATCGCAATATCACCGGTAATGTGGCCACTGCATGGGGCCTGCTTGCTGCCGCTGAAAAATCGGGGCGTCCCCTGTTCCTCGGCTCCTATCCTATCACTCCCGCTACCGAAATTCTGATGGAATTATCGAAGCATAAATCACTGGGAGCAAAAGTTTTCCAGGCAGAAGATGAAATTGCGGGAATCTGTTCGGCCATTGGCGCATCCTTTACCGGAGCCATGGCCTGCACCACCACTTCCGGCCCGGGACTTTCATTGAAAAGTGAAGCGATCGGACTTGCAGTTATCACGGAGTTGCCGCTGGTGATTGTGAATGTGCAGCGCGGTGGCCCTTCCACCGGGTTGCCCACCAAATCAGAACAAAGCGACCTGTATCAGGCACTGTTCGGCCGCAATGGCGAATGCCCTGTTATCGTTGTTGCAGCGTCTTCATCTGAGAATTGCTTCTATTATGCATATATGACTGCAAAACTGTCCATGGAACACATGACTCCGGCAATCCTGCTCACCGATGGCTATCTCGGGTTTGGCTCAGCACTGTTTCGTATTCCAAAAATGGCTGACATGCCACCAATCAACCCACCGATCGCAAAGCCCAACGATCCTGATTATAAGCCATACAAACGTAATCCTGAAACCCTTGTGCGCCAATGGGCCATACCCGGAACAGAAGGCCTGCGCCACCGAGTGGGTGGCCTGGAAAAAGAAAATGTTACAGGCATTGTATCAACTGATCCGATGAATCACCAGATTATGACCGATTTGCGTGCACAAAAGGTCGAAAAAATTGCAGATTATATTCCTGAACAGGAAATTGACGGACCGGCTGAAGGCGACTTGTTGGTTGTAAGCTGGGGTGGCACCTATGGCGCAGTTCATTCAGCGGTTAGCGAGATGCAGAAAGATGGCAAAAACATCAGCCATGCACATTTCCATTACATCATGCCGCTTCCTAAAAACACAGAAAAGGTGCTGAAAGGTTTTAAGAAAATCGTAGTTTGCGAACTCAACAGCGGACAGTTTGTGAATTACCTTCGCATGAAGTTCCCGATGCCCAATATTTCCCAATTTAATAAGGTGCAGGGCTTGCCTTTCATGATCAATGAGTTAACGGATAAGTTTAACCAACTTCTAGAGGAGAAATAAAATGGACTTCATTAATATGACTGTTGAACGCACAAATGTTCAACTCAGCAAAGCAGATTTTGAAAGTGACCAGATGGTTAAATGGTGTCCGGGCTGCGGGGGTCATGCCATCCTGAGTGCAGTGGAACGTGTATTCCCCAAAATTGGTTACAGGAAAGAGAATTTCTGCATGGTTTCAGGAATAGGCTGTTCATCACGGTTTCCCTATTATGTAAACACATATGGCATTCACGGCATCCATGGACGGGCTGCGGCGATCTCAACCGGAGTCAAAATTGCCAATCCGAAACTAAGTGTCTGGACAGTGACTGGCGACGGTGACTCACTTGCCATCGGCGGGAACCATTTCATCCATGTGATCCGGCGAAATGTTGACCTCAACATCCTCCTGTTCAATAACCAGATTTACGGACTTACCAAAGGCCAGTTCTCACCAACCACCCCGATGGGCAAAGTCACCAAAACATCGCCGATGGGAACCATTGAACATCCCTTCAACATCGGAGAACTTGTCATCGGAGCCCAGGGCACGTTCTTCGCCCGCTGTCCCGACAACAACATCGCCCTTATGACCGAGTGCATGTTCGAAGCAGCCAAGCATGATGGAACTTCTGTGACTGAAATCATGGAAAATTGCATCATATTCGCCGACAAGGCCCATGCCCCTGTAACCGGAAAAGATGTGAAGGATGACAATATGCTCATTCTGAAAAACGGATCACCCATGCTTTTCGGCAAGAATAATGAAAAGGGACTCATTCTTAAGGATACCCGGCTTGAAGTTGTTGAAATCGGGAAGAAAGGCATTACCGTCGACGATATCCTCATACATGACCAGTACAGCCAGGATCCCGGAATGCACCTTATGCTGGCCAAACTTGCGCCACCAAATTTTCCAATGGTCTTTGGCGTGATCCGTTCAGCCATGTACCCCACCTACGATGACCTTGTGGAAGAACAGATCAAATATGCAAAGGAGAATTCGAAAATCAGGAATGTGGACGATTTACTGAATTCTGGGGATACCTGGGAGATTTAACTCTGTGCTCTCCGGTAATTTTCACCGTATTTTTGTATGATAGAACTCAGGGATTTGATTGATTTCATTAAAGGTCGGAAAATATTTGTGCCGAACGACCGGGTTCTTCTTGCAGTGAGCGGGGGGATTGATTCAACGGTGATGGTTCACCTGTTTCACGAGGCTAAATTCAAGTTTGCCATCGCGCATTGTAACTTCGGTTTGCGGGGCAACGAAAGCCATGAGGATGAATTGTTTGTTAAAACACTCGCATTACAGTTGAAGGTTTCCTTCTTTTCAGAGAAATTCGACACGGAAGCCATCGCTTCCGACAGAGGAATCTCAATCCAGATGGCCGCCAGGGAGTTACGGTATTACTGGTTCGAAAAGGTCAGAGTGGAGCACAACTTTGATTACATTGCCACAGGCCACCATCTCGATGACCAGGTCGAAACTTTTCTGATCAACCTGATCCGCGGAACAGGAATCGCCGGATTACACGGCATCCCGGTTAAGAACGATTTCGTTATCAGGCCGATGATGTTCACCTATCGAAACGATGTTGAGCAATTCGCAAAAAAACATCGCATCACCTATCGCACGGACCATTCGAACAATGAAACAAAATACCTGCGAAACAAGGTGAGGCACGAAATCATTCCATTGCTTTGCGGGATAAATCCGGAGTTTACGCATGGATTGACAGAAAGTATCAGCCGGATCGGTGATTTTGAACAAATTGGCAAACAAACACTCGATGAATGGTGCAAAAAGGCCATGTCGGCCCAAGGCCGGGAAAAAGTTATCAATGTCAGCTTTCTTTTAAATACGGTGCCGCTTGAACCGTACCTGTGGGAATTGCTTTATCCTTATGGGTTCAATGAAACCCAGGTTTCTAACATCATTGGTTGCCTGAGAAAGGAGACCGGTAAGGTCTTCTGCTCCTCAAAATACCGTTTAGTTAAGGAACGGGATCAATTGGTAATGAGTCTGATCGAACCGGAAATGCATGAAAAGCCAGTAAAAATAGGTTCCTTCATGCATAAGAAAAGAATGAGCAAACCGCTGCCGCTTTCGTTGGAAAGGATCAGCGACGTTGATAATTATGAAATCCCGTTAACCGGTAACATTGCCAGTCTTGACTTCGGAAAGCTCCACTTTCCGCTCATTCTCAGAAAATGGCAGCCGGGAGATACTTTTTCCCCGCTGGGAATGAAGAAAAAAAAAACGAAATTAAGCGACTTTTTTATCAACCAGAAATTTTCCTTGCGGGATAAGGAGCAGACCTGGCTATTGTGTTCCGGGAATGACATTGTTTGGATCATCGGGCATCGCATTGATCATAGGTATAGGGTTACGGCCGCGACCAAGGAGGTGCTTTGTATTGTGACACGTGACATGTGAAATACGGTGCATCATTTAAAGTTCATTCCCAGCTAAAACTTCCTGCTCTTTAGATTATCTTCGCAAAAAATTCTTTTATGGTTAAAATTGGTCTCATCGGAGGCTCAGGCCTTGAAAGGCTGAACATTTTCCAGAATTCCGGGGAAATCGACGTTCCCACATCCTACGGTTCTCCAAGTTCTTCATTTTTCTCGGGGACAATCGGCGATTGCGAAGTTTTCATTCTTTCAAGGCATGGCCGTGAACATTCCATCCCGCCCACCCAGGTAAATAACCGGGCAAATATTACAGCCTTGAAGCAACTCGGATGTCAGTATATACTTGCAACAACTGCCTGCGGTAGCCTGAGGGAGGAGATTGGCCGGGGGCATGTAGTCATCGCCGACCAATTCATTGATTTCACCAGGCTTAGGATCAACACATTTTACGACCGGTTTGAACCTGGTCAGATGGCGCATACCGCCATTGCTGATCCATTTTCAGAAAAACTCCGGAACATTCTCATCAATGAATGCAAGAAAACCGGTATAACTTACCACCCATCCGGCACCATCGTTACCATCGAAGGCCCCCGATTTTCAACCCGGGCCGAATCAAAAATGTTCAGATTGCTGGGCGCCGATGTGATCAACATGAGCATTGCCCCTGAGGCAAGCCTGGCCATGGAAGCCGGGATCCCATATGCTGCCATCGCCCTGTCGACTGATTATGACTCGTGGAAACACGACGAGGAACCGGTAACATGGGAAGATGTACTTCGGGTATTCAACGAAAATGTGCAACATGTTACCGGGTTGCTGGTAAATGTTTTGAAGAACTTTTGTGAGTAACTGGGTAACTGGAGTAACTGAGTTACTAAGTTACCCAGTTGCTCAGTTACCCGCTTACCGTGCGTATTTAAAATCTTTCCCCAAATATTTAGCAGTGTCTCCCAGCTGCTCTTCGATGCGAAGCAACTGGTTGTACTTGGCAATCCGGTCGGTGCGACATGCTGACCCGGTTTTAATCAAGCCTGTATTCAAAGCTACTGCCAGATCGGCAATAGTTACATCTTCTGTTTCGCCCGAACGATGGCTCATAACAGCAGTATAGCTGTTACGATAAGCCATATTCACAGCATTGATGGTTTCGCTCAAGGTACCGATCTGGTTGACTTTGATCAGGATCGAATTGGCTATGCCCTTTTTAATCCCCATGGCTAACCTGTCAACATTTGTGACAAACAGATCATCACCAACAAGCTGAATTTTATTTCCCATCTCTTTGGTCATTAATTTCCAGCCATCCCAGTCATCCTCAGCCATGCCATCTTCAATCGAAATGATTGGATAGCGTTTCGCCCAGTCTTTCCAAAAGGCAACCATTTCAGCAGGTTTTAACTTCTCCCCGGTTGATTTTTTGAAATGGTAAACATTTTCTTCAGGAATAAAATATTCAGACGAAGCGGGGTCAAGCGCGATGTAAATATCCTTTCCAGGCTCGTACCCGGCGATTTCAATTGCCTTCATAATCACCTTAAGGGCCTCTTCATTCGATTTAAGATTGGGTGCAAATCCACCTTCATCCCCTACATTTGTTGAATATTTCCCTTTTTTCAAAACAGCCTTGAGGTGATGAAACACTTCAGCGCCCATGCGAAGTGCTTCACTAAATGAAGTCGCCCCGACAGGCATAATCATAAATTCCTGAAAATCAACAGAATTGTCGGCGTGAGAACCTCCATTGAGAATATTCATCATCGGTATAGGCAGCGTTTGTGCAGACACTCCCCCGACATAACGATATAATTCCTGTCCAGTAACCTGTGCTGCGGCGTGTGCAGCGGCAAGGGATACTCCAAGAATCGCGTTTGCGCCAAGCTTAGCTTTGTTAGGTGTACCGTCAAGATCGATCAGCTTCTTATCAATCTCGATCTGGTCGGTTACAAACATTCCCTGAACTTCGCTGGCAATCACATTATTCACATTTTGAACGGCTTGCAAAACACCCTTACCAAGATAAATCTTCTTGTCTCCGTCACGCAATTCAACAGCCTCGTGTACACCAGTAGAGGCACCTGACGGGATGGCTGCGCGTCCGATGATGCCACTTTCGGTAATCACATCGACTTCAATGGTCGGATTTCCCCTGGAATCAAGAATCTGCCTGGCATGGGTTGATAAAATAGTACTCATAGCTTTATATTTTAAATTATTATAAATTAGTTAAGATATTTAAATGAAAAAAGGATTACATAATCGCTTATGTTATCCTTTTCCATCAATTGAATTCAAAAAATTGCTTTTAAAAGTTATGCTTCAGCTTTTGTTTCTTCCGCTTCAGGTTTTGTTTCTTCCGCTTCAGGTTTTGTTTCTTCAACTTCAACTTCAGCTTCGGTTTCAACCTCTGGTTCCTGAGCTTTCTTCGGCTCTTCAACCATTTTAGATTCTTTTTTTGACTTTACCTCGGTTTCAGGTTTATCGGCTGGTTTCGCCTCGGTATCGACACCTTCTTTTTTCTTTGCGCCGGCTCTTTTTCTCCGGGTTGACTTAGCCTTGCCTTCGTCCTTTACCGCAAGCATGGCCTCATTATAATCAACCAGTTCAATCAGGCACATTTCGGCATTGTCACCAAAACGGTTCCCTGTTTTCAATATACGGGTATATCCACCCGGGCGGTCCATAACCTTCTTGGATATCTCGCGGAATAACTCTGTGACAGCTTCCTTGCTCTGAAGATAGCTGAATACAGTACGGCGGGAATGCGTTGTATCTTCTTTTGACTTTGTAATCAAAGGTTCTACATAAATGCGTAGTGCTTTCGCCTTGGCAACTGTGGTATGGATCCTCTTATGAATGATCAGGGAAGCGGCCATATTTGAAAGCATGGCCTTTCGGTGCGCACTTTTTCTTCCTAAATGATTAAATTTCTTCTGGTGTCTCATCGCAATTAATCCTTATCTAATTTATACTTCGTCGTATTCATACCAAACTCAAGTCCCTTGGATTTAACCAGTTCTTCCAGTTCAGTAAGTGATTTTTTGCCAAAATTGCGAAACTTCAGCAAATCATTTTTATTGAAGGCAACCAGGTCGCCCAGGTATTCCACATCAGCCGCTTTCAAACAGTTTAATGCTCTCACTGAAAGGTCCATGTCAACCAGTTTTGTTTTCAAAAGCTGGCGGATATGAAGTGATGTTTCATCAAATTCTTCGGCAACTGCCTTTTCAGATGAATCAAGTGTAATTCGTTCATCAGAAAACAGCATAAAGTGGTGAATAAGAATTTTCGCTGCTTCCTTCAAAGCATTTTTTGGCTGAATTGAACCATCTGTAACAACTTCCATGACTAATTTTTCGTAGTCAGTTTTTTGTTCGACGCGAAAATTTTCAACATTAAACGTCACATTCTTGATGGGTGTGTGAACTGAATCAATGGCGATTCTGCCCAGGGAAGAACTGAGTGTCTTGTTTTCCTCCGCAGGGATGTATCCACGGCCTTTGTCAACGGAAAGTTCCACTGTCAGTTTAACATTGGATTCCATATGGCAGATTACGATTTCAGGATTTAAAACCTGGAAAACAGAAAGAAATTTATTGATATCACCAGCTTTGAAATCTTTCTGCTGGGCGATAATTACGGTAACCTTTTCAGAATTTTCAGTCTCAATCAAACGTTTGAAACGGATCTGTTTCAGATTCAGTACAATCTCGGTCACATCCTCAATAACGCCCTTGATGGTCGAAAATTCCTGTTCCACCCCTTCTATTTTCACAGAAGTGATGGCGAAACCCTCCAGCGAGGAGAGCAAAATCCTTCTGAGCGAGTTTCCAATGGTCACACCAAAACCAGGCTCTAGCGGGCGGAATTCAAAAACCCCGCGGCATTCATCGGCTTCCACCATGATTACCTTATCAGGTTTCTGGAACGGTAATATTGCCATATTATGTTTTTTTGTTGTTATATATATTCCGTAGAGACGTATTGCAATGCGTCTCTACGATAAAAACTATTTCGAATACAATTCGACGATAAGCTGTTCCTTAATATTCTCAGGAATCTGATCACGCTCGGGGTAGCTCATAAACTTACCAGTCATCATACCGCCATCCCATTCAAGCCAGGGATATTGGTTTCCACGGCCTGAAAGCGAATTTGTAATCACTTCCAACGATTTTGACCGTTCGCGAACAGCCACGAGGTCTCCGGGGCGTAGTTCCATCGATGGAATATTCACAACCTTACCATTCACCAGAATATGACGGTGACCAATAAGTTGGCGGGCTCCATCCCGTGTTGGGGAGATGCCCATACGGTAAACAACATTATCCAGACGTGACTCAATGAGCTGCAGCAATACTTCACCGGTAATACCTCCCTTGCGTGCAGCTTTCAAAAAGATATTTCTGAATTGGCGCTCAAGAATGCCGTAAGTATATTTTGCCTTTTGTTTCTCCATCAGCTGTGTGCCATACTCCGACACTTTGGCCCTGCGCTTTGTCTGGCCATGCATCCCCGGTGGATAGTTCTTTTTCTCATAACTTTTATCAGGACCAAAAATTGGATCTCTGAACCTTCTTGCAATTCTGGACTTTGGGCCAATGTATCTTGCCATGGTAATAGATATAATTAAAAATTAGACTCTTCTTCTTTTCGGAGGACGACATCCGTTGTGCGGCAGCGGGGTGATGTCAACAATCTCAGTAACTTCAATTCCTGCAGTATGAATCGTGCGGATAGCTGATTCACGGCCGGCACCCGGTCCTTTGATGTAGACTTTCACTTTGCGCAGGCCATGGTCATAAGCAACCTTGGATGCATCCTGAGCAGCCATCTGGGCGGCATAAGGAGTGTTCTTTTTCGACCCCTTGAAACCCATTTTGCCAGCGGAGGACCAACTGATGACCTGCCCCCCGTTATTTGTCAGGGTGATGATCAGATTATTGAATGAGGCATTTACATAGGCTTTCCCTATTGCATCAACCTTCACGACCCTTTTCTTTGAACTTTTTTCAGTCTTTGCCATATACTAATTTACTACGTGCATTATCGATTAACCCTTGGTTGCTTTTTTCTTGTTGGCAACGGTTTTTTTTCTGCCCTTGCGGGTACGCGCATTATTTTTGGTGCTTTGACCCCTTACAGGCAACCCTAAACGGTGACGGATTCCGCGATAGCAGCCAATGTCCATCAATCGCTTGATATTCATCTGCACTTCTGAACGCAAGGCACCTTCAATCTTGAAATTATCATTGATAATTCCACGAATTTTGTTTTGCTCTTCATCATTCCAGTCCTGGACCTTTTTATTCCGGTCCACCTCTGCCATATCAAGGATCTTTTGAGCATTGCTTTTTCCAATACCAAAGATATAGGTCAACCCAATTTCACCCCGTTTATTTTTAGGTAAGTCAATACCTGCAATTCTGGCCATAATACTCCAATTTTATGTTTGTAAAACCTTAACCTTGTCTTTGTTTAAATTTCGGGTTTTTCTTGTTAATGACATATAATTTGCCATTTCTACGAACGATCTTGCAATCTGCCGATCTTTTCTTTATTGATGTTCTGACTTTCATTTTACGTTTGCTTTAAGTCTATTGGTATCTGAACGTAATTCTTCCCTTTGATAAATCATATGGTGACATTTCAATCCTTACACGGTCTCCAGGCAGAATTTTGATATAATGCATCCTCATCTTACCTGAAATATGAGCGGTTATAACATGACCATTCTCTAATTCCACACGAAACATTGCATTGCCGAGAGACTCAATGACTGTTCCATCTTGTTGTATTGACGATTGTTTTGCCATACTATATACTACTTGATCCTAATACTTCTTCAATATAACGGAAGGTAGAGAGAACATCAGCTTTTTCCTTTCTCACTGCGACCGTAAGTTCAAAATGCGCCGAAGGCATCCTGTCTGATGTACGGATCGTCCAACCGTCAGGGTCCTGTACAACTGATTTTACCCCCATATTGATCATGGGCTCAATGCAGATTGTAAGTCCCGCTGGCATTTTGACTCCCGCCCCCCGCCGACCATAGTTGGGGATATCAGGTTTTTCGTGCAACTGCTGCCCTATCCCGTGTCCGACAAGTTCCCGCACAACCGAATAACCAAAGCCCTCCACATAATCCTGAACGGTTGCACTTATATCTCCTACCCGTCGACCAGCCACTGCAACTTCAATTGCCATGAACAATGATTCTTTGGTTCGCTTAAGCAGGTTTCGAACATCCTCGGAAACTTCTCCAACCGGGAACGTGTAAGCCGAATCTCCAAAAAATCCGTCTTTCTGACATCCGCAGTCGATCGAAACAATATCACCATTTCTAAGAACTCTGTTACCCGGTATTCCGTGCACCACCTCCTCGTTGGTAGAAACACATAGGGTACCCGGAAACCCTCTGTAACCTTTAAATCCAGGTATCGCTCCTTCAGCCCGGATAAAATCTTCAGCTATTTTGTCAAGTGTTAACGTGCTAACACCCGGTTTTATATACTTTGCGACTTCCGCAAGTGTTTTACTAACAATGATGGCATTTTCCCTCAGTACTTCAATTTCATCCGCCGTTTTAACCGTCATCTGTTTATTAAACATATGTTACTGGCCGGTAGCAGAATATGATGAACGTCCTTTGATTCTGCCCGATTTTGTTAACCCATCATAGTGACGCATCAACAAGTGGCTTTCAATCTGTTGCAAAGTATCAAGGACGACACCTACCAGAATCAGCAGGGATGTTCCTCCATAGAATGCAGCAAATTGAGAAGTTATTCCAACTATTCCAACCAGCGATGGCATGATAGCAACAAATCCCAGGAAAATTGAACCTGGCAGCGTGATCCTCGACATAACATCGTCAATGAACTCAGAAGTTTTTTTACCTGGTTTTACCCCCGGGATAAATCCGCCGTTCTTTTTCATATCTTCAGCCATCTGGTTTGGATTAACCGTAATAGCTGTATAAAAATAGGTGAAAAGGATAATCAGGACGAAAAATGTCAGGTTATAAACGAGGCCATGGATATCTGTAAATACCCTGGCGAAACCAGTTAAAGTTTCATTGCTTGCAAAACCGGCGATCGTCAATGGAAGGAACATAATAGCCTGGGCAAAAATAATCGGCATTACTCCTGCTGCATTAACCTTTAATGGGATATACTGACGAACTCCTCCATATTGCTTGTTGCCTACAATCCGTTTCGCATACTGAACGGGTATCTTTCTGGTACCCTGAACAAGTAAAATGGTAACCAGGATCACAAGCACCAGGAACGCAATTTCAACCACAAAAAACACCAGACCGCCCCCTTTTTGTTCCATCCTTGACACCAGTTCTCCAAAAAGTGCAAAAGGCAACCGGGCAATGATCCCTATCATAATGATGAGTGAAATACCGTTTCCGATTCCCTTGTCTGTAATCCGCTCACCCAGCCACATAACCAGCATGGAACCTGCGGTTAAAAGGATGATGGAGGATATCCCAAAGAATGAGAAAACCGAATGGTGCGTAATATTCGGGTTAAAAGGAGAAATTGCCTCAGCAGGTAGCTGAGATGCCAGGTTGGCAATATAAGCAGGTGACTGGAAAATCAAAATGATGACAGTCAGGTACCGGGTCATCTGGTTGATCTTTTTTCTGCCGCTCTCGCCCTCTTTTTGAAGCTTCTGGAAGTATGGGATTGCCATACCCAGCAGCTGCATTACGATAGATGCGGAAATATATGGCATGATACCCAATGCAAAAATTGAAGCATTGGAAAACGCCCCCCCGGAAAACATATTCAGCAGCCCCAATAGCCCAGACTTCGTCTGGTTCTGAAGGTTGGCAAGCATACTTGGGTCAACACCTGGAAGTACTACGTAAGATCCCAGACGATAGATCAGGATTATTCCGATTGTGTAAAGGATCCTCTTACGAAGGTCCTCAATCTTCCAGATGTTTCGAATGGTTTGAATCAGTTTTTTCATTCAAACAAGTTTAAAGTGTGTTAGCGACTCCACCTAATTCTTCTATTGCTTTCCGCGCGGTGGCCGAAAAAGCATGTACCGTAACTTCGAGCTTGGCTTTCAGTTCACCGCGTCCCAAAATTTTAATCCGGTCATTCTTGGAAACATACCCGCTTTGAATCATTACCTCGCGGGTGATCACCGTTATGTTGCTTTTTTCGGCTAATTGCTGCAACACATCCAGGTTTATTCCTTTATATTCGACACGGTTAAAGTTCTTGAACCCGAATTTTGGTACCCGCCTGACGAGCGACATCTGCCCGCCTTCATATCCAAGTTTCTTTGAGTACCCTGAACGCGACTTTGCTCCTTTATGACCACGAGTAGACGTGCCACCATGTCCGGAACCTTGTCCCCTCCCAATACGCTTTACCTTTTTTGTCGAACCTTTTGCCGGTTTAAGATTGCTTAAATCCATTTCAGTATCGTTTATCTTATATTATACTTTTTCAAATGTAACCAAGTGCTGAACCTTATTTACCATTCCTATAATCTGTGGGGTGGCATCATGTTCAACCGTATGGCGAATCCTCTTGAGTCCTAAAGCTTCCAGGGTACGTTTTTGACGCAAGGGTCTTCCGATGCCACTGCGAACCTGTGTTATTCTAATTTTTTCCATTTTTCAAACAGCCTTTAATTATGAATTAGCCATTAAATACCTGATTCAATTCAATCCCTCTAAGCTGAGCGATCGTATAGGGATCCCTTAACTTGATCAGGGCATTGATCGTCGCTTTAACAACACTGTGTGGGTTTGATGAACCTTTTGATTTTGCAAGCACATCCTTAACCCCTACACTTTCCAATACAGCCCTCATTGCACCACCGGCAATAACACCGGTTCCGGGAGCAGCAGGCTTGAGATATACAAGTGCTCCGCTATACTTGCCTAACTGGTCATGAGGAATCGTACCCTTGAGAATCGGAACCTTGATCAGGTTCTTCTTGGCATCATCAACACCCTTGGCAATTGCAGCAGTAACCTCTTTTGCCTTACCAAGTCCATAACCAACAACACCGTTCTCGTTCCCAACAACAACAATTGCTGAAAAGCTAAACGTACGGCCCCCTTTGGTTACTTTGGTAACACGCTGAATGCTGACCAGCCGATCCTTGAATTCGATTTCGCTCGACTTTACTCTTTTTACATTAACGTTTGTCATATCTTACTTAGAATTTTAGGCCAGCTTCCCTGGCAGCATCGGCCAAAGATTTAACCCTGCCATGATATAAATAACCATTACGATCAAAAACAACTTTCTCAATACCAGCCTGGATCGCTTTTTCGGCAACTTGTTTACCGACCTTTTTCGCCATTTCGCTTTTGGTACCCTTAAAGTCTTTAACTTCTTTTTCCATAGACGACGAAGCAACCAGCGTTTTTCCGGCCTGATCATCGATCAGCTGCACGTAAATTGACTTACAGCTACGGAACACAGTCATGCGAGGCCTGTCAGGAGTCCCTTCTACGATTTTACGTATCCTTTTTTTGATCCTGAACCTGCGAAATTCTTTTCTACTCTTGATAGCCATTGTTTTCTTTTTTTAAGGTTGAGAAGCACCAAGGTGCTTCTTTCCAGAGCGACCCACAATAGTCGCTACCTAATTATTTATTGCCCGGCAGCAGATTTACCTGCCTTCTTCTTGATTTCTTCACCCTGGAAGCGGATGCCTTTTCCTTTGTATGGTTCCGGACGGCGGAACGAACGTATTTTGGCAGCAACCTGGCCCAGGAGTTGTTTGTCTGTCGATTTTAAAATGATGGAATTGTTCTTTCCTTTTACTGCAGTGGTCTCAACCTTGATTGCTTCAGGCAGTTCCAACAGTATATTGTGAGAATATCCCAGTGCAAGCTCCAGCAACTGTCCGGAACCTGAGGCCTTGTAACCAACACCTACAAGTTCCTGAACGGTTGTAAAACCATCAGAAACACCTTTTACCATGTTGAACACAAGCGACCGGTAAAGTCCGTGCATCGCACGATCTTCACGCTCTTCCGAATGCCGTTCCATGGTAATTGTATTCGTCTCAATCTTCAGGGTGATTTTCGGGTTTACTTGCTGTTGCAACTGTCCCAGCTTTCCTTTTACAGTAACCAGATTGGACTCGGAGACAGAAATCTGCACGCCATCGGGTATTGCAATTGGTTGTTTTCCTATTCTTGACATGTTATAATCTCCTAATTAACTGATGTGACATAATACCTCACCGCCAACATTCTGTGTGCGGGCTTCCTTGTCGGTCATTACACCGTGAGAAGTAGAGAGGATAGCGATACCCAATCCGTTCAACACGCGGGGAAGATGCCCGTTGTCAACATACTTCCTCAAGCCGGGCTTCGAAATTCTATCCAGGCTGTTAATCGCCGACAATTTGGAGACCGGATGGTATTTCAATGCAATTTTAATATTGCCCGGACGTGGCTCATTCTCAATTTTATAATTAAGGATATAACCTTTCTCAAAAAGAATGCGGGTGATTTCTTCCTTGATCTTCGACTTGGGAATTTCCACAACCCTGTGGTTCGCCAAAACGGCATTCCTGATTCGTGTCAAATAATCTGCAATGGGATCCGTAACCATTTATTTTTCGTTTTAATTGTTTTATATTTTCGGGTGAGACGCTCTGCGGTTTGTCTCAGCCCGGTATTATTTTGCTACCAGCTGGCTTTTCTTACGCCGGGAATCAAACCTTTATTAGCCATTTCCCTGAAATTGATACGTGAAATGCCAAACAAACGCATATATCCTTTAGGACGCCCGGTGAGTTTACAGCGGTTGTGCAAACGAATAGGCGAAGCATTCTTCGGAAGTTTCTGAAGTGCGATATAATCACCGGCTTCCTTGAGTGCCTTACGCTTTGCAGCAAATTTTTCAACCAGTCGTTCACGTTTGCGTTCCCTGGCTTTGATGGATTCTTTTGCCATATTTTTACTTTGTTTTAAAAGGAATTCCAAATTCTTTTAACAACGCATGCGCCTCGCGGTCGTTGCGTGCGGTCGTAACGAAGGTGATATCCACCCCATTTATACGGGTTACCTTATCAATATCAATTTCAGGAAAAATGATCTGTTCGGTTATACCCAATGTATAGTTTCCACGGCCATCAAATCCTTTATCGCTGATTCCACGGAAATCACGAACCCGTGGAAGCGCGACAGATATCAACCGGTCAAGAAAATCATACATCCGTTCATCACGCAGGGTAACGCGAACCCCGATAGGATTTCCTTTTCTGAGTTTGAAGTTCGAAATGTCCTTCTTCGATTTGGTCGACACAGCCTTCTGACCCGTAATCATCGTCATTTCATTAATGCCGTTGTCGATGAACTTCTTGTCTGTGTTGGCAATGCCCAAACCCTGGTTGAGACAAATTTTGCTGATGCGTGGGACCTGCATAGGGCTTTTATAGTTGAACTGCTTGATCAGCGCGGGAACAACCTCCTTCAGGTACTTCTCTTTTAATCTTGGTGAATAATCCATTATTTTATTACCTCCCCTGATTTTTTTGAATAGCGAACCAATTTCTCCGTTTTAGGATCCAGCCTTCTGCCGATACGCGTCGGTTTACCCGAATTATCGATGAGTTTCAGGTTGGAAATATGCACGGGAGCTTCCTTTTTCACAATGCCGCCCTGCGGGCTTTTGGCGTTGGGTTTGGTATGCTTTGATACCAGGTTCACCCCTTCCACAATGGCCTTGTATTTATCCGTATCAACGCGCAGCACTTTTCCCTGCTGACTTCTCGAATCACCGGCAATGACCATTACTGTGTCGCCTTTTCGTATGTTTAACTTCTTCTGCATGATGATTTTTGTATATGCTTAAAGCACTTCGGGTGCTAAAGAAACTATTTTCATGAATTGTTTTTCGCGTAATTCCCTGGCAACAGGTCCAAAGATACGTGTGCCGATCATTTCACCCGTATTGTTGAGCAACACCACAGCGTTGTCATCAAACCGGATATACGAACCATCGGCACGACGTGTCTCTTTTTTTGTTCTGACCACCACGGCTTTGGCGACTGTGCCCTTCTTGATATTTCCTGAAGGCAGTGCATGCTTTACCGTTACAATGATCCGGTCGCCTACACGGGCATACCGCTTACGGGTGCCGCCGAGCACCTTAATACAAAGAACTTCTTTGGCTCCGCTGTTATCGGCAACTGTTAATCTTGACTCTTGCTGTACCATAATTATTTAACCTTTTCAATGATTTCGACAAGTCTCCAACACTTATTCTTACTAAGCGGCCTCGTTTCTGCAATCAGCACTTTATCACCCTCGCTGCACTCATTCTTGTCATCGTGGGCCATGAACCGTGAAGATTTCTTAACAAACTTTCCGTATTTAGGATGCTTAACCTTACGTTCAACTGCAACCACAACAGATTTCTCCATTTTATTGCTTACAACGATACCGGTTTTCTCTTTTCTCAGATTTCTTGTTTCCATATTGTCTCTTTATGAGATGCACTGTTGTGCGTCTTTACGAAATTTTCGCGGTTTTTGTGATTTTTTCACCGCTCATTACCCGGCGGCGCAATTCGGTTTCAAGACGTGCGATCGTTTTACGATAAGCCTTGATCTTATTGGGGTTTTCCAATGGAGACACAGCATGGTTGAGCTTTAGCTTTGTAAGCTGCCGCTTTTCTTCATCCATCCTTTCCAGGATTTCGGCTGATGTTAATTCTCTGATGACTTTCTGTTCCATTTTACTTTTTTTTGTCGTAGCAACAGGTTATGTTGCCATTCCTGTTCATTATACAACTTCCTCAAGGTAATCTTTACGCACAACGGTCTTCGTCATAACAGGAAGTTTCTGAGCTCCCAGCCGAAGTGCTTCCTTTGCAACGATCAACGAAACACCTTCGATTTCAAATAAAATACGTCCCGGATTGATTCGGGCTACGAAATATTCAGGTGCACCTTTTCCTTTACCCATACGAACTTCAGCAGGTTTTTTGGTGACTGGTTTATCCGGGAAAATACGGATCCATAACTGACCTTCGCGTTTCATATGACGGGTGATCGCCTGACGTGCTGCTTCAATCTGACGGCCTGTGATCCAGGCTTCCTCCATGGTCTTGATAGCGAATGATCCAAAAGCAATTTGATGACCACGCTGGGCGTTGCCCTTCATCTTCCCTTTCTGCTGCTTCCTGAATTTGGTTTTCTTAGGCTGTAACATTATTCAAATATATTATAGGTTACCTTGCTTTCAATTATCTTCTTGGGCCACCCCGTGGTTTACCGGCATCTCTTGACGGTCCGCGATCACCACGGCGATCATTGCCACGGTCATTGCCACGGTCGCCGTCACGATCATTGCCACGGCCACGGTCACGGTCACCGCCCCGATCTCCCGGACGATCGCCGCCACGGTGCTGTGAGGGTTTTACTTTAGTTGTAGCAGCATCAGGCACCAGGTCCGGACGACCGTAAATGTCACCTTTGCAAATCCACACCTTGATTCCAATAATACCATAGGTAGTATGGGCCTCAGCAGTTGCATAGTCAATGTCTGCACGAAACGTGTGAAGTGGAATACGTCCCTCCTTATATTGTTCCCGGCGAGCCATTTCAGCTCCGCCAACCCGTCCGGAAATCATGATCTTGATACCTTCAGCACCGATCCGCATCGCAGAAGCGATGGATGTCTTGATGGCCCGGCGGTAGGAAATACGCCCTTCAATCTGACTGGCAACCGTATTGCCAACAATTACAGCATCGATCTCCGGACGTTTGATTTCGGATATATTGATCTGGATCTCCTTCTTGGTGATCTTCTTCAACTCCTCCTTTAATTTGTCAACTTCCTGGCCACCCTTTCCGATAATGATACCCGGACG
>JBBQUQ010000047.1:0-26452 GCA_038212325.1 Bacteroidales bacterium
CACTGAAGTAGATACCGTCATAGCTTACATTGATAATCAGCATGAACATCACAGAAAACGAACTTTTCAGCTGGAAGGTATTCCGCCATTTCAGGGCTATAGGGAGTTTCGAATCGTAGAGTTGGATTAGAATTCCAAATGTACCCCGAAACTTGAGTTTGTGTTCGTTGACTTTTGAACATTTTTTGAATAATCACTCGTTAGGGGTGTTAAATTTAATAGCAATATTAACCTTACCACCAAGGCCCTTTTCAACAATATCATATAACGTTTTCAAATTCATGTTGCTTCCATCATTTTCAACTCTTGAGATGTAGCTTCTTTTTTTCGAAATGGCATTGCCCAATTCTTCTTGTGTCATATTCTTGGCTTCTCTGGCCTGACGAATTAATATTCCTATTTTGAACGCTTCAATCTCACGATCAAGTTCGTCCCTGCGAATTGAACCTTTTTTTCCATAGACATCATCTTTTATTTGAGTCCAAGGTTTAATATTTGAATGCAAAGGTAACTTAAAAGTTACAATTATACTAATATATTTGAGTCCAGTATAAAAAGGATGAAATTTGTTTCCAAATGAATTGCCTCCAGCTTTAGCTGGAGGTTTGAGGAATTCATTAAATAATTGGCTTTAGCCAAACAATTAAATGTCAATTATTTGGCTAAAGCCGAGTTCATTTTCCACCTCTAACCAATAGCTAAAGCTATTGGCAATTCAAAATAGATGAGTTTTTATACCGGACTCATATATAATTAGGCTGGTGTATTTTAATATCCCATAACAAGTCAAAACCTCAAATAACCCCAATCATGCAACTATTCATCTACCTCCAATATTATTTCAGAAACGACGCTCAACCAACTCCTTCAGCTTCTTAAACGCATTCGACCCGGTATTCCAGAAATTCTTCTTTCGCAACAAGTCGAGAAAATCGGCCGCCTGGTCAAGGGTGATAAAGCCATTCAGGGTTTCGATGGTTTCATTGTATTCGCGCAGGTTGCCGTCGAACAGTTCATTGATGAACATGAACTTCTCATTGATGCTGATGGCGGTCTTGAGGTTTTCGATACGTTCGGATGGAATTTTAGGACCCAGGGTCTTTTCCCTGGCATCCTTGAGTTTTATGCTGAAGGCAGGCTCTTCCGATGCGAAGAGGTCAATTTCAGGATGCTTTGACGTTTTTTTCGCAACGGGTGATGATTCCTGCAGGATTGAAACCGAACCTTCGGATTTGAACGGTACCGGGCTGCTTTGAAACGGTGGCCTGGCAGGTTCATCCGGAATTTCAACTTTCACACCTGCTGGTTCAGGCTCACTGAACCTGACGGTAACACCCGATGTTGAAGGCATCGCCGACTGCATCGGTTCAGTGGCGGTTTTTATCTTTTTTTCGGAGAACAAAACAGGATCATTCATTCGCTGCAGCAGGTGAAGTTTCTCATAGAATTTCCTGACGTTGTCCATCAGGATATCCAGCTCAATTTGCGGAATTTTTTCGGCATGGCTGTGAATGGCATCGTACTGTTCATTGATGGCTTCGATCAGCCATTTGATCTCGTCCCTGATGATTTCCTTGTTCATGATATAATTTTTCCCCGGTTGCCGGAAATGCTTACTTTTGTAACAAATCCAGCCATAAAAATACAAAATATTAACCTCCCGAATGCAGATCGAAAAAAATAATCCGGTAAACCGCCTGGGATGGATCGAGGTGATCTGCGGCTCAATGTTTTCGGGTAAAACCGAAGAACTGATCCGCAGGCTTAAACGGGCAAAAATCGCCCGCCAGAAGGTGGAGATCTTTAAGCCGGAAATTGACAAGCGGTATGACGATATCAATGTGGTTTCGCATGATGAGAATGCCATCATGTCGACCCCCGTGCAATCGGCATCGCAGATACTTTTGCTCACCAATGATGTAAATGTTGTGGGCATCGACGAAGCCCAGTTTTTCGACAACGAGCTGCCCTCGGTATGCAACCAGCTTGCCAGCAGCGGCATCCGCGTGATCGTGGCCGGCCTCGACATGGACTATCTTGGAAATCCATTCGGCCCCATGCCACACCTGATCGCCATCGCCGAAGACGTTACCAAAGTGCACGCTGTGTGCATGAATTGCGGCGACCTGGCGCATTTCACCCACCGGATGGTAAAAGACGACCACCTGGTGATGCTGGGGGAGATGGATTCGTATGAACCGCTTTGCAGGCGATGCTACCTGGAGAAAACAAAAATTTGAAGATGTGAGGATGTAGATGCTGTCATCTTAAATTTCATAAAATTCAA
The DNA here is from genome assembly GCA_038212325.1 of Bacteroidales bacterium. GTDB lineage: Bacteria > Bacteroidota > Bacteroidia > Bacteroidales > FEN-979 > CAIVAT01. Next base: position 2,288 of record JBBQUQ010000047.1, read on the forward strand.
AATGGTAAAATGGTAAAATGGTAAGATGGTAAGATGGCCTGCTGCCAAACTATTTTACCATTTTACCATTTTGCATCTTACATTTATTCGTTTTCGGCAGCGTTATTGCTTGATGATCTTCACTGTTTCTGCTTTTAACCCCGATAAAACGTTAATGATGTAAAGACGCAGTACTGGCCGTTCGTGGTGATGTATCCATGCATGTAAGCGCCGGAAGCAATATGGGTTGAGGGCCGGTAAAGGATGTTGTGCCCTGCGATCATCATTGCCGAGCCACCGCTTTGCACCGAAAAGGTCGTTCCGTTGCCTGCGATATAGATTGTTTGAGCCGCATTAAAGCAACTGTTCTGCCCGCTGCCCATCGATACGTTCTCCAATGAAACGATGGCAGGAATAACCTGGATGTTCAATGCCTGCGATTCCACACCGTTGCCACATGCATTTATACCATGCACACTGATATCCCCGGAAACGGCATTGACGCTGAAATCAACAACAATGCTGTTGGTACCGTTGCCGGATACCAAGGTTGCCCCTGCCGGTAAACTCCATGAATGGCCTGTGGCATTTGCAATGGGACTGACCGAATAGCCTACACCTGTTTGCCCTGTTATCACCTGTATTGCACCAGAGATTATACCAGGTGCAGACGGCAATGAACTAACCGTAACATTCATGTTGGCCGGAGTGGCTGCCATACACCCACTGGCGTTGGAGTAATTGACCTTCACCCACTGCAAGCCTGAATTGTTCCATGTTACCGCAATCGAACTGCCGGTTGAACTGCCAACAATCGTTCCACCGGCCGAAACAGACCATGTATATCCATTCATACCTGCTTCAGTCGTATACATATTTCCTGTTGAAGGTGCGCATACCGCTGCAATACCGGCAATAGTCGGAACAGGTACAGGCAATGGATCAACAGTAACCGGGAATACAGTCGTGGTAACCGCAAAACAGCCAAATGGATTTGGATAATTTACCGAAACGGATTGTGCGCCGGCACTGTGCCAGGTAACAACGACAAAATCATCATTGATCGTGCCACCAGATGTCACTGTTCCACCGGGAGAAACAGACCATATGTAATTTTCCTGCCCCCCTTCAGTGGCATACAGACTGCCTGCTGAATTAAGGCAAACAGGTGTTGCCCCTGTTATTGTTGGTGCGGGCAATGGATTGACTGTAATATTCATATTGGCCTGCGTTAATGCAAAGCACCCAAATTCATTGGCGTAATTAATACCAATTGAACCCGTTCCATCTGAATTCCAAAGAACACCGATTCTATATGTTCCGGCACCTGAGATGATCGTACCTCCGGTTACCGCCCATGAATAGGTTGTTTTTCCGGGATCGGTCGCGTACGTTTTTATCGTTCCCTTGCATACAGCTGACGGTCCCGTCAGTGACGGTGTTCCGGGTATCGGATTGACTGTAACCGGAAAAACTGTCGCCGGAAAATCCTGGCAGCCATCCGTAACGGTATACTTACCGGATACTGTTTGAGAACCAGTTGTATTCCAGGCAACAACAATGACATTGGTGCCAGCCCCGGCTGTAATTGTGCCACCCGCAGAAACAGTCCAGAGATACCCGGTCATTCCCTGCTGGGTTGTATAGGTGTTCGCTGCGAAAGCAACACAAGCTGAAAATGGCCCTGTAATGACCGGAACAGGCAACGGATTGACCGTTACATTGAAAACAGAAGGTGTTGGAGCAACGCAGCCGCTGGGCTCGTCTGCCCTTTTCGGATGCTGGCCAGCCCCGAAATGGGACCTGCTCCATAAGGCATGCAATTGGTTACCTGGAATTCATCTGTAAGGACAGCGCTGTGAAGCATCTGTGAATCCCTGAAACGGTAATTGACCTTATGGAGGCCGATGGGCAGATACGTTGTTTTGAGTGTATCGAGGAGGTCTCTGAATGGCAAAGGGAGTTGCATCTGAAGTGTATCCATCGTGGCAGGATCATCATCAAACCAGAATTCGTATGCGGTCAGGTTTCTGACTACAATGTCCTGCTCGCTTTTATAGAACAGGTTTGCAGTTGCATAGGTTGATTTATCACTGCCTTTAACCCTGAAGTGCAACGTATGCAATCCCTTTGAAAGACCGCTGCTGTTCAGGTTTACCATGATGTCAGTTACAGGAACATTTCCGAGTGATGTTACCACCTTTGCGGCATAGTTATCATCAAACCAGTACTCGTAAGCGGAAAGGCTTCCCGCGGAAGGTTCAGGTCCGCTTTTATAAAAATAGCTGCTGGTGACAATGCTGGGTTTATCGGTGCCTTTAACCCTGAAGTTCAGGGCATGCAACCCCGATCCCAGGGATGCGGTACTGAACAATGTGGCCAGATCCAAAGAGGCGATATTGCCCGTTGAAATACTGACCTTTGCCCCATAATTCTGGTCAAACCAGTATTCGTATCCCGTTATCATGCCACCTGACGGATCACTGGCCGGTTTATAAAACAGGAAACTGGAAGGGATGGCGTTTTTCAGGTGGTCATCCTTAAACCTGAAACTGATCTTGTGGATACCGGCTGATAAAGAAGATGCCGGAAACAAGGTGTTGACATCGGCCACAACAGCGGGTGTAACTGGCTGGTAAACATGACTTGAGTAATTGTCATCATACCAGTATTCATATCCTGAGATCTTCGGCGCCTGTGCAGGCACCAATTTCAACAACAGGATCATCAGACTGAACAAGATCATTGATCTTTTCATAATGAATTTTTTAATCTGGGGTATGCACGTGTCTCATGTGATTAATTCACTCAATAACAGATGAATAAATTATTTTCTTATATGGTACCGGTGAATGCACAACCGCTTGTTCGATCAGCCGACAAAAGAGTAAACCCCGGCTTTTTGACTTGCGCCGATTGTATCGGAATGTATATTCATCAAGATAATATTTCAGGTTTTCTCCACCAATATAGTTCTGGTGAGTTCCGATCAACCATCTTTTTAACAGAGATGCAACACGATGTACGTTTGCCAATAATTCGTCATCCCCTGATTTCACTTTCATGATCTCAATCGTATGCTCATAACCTTTTAAATTTATGCCTTTATATCCCCGCCAGTCATCAGTAGTTAGAGTTGAACCATGCTCTATATTCTCTTCTATAAAAGCGGACAAGGTCCTTTTGCGCGCATCAGGCACAACACTTAATCTAACTCGGCCTGTTCCTTTGCCGATTACTTCTACTGCAATGGCAACAACTGATTTGCCTTCTGCACCACGACCTCGTTTACCTTTAGATTTACCTCCAACATATGTTTCATCTACCTCTACAAATCCTGATAGTTTCTCTCGTCCGGGAACCACCATCAATCTACGAAATTTATGAAGCCAGCTCCAAGCCGTTCTATAACTCCCAAATCCCAATATCCGCTGCAATCCAACGGCACTGACGCCATTTTTCTGTGCAACAATCCACCATAAAGCCCGGAAAATAGTTGTCAATGGCAATTTCGTGTTATGAAAAATAGTTCCAGCAGTAATAGACAACTCATATTTGCAATGTCGACAAATTATTAACCCACGAGAATTAACCCAACATTCAGAATGATCACATTTAGGACATATGTAGCCATCAGGGAATCTAACCCGAAAGAGATATTCAATACATTGTTCTTCTTTTGTGAACATTTTTTCAAATTCCAATTGATTACCCGGGATTTTCATATCCCGCGAATTTAATGATAAATATCACATGAGACACGTGCATACCCCAGTTTTTTTAAATATGGGATTTAATCCGAATAGGAAAATCAATGATCCTGGGCTGCTGCCTTGAAATGCACGGGCAACTGTCCGGCGGCGTTGGTGGTGCCCGAAACCAGCCTCATGCGGTAATGGGGATTAACCGGGAGGGAACCCTCTTTAAACGGGTTGGGGCCACCATAGATTCCAACATCGGTGCCATCGGTGCCTGCATTGATGCCAGGACTGGCGGGTTTTAAATGATAGTTTTGCTGGAAAACGAAGGTATTGCCGCTTTGATTTTGATAGATCAGGTTTGAAGGTACATTTTCAATGTTTCCGGCAATTGAACCATTACCATTATAGCTATAGTTGTTTAGGCAGCCGCCCGCGCCCCAAAATTGAATAAAACCGCCCCTGATCAGATTATTATAGTAATTATTATCTGTTGAACCGAAATTATTAGCTGCAATGCAATTAGTGGAGTATATATTGTTTGAAAAAGTGGAATTTGTTACATTGTAATAAATTGAGAATTGATCATAAAGAAAAAGATTATTGGAAAAGATTGCTCCGCTAAAATAGTTCAGCCTTAGTTCAATTACATTGTTGTTGAAAACGGCGTGCGAGTAACCTCCATTGACGTATCCTATGATAACACTCTCACGGACCAGGAAATTAGAGGTGGTTGCCGTCGTGCCATTAAACGATAGATTTAAATCATTAAATAAGCACCGTGAGATAGAAAAATAACTTAATGTTTGATTGCCTGCATTGGTGCCGAAGTAGATATTTCCTTCAATTGTAATCCCCTGAATAAGACCACTGTCAGCGCCTGAAATAAATTTAAGGTTCCCAACAAGAACAGTTTTTCCTGAGGTTAAGGCAGAATCCGGATTGATGCCCGAGCCATATGAGAATGTGTTTTGCCACGTGGACCTCATAAATATAAATGCGAATAGCCATTCTTGCTCATTCATACTTTATTCATACTTTTGTACCGCTAAAACCTGAAACCTATGAAAAGAATCATCTTCGCCATCCTGGCAATTGTTTTTGTGTTCAATCTATCTTCAATGTCTCAAACTAAAACCGACAAAAAAGTGGTAAAATTTGTAATTCACACCGATTTTGGTGATATGAAGGGCGTTTTATACAATGAAACCCCTCAGCACCGCGATAATTTTGTAAAACTTGTTAAAGAGGGCTACTATAATGGCTCTTTATTTCACCGCGTCATCATGGATTTCATGATCCAGGGGGGCGATCCCGATTCAAAAACCGCAAAACCCGGTCAGGCGCTGGGCATGGGCGGACCAGGCTACACGGTTCCTGCGGAATTCAACCCAACCTTCAAGCATAAACGAGGCGCTCTTGCCGCAGCAAGGACCGGCGGCCCGTCAAATCCCCAAAAAGCCTCTTCAGGTTCACAGTTTTACATTGTGCAGCCTGAAAACGGAGCCCACTTCCTGGATAACGAATATACCATCTTCGGCGAGATCACCGACGGTCTGACTGTCATCGACAAAATCGCTTCCGCTGAAAAAGACAAGTCCGACCGGCCGGTGAAGGATGTTAAGATGACTGTTAAGATTGTGGAATAAGATTGGTGACGCGTGACGCGTGACGCGTGACAGGTGAGTTGCTTGTGAAAAGTTAATAGCATGATAGATCGGATTAACCGTTTATTAGCCGAAATTGATTCGTTGAAAGCAGCGAGATTGGAGGAGGTTGAGCAACTGCACCTGAAATACCTCAGTAAAAAGGGGATGGTGGGGGCATTGTTCGATGATTTTAAAACAGTGCCGGCAGAGATGAAACGTGAAGTTGGCCAGCTGCTTAACGAATTGAAGAACAAGGCCCATCAGAAGATCGAAGCGCTCAGGGAGGGCTTCGGTCAGGATGAGGCTGGTTCATCTGTTCTGCACGACCTCACCAGGCCTGCAAACATGAAGCCCGGCGCCCGGCACCCGTTATCCATTGTCAGGAACCGGATCATCGATATCTTTGGCCGCATTGGTTTTACCGTTGCCGACGGCCCTGAGATTGAAGACGACTGGCACAATTTTTCGGCGCTCAATTTCACGGCCGATCACCCGGCAAGGGATATGCAGGATACCTTTTTCATCTCAACCGATCCCGAAATTCTGCTGCGCACCCATACCTCCTCTGTTCAGATCAGGACCATGGAGACCGGCAAGCCGCCTCTCCGCATGATCTTTCCGGGGAGAGTGTTCAGGAATGAGGTGATATCGGCGCGCGCGCATTGCATCTTTCACCAGGTTGAAGGGCTTTACATCGACAAGAATGTCTCCTTTGCCGACCTGAAGCAGACCCTGATGTATTTTGCCAAAGAGATGTTCGGGGAAACCACGAAAATCAGGCTTCGCCCATCCTATTTCCCATTCACCGAACCTTCGGGGGAGATGGATGTAAGCTGCCTCATTTGCGGAGGGGTCGGATGCAATATCTGCAAACACACCGGCTGGGTTGAAATCCTCGGCTGCGGAATGGTTGATCCCCAGGTTCTTGAAAATGTCGGCATCGACAGCCAGGTTTACACTGGTTTTGCCTTCGGCATGGGCATCGAACGCATCACCATGTTAAAATACCAGATCAGGGACCTGCGCCTGTTTTTCGAAAATGACGTACGGTTTTTGAACCAATTTACCGGGGCGATATGACCCCTCCCCTGGCCCCTCCCCATTCAGGGATGGGCATGAGACGGCAGAGATGCACTGCAGTGCGTCTTCTACTACCGAAACCGGCGCACCAGTTTCACCAGCAGCCAGAATCCGAACAGGCCGGCAATGCAAAACACAATGGCGCCGATCCACCGTGTTTGTTCCCACTGTGAAATAATGGATGCCCCGATGATCAGGGCTGCCAGTACGATGGCGATGGAAACCCTCGTGCTGGAAATATCCAGGTGTTCGGTGAGGGGCTCCAACCCTCTTATTTCAATCTGGGTTCTGAATCTCCCCTCTTTAATTTTATAGAAGATCTCGTTCAGGTCGGCCGGGAGGTCTTTTAGAAGCTTATAGTATTCTTTCAGCGCGTCGATCACCTCCTTTGCGATCTGTTTGGGGCTGTATTGCTTTGCAATGAGCTCCATGGCATAAGGCTGCATTTCCTGGGCAAAATCGATCCCCGGGTAAAGCCCCACCGCCACCCGCTCGATCGTCATCAGCGATTTAACGAGGAGGTAAATATCGGCCGGAAGGCGCAGCCCGTTGTGCACCAATATATCCACCGACTCATTCATGACTTTGCTGAAATCCATCTCCTCAATGCTGAGGTACTTATAATGCGCCAGCATGTCGCCGATCTGGAATTCAAGTTCCCTGAACCGTGAGAAATTGCGTTTTCCTGAAACCATCAGCAGGGCTTCTGCCATGGCACGCGGGTCGCGGTCGAGATACCCCAGCACATAATTTCCGAGGAACTGAAGATGTTCGGGACGCAGGGAGCCCATCATCCCGAAGTCGATGAAAGAGATGACTTCGCCTTCCATCACAAAGATATTCCCAGGATGCGGATCAGCATGAAAAAAGCCATGGGTGAATATCTGATCAAAAACAAGCCTCATCGCCTTCCGCGCAAGCACCCGGGGGTCATAGCCCGATTTTAGCAGGCTGTCCTGGTCGCTGACTTTGGTCCCCTGGATGAATTCTTCGACCAGGATACGGCGTGTGGTGAACTGGGCATACACCCTTGGAACTTTGATGTCGGGATCGTTCATAAAGCAATAACCGAACCTGACAATGTTTGCTGCTTCGTGATGAAAATCGAGTTCTTTTTTAATGGTTTTACCGAATTCCTTAACAACCCCGGTCAGGTTAATGGCCTCCATTTCAGGATTATGCCGTTGAATCCGTCCGGCAAAGATGTTCATCAGGCTCAGGTCCAGTTCGATCTTCTTATCGATTCCCGGCCGCTGAATCTTGACGCAAACTTCCTCCCCGTTGAGCATAACGGCCCGGTAGGTTTGTGCAATGGAAGCGGAAGCAAGCCTGCAGGCATCAAATTCACGAAAAATTTCGCCCACAGGCCTGCCCAGCTCCTTCTCTATCTCCTGCCTGGCAGCATCCTCGGGCATTGGCTGCGCCTCATCCTGGAGCTTTTTCAATTGATCCCTGAGTTCTTCCGGCACAATGTCGGGACGATCGGCGAGGATTTGCCCGAACTTGATGAACGTGGGGCCCAACTCCTCCACCGCCATGCGGATTCGCTCCCACTGGTTAAACTGGCTGATGCGTTCGAGCCGCCTTTTGGATACAAATAATTTGCCCAATCCCGAACTGGTTACCCATTCGCTCAGCCCGTACTTGACAATAATGCCAACGATTTCGCGCGCACGGCCAAGTTCATGAACTGCCAGCCCAATCCTTGAAAGTTTCACGGTAACGAAATTTGGTGTTGGTTGCGTTTATTTTGCCGTGCCTTTCGAGCCTTTCACCACTTTCGGCGCGGCTTTGGCTTTTACAGGTGCCTTTTTACCCGCTTCCAGCTTTTTAATCCGTTCTTCCAGCTTTTTCAGGTCATCTTGTGCGGGAACATTCATCTTTTTAAGGGTGGCTTTCACAAGTGCCTGCAAATCATCTTCCACTGTTTTCCTGGCATCCTCCGATTTTTTCACCAGGTAATCATAGAGCTTTTTAGCCTCCTCCTTGTTGAGTTTGTGTTCGTTGGCCATCTCTTTGGCAGCCTGGGCAATTTTTTCGGCATTCATAAAGGCGATGTCGAGGCCTTTGTCAATGGTTTTTTTTAACTCTTCGAACATGGTTGGTTCCTCCTATTTTTTGATGGGTGAATATTTGGGTTTTGTCTCCTTCATAATATTCATGAAATGGAGTTCAAGATCGTTTAACATTGATGCGTAATTCCTGATGGTCTCAAAACGAACCTCAAAGGCCGTCAGCACATTTGGAATTTCCTTGATTCCTGCAAGCAGATAATCCTTCTGCAGCTTTTTCACCGGGCCTTCCAGCAGCAGTAAAAAATCGGTTTGCTTAAGATCAGGCAGCAGGATTGCCTCCTGTCCGCGGTTGCCAAGCAGGTAATAAGAGATGAAGGAATCCTCATCCCGGAAAAAATAAAAGGAAAAACCGCGGAAGTCATCCAATTTTACAAATCCAAGTTCCAGTCCGAGATTAAGATGGTAGGAGAGCCTGTAATCCTTTAAATGGCAGGAAATGCCAAACAGGGTGAACAGGCCGGGCTCTGCCCGGTTATCAAGCAACACTTTCTTTGCCATTGGCAGGCACTTTGTAAGTTCCTAACAAAGATAACCTATCTCTGGCTAAAGATCAATGGTTTCACCATTTATTTTTTGCCATGATTTTTCGGCGGCATTCTGTTCAGCTCCTTTGATCGAATAATCCTGGCCGCGTGCGATGGGATTCCCGTCGACAAGAAGTTCTACAATGTACTGCTTCTTATACCCCGAGCCAACCTCATCGACAACATTGAACAGGGTGTGCTTTTTTTCACGCTGGGCCCATTCAATGATCTTGCTTTTGAAATTAACCTCCTGGTTCACCAGTTCATCCATGTTGAAATACCGGCTGATGATGCGGTCGAGGATTATTTTGCGGGTAAAGTCATAACCCTTGTCGAGGTACAAGGCGCCGATCAGCGCCTCAAAGGCATCGCCCTTGCACGACCGGAAGGTTCCGGAGGAGGAGTTGTCAAGCTGGATGAGCTGGTCGATTCCCATTTTTTGGGAAAGTTTGTTCAGCATGGCCCGGCTGACTATTTTCGATCTCATTTCGGTGAGAAAACCCTCATCGCGCGTGGGAAATGTTTTAAAGAGATAATCGGCTGCCACCGCATCGAGGATGGCATCTCCAAGGAATTCAAGGCGCTCGTTGTTGATCCTGATCCCGTTAGTGGTTTCCTGGGTGGCTGATTTATGCAAAAAAGCGAGGTGGTATAAATAAATATTTCCGGGTCTGTACCCGAGAATACTTTTTATCGCCTGTTTAAGCTGTTTGTCGGAGGTAAACTCAGCGTCTGCCGGTTTGTAAGGTCTGAACCTCAAAGTCAGCTATCCCTTATACTTTGTGAAGATTACGGTGGCATTGTGGCCTCCAAAACCAAATGTATTGCTCAGGGCAAAGTTCACCACCCGTTTTTCCGCTTTGTTGAAGGTGAAATTCAACGGGGCAATATCGGGGTCGTCGGTGAAATGGTTTATGGTTGGCGGAATGATATCATTCTTTACAGCCAGCAGTGTTGCGATCGATTCAATGGCGCCGGCAGCACCAAGCAGGTGCCCGGTCATCGACTTGGTTGAGTTGATGCTCACCTTATAGGCATGGTCGCCGAACAGTCCGACGATGGCCTTTGGCTCTGCAATGTCGCCGGCCGGAGTTGACGTTCCATGGGTATTGATATGATCAATCTGTTCTTTCTGAAGGCCTGCATCGGCAAGTGCCGTGCGCATCGAAAGGATGGCGCCCAGTCCTTCGGGATGCGGGGAGGTCATGTGGTGCGCGTCGGCTGAAAGTCCGCCCCCGATCACCTCGCCATAAATTTTTGCACCACGGGCAATGGCATGATCGAGTTCTTCGAAAATGAGGGCACCAGCTCCTTCGCCCATCACAAAACCATCGCGGTCCTTGTCGAACGGGCGCGAGGCTGTTTTGGGATCATCATTCCTGGTCGAAAGGGCATGCATGGCGTTAAACCCGCCCAGGCCCACCGGGGTTATCGCTGCTTCAGATCCACCGGCGACAAAAATATCCGCTTTACCCAGCCTGATGTAATTGAATGCATCAACGAGTGCGTTGGCAGATGAAGCGCAGGCTGAAACGGTGGCAAAATTAGGCCCGTGGAACCCATATTTCATGGAAATATGCCCCGCTGTAATGTCGGAGATCATTTTGGGGATGAAGAACGGGTTGAACCGGGGAGTTCCGTCGCCCAGGGCAAACGTTGTCACTTCACTCGCAAAGGTTTCCAGTCCGCCGATACCCGACGCCCAGATAACCCCCACCCGGTCTAAATCGATGGTTGCCATGTCCATACCTGAATCCCTGATAGCCTCATCAGCGCAAACGATCCCAAAGTGAGAACAACGGTCATATTTTCTTACCTCTTTACGGTCGAAGTAATTTTCCGCGTTGAAATTCTTCACCTCACAGGCAATCTGCGTTTTGAATTTAGTCGTATCGAACCTGGTTATCAGTCCTGCGCCACTCACTCCGCCAATCAGGTTGTTCCAGTATTCCGAAACGGAATTCCCGATGGGTGTAAGGGCCCCAAGACCAGTTACTACAACTCGCCTTAATTCCACGTTATACTATTTTAGGTTCATTGGTTAATGGATAACCCCGCAAATTGCGGGGTTAAGTTTCATTAAATTAATCCGGGAAAACAACCAGATAAGGATTTACCTGTAGACAGGCAAATCTATTTGGTGTTGTTCTCGATGTAGGAAATAGCCTCTCCAACCGTGCTGATCTTTTCGGCCTGATCGTCAGGGATGGCAATATCGAATTCCTTTTCGAATTCCATGATCAGTTCTACCGTATCAAGGGAGTCAGCACCAAGATCGTTGGTGAAGCTGGCTTCAATGGTAACTTCACTCTCATCTACACCAAGCTTATCAACGATGATAGCTTTTACTTTTGCTGCAATGTCAGACATGTTAATTTTTTTTTGGTTAAACGACTGCAAAGAAAAGGATATTCTTCCATTCAACCAACATAATTTAAGAATTTTTAACATTTGCAAAATTCATATTTTTGATTTTAAGATACTTAGAAAAACTGTAAGGTTTTACTTCTGACTAAAAATTATCTTTTCCATTTTCAATCAGTATTTTAAGTAAACTATTGGTTAGGTTGAACGGATACCGGTCAATGAAAATATCCCGGCAATGCACGCCGGCAACGCACAAAGGGAGATTATGGCAAACCAGGAGAGTTTTTTGTATTTTTGCGCTTCACGAACGATACCGATATGCCGCGTTTAGCCATATTTGCCTCTGGCAATGGTTCCAATTTTCAGCGGATCGCTGAATATTTTGACGGGCACCCCTCGGTGACCATCAGCATGATTTTTTGCAACAAACCCGATGCTTTTGTTCTGGACCGTGCGGAGAAACTCGGGATTCCCTCGATGGTGTTTAACCGGGCCTCCTTTTACGGTACCGGCATGGTTCATGAAGCGCTCAGGTCATCTCACATCGATTTCATCATCCTGGCCGGGTTCCTGTGGCTTATTCCGGCAGAGATCCTTGCAGCATACCCTGGCAGGGTGATCAACATCCACCCTGCGCTCCTCCCGAAATACGGAGGCAAAGGCATGTACGGCATGCGCGTGCATGAAGCGGTCATTGCTGCCGGCGATTACGAATCGGGCATCACCATTCATCATGTGGATGAACAATACGATGAAGGAAGGATTGTGTTCCAGGCCAAATGCGTTGTTTCCGGCACGGAGACCCCTGAAAGCCTGGCAGCAAAAGTACATGCGCTGGAGTACAGATATTTGCCGGGGGTGATAGAGGAAATCGTGACGCGTGACGCGTGACGGGAAACGGACAGGCCTAAAAAAACGCAGGGTCATAATATGTATGACCCTGCGACTAAAACCAATAAACAATTACTAACAAAAGGGGTGGCATCTGTTGTCTGCTGAGCACAACTGCCAAAAATACTTTAATGATAAACTTGCGGGGCAAAATTAAGCCAATCATGCATCTGAATCTGTTAAGGAATATTAATTTACGTTAAAAATTGTTAAAACAATAAGCCCCATTTTTCGATACCTTTGCATCAATGAACCGGCGCATCATCATTTTTACGATCATTGCGATGACCATTGCCCTCACGGGTTTGATGGGCATCCAGATCTACTGGATCCAGAGCGCCTCGGCCATCAAGGAGGCTAATTTCCGACGCAGCGTAAATGAAGCCATGGCCAAAGTGGTGCAAAAGGTGGAGCGGATGGAACGGATCAAGGCATTGCTCGTCAACCAGGACGAGACCATGCTGAACTTCAACCGCCACCTGCCATACGACAGCATTCTTACATTGGGGGAAATGGATTCGCTGATCGGTCTGCAGCTCAACATCCGCGGGGTGGATACACGTTACGAATTCTGCCTCTACAAGCCCGAACTCCAGGAATTCCTGATGGAACGTTCTCCCAACTTCCGGAAGGAGCTTATTGAAAAAGGGAATGCCTTCATCCTGTTCCAGGCCGACATTTATACCAGCCCGGAATACCTGCTTATCTATTTCCCGCGCGAAAAGCAGTTCCTGCTCACCGAACTCTGGGGCATGCTGCTCATCTCGATCATCCTGATCATTGTCATCGTTTATTCCTTCATGTACACCATTGCCACCATTTTCCGCCAGAAGCGCCTCTCGGAGATGAAAAACGATTTCATTAACAACATGACGCACGAATTCAAAACGCCGGTCGCCACGATTTCACTGGCATGCGAGGCGCTCAGCGATAAAGATCTGCGCATGTCGGGCGAATTTCTCGACAGCTATCTCTCCATCATCCAGGAGGAAAACAAGCGGCTTGCGGGGATGGCCGAAAAAATATTGCAGACGGCCGTCATCGACAAAGGGCAGTTGAAGATGAACAAAGAGGTTATCGACCTGCACGAAATCATCACAGATGTGATCAAGAACCTGAAAATCCAGGTGGAGATCAAGGATGGCGAGATCAAACGGAGGCTGAAAGCGACCAGGTCGCAGATTGAGGGCGACAAGGTGCACGTAACCAACCTGGTTTACAACCTGCTCGACAACGCCAACAAATATTCACCCCGGAAGCCGGTGATACGCATCATTACCGAGAATGCAAACAATGGCATCATCATGACCATCGAAGACAATGGCATCGGCATCAGTAAAAACGAGCAGAAGAAGATCTTCGACAAGCTTTACCGCGTGCCTACCGGGAATATCCATGAAGTGCGGGGGTTCGGGCTGGGCCTGAGCTATGTGAAAGCCATCGTGGATGAGCATCACGGGAAGATCAGCCTTGAGAGTGAAGCCAATAAAGGCAGCAGGTTCAGGGTATTCCTGCCTTTTGTGATCAAAGAATAAAATCGTATCTTGCCCGACTATTAGAAAAAAACCGATGGAAAAAAATCAAATCCGCTTGCTGCTGGCCGAAGATGACCGTAACCTGGGTAACATCCTGAAAAACTACCTGGATGCAAAAGGTTATGCAACGACATTGTGCGTAAACGGGCAGGAAGCAACTGACGCATTTTCAAAAAAGGAGTTCGACATCTGCATCCTCGACATCATGATGCCGGTGAAAGACGGGTTTGCCGCAGCCGCCGAGATCAGGGCCGCAAACAAAAAGGTGCCGATCCTGTTCCTTACGGCCAAAGCGCTCCAGGATGACAAGTTGAAAGGCTTCGAGATCGGGGCCGATGATTACATTACCAAGCCGTTCAGCATGGAGGAGTTGTTGCTGCGGATGCAGGCCATCCTGCGCCGCACCGATGAAACGCTCAAATCAGCCGGCAATGAGAACATTTACAACATCGGCAATTATACGTTCGATTACAACCGGCAAACACTCATCATCAGGAACCTGGAACAGAAGCTGACCTCCAAGGAGGCGGGACTGCTGAAATTGCTCTGTACCCACGCGAACAACACGCTCGACCGCCACACGGCCCTGAAGGAGATATGGAACGCCGACAGCTATTTCAACGCCCGCAGCATGGATGTTTATATCGTGAAGCTCCGCAAATACCTGAAAGACGATCCGCGTGTGGAGTTGATCAATGTGCACGGGGTGGGATTTAAGCTGGTGATGAATAACTAAAAAAATGGTGAAATAGTGAAATGGTGAAATGGTGAAATAGCGAAAAACTTAATGAAGACCGTCACGCAGTTGTATATTGTACCCACTCCCATCGGGAACCTTGAAGACATTACGCTTCGCGCCCTGCGGATACTCAAGGAGGTTGATTTCATCCTGGCGGAGGACACGCGTACTTCGGGATACCTGCTCAAACATTATGGGATAGAGAAGAAGCTGGTGCCGCACCATCTTTTCAACGAGCACAAGACCATCGAAAACATCATTGAGCGGCTGACTGCCGGTGCCACCTGCGCGCTGGTAAGCGATGCGGGCACCCCGGCCATCTCCGACCCCGGCTACCTGCTGGTGCGCGCATGCATAAGGGCAGGGCTTCGGGTTGAGTGCCTGCCAGGCCCTACTGCCTTCGTTCCCGCCCTTGTCAACTCGGGGATTGCCTCCGACCATTTCGTTTTCGAGGGGTTCCTTCCCCATAAGAAAGGGCGGCATACCCGGCTTACGGCGCTGGCCACGGAAGAAAAGACCATGATCTTTTATGAGTCGCCCCACCGCCTGGTGAAAGCCCTCTTACAATTTACCGAATACTTCGGAGAGGACCGCCATGCCTGCGTTTCACGTGAGTTAACCAAGATATTCGAAGAGAACATCCGGGGTTCGCTGAAGGAGTTAATTGCCTATTTTGAAAAGAAGACGGTGAAGGGGGAGATTGTGATTGTGGTGGAAGGGAAAACCTGACAAATGCAAAATGGTAAAATGGTAAAATGGTAAAATAATTACTTTATTTGCGTTACCAGGCTTGCTATTTTAGTCTTGCCATTTTGCCATTTTGCCATTTTGCCATTTTACCATTTTACCATTTTACCATTTTACCATTTTACCATTTCACCATTTCACCATTTCACCATTTTACCATTTTACCATTTTACCATTTTACCATTTTACCATTTTGCCATTTTACCATTTTACCATTTTACCATTTTACCATTTTACCATTTCACCATTTCACCATTTCACCATTTCACCATTTTACATTTGCCTATGTGCGGACGATATTCATTTGCCATGGAAGACGCCCTGATCCATGAACGGTTCGGCATCAGGGTTCGCACGGCGATTTACAAGGCCAGTTACAACTGCGCCCCCACGCAAAACCTGGCCGTGATCGCCAACGATGCGCCCGATACCCTGAAGTTTTTCCGCTGGGGGCTGATCCCCTACTGGGCAAAAGACCGTTCCATCGGCAACAAGCTCATCAACGCCCGGGCGGAGACCGTTGCTGAAAAGCCCTCCTTTAAAAACGCCTTCCGCAACCGCCGGTGCCTGGTTCCGGCAACCGGTTTTTACGAATGGGTAAAACCGCGCAGAGACGGAAACTCTTCCGTCTCTACAGCATCGACCCCATTTCACATCGGGATGAAAAACGGCGATCCTTTCTGTTTCGCCGGGCTTTGGGATAAATGGGTCTCCGGCGACGGTGAGATCATCCATTCATTCACCATCATCACCACCAGCCCGAATGAGCTTGTGGAGCCGATCCACAACCGCATGCCGGTGATCCTGCACCATGCTGATGAGCAGCGATGGATCGCGCCTCACCACGATCCCTCCCTCGTTGACCTTCTGAAACCTTTCCCAGCTGAGAAAATGGAAGCGCGCCCCGTCTCAAAATTGCCCGCAGCGTGATCCTTGTATCGTAAAAATGGGGAGCCCACCGGGAGTTCACTGGGAGTTCACTGGTTGCTATCGGGGATGGAAAAAGCACCGCATCAAGCTTGATGGTTCCGGTGACTATTGTAAAGGGCACAAGCATTTCAACTGTCAGGCAAATGTATCGAATTCCGTTTTATTTTCGACAAACAAGCAAATAAATTTCCCTGTTTATTTTTAAATGTGGTAAAAGGCATAAATATTATTATATTTGAACACTTTCCGGAGTTAAAGAACAGTTTTCACATAAATTTAGCATCCTGAATTGAAAACAACCACATATATTTTCCAGGAGAATTAACGAATTTTATAACCCAACACAAATCCAGCCATTATGAAAAAACTGTTACTGTTTTCGTTAGCCTTGTTACTTTTATCGACAAAGTTGTTTGCCGTTGATCCTGTTACCGCTACCGGTTCCGGCCTATCGGCAACATATCCATCTCTGGCCGCAGCCATTACAGCATTGAATGGGGCGACCATTACCAGCCCGGTGGTCATCACGCTTACAGGTCCTGAAACTGCCCCGGCAGGTGGTTTCGCCATAACGGCAACCGGCACGGTCGCCAATACAATCACCGTTCAAGGCAGCAGCAGCACGATTACTGCGTATACTCCGCAGGCATCAGGTTTGTTAAATGACGCCATTTTCAAAATTATTGGTGGTGATTATATAACCATCAGCGGTTTTACCATGCTTGAAAATGGATCCAACCTAACAACTGTAGCCGGAACAAATAATATGACAGAATGGGGGGTTGCTTTGCTTTATGCGACTACAACCAACGGATCTCAAAACTGTACCATCCAGAATAACACCATTACGCTGAACCGACTCTATCAGAATACATTTGGAATCTACAGTAACTCCACTCACTCGGCTACCGCACCAACCACTTCTGCAACAGCAACAACAACTGCCGGTGGAAACAGCGGGTTAAAAATCTATGGCAACAACATCAGCAATGTGAACAACGGGATTGTTGTTGTTGGCCCTACTGCTGCAGCCGATCATAATACAGGTATTGATATCGGGGGTGCCGGCGGCGTACAGGCTAATTCCATCACGAATTATGGCACCACCGGAACATTTTCCGGTTATGCCAATGTGTCCGGTACTGTAAACGGCATCCTTGTACGAAATTCGATTGGCTTTAATATTTCCTATAATACCGTTACAAGTTCGAATGGAGGTACGACTGCGGGTACCTTAAATGGCATTCAAATACCTGCCTCCACGAGTGCGCCTACAGCGACTTTTACAAACAATATCACTTACAATATTATTTCCCTCAGAAGTGCAAATGCAGCAAGTGCAATGAATGGCATAACTTATCCGTCAGGGTCATCCAGTGCTACCAGCACTTTAAATGTCAACAACAATGACTTTAATAACTTCGGCCATACCGTTGCAGGTACGGGCGCAATCAATTTTATCTCAGTTGCCAGTATCAATCAGTTTACTAACATCAACAGTAATACTTTTACCAATATTTCCGTAAACACCACCGGTAGTATCACCTTCCTTGGATTTTCAGGTAATTTATCTGCCACCTCCGTATCAAACATCAACAATAATTCGATTGTTACAGCATTTAATAAAACGGGTGCGGGGGGTACAATTACAATCAGGACTTCAAATTCCAGCACACCTGCCGGGGCTATCGTAAATTTTCAAAGCAACAATTTTTCGAATATAACTTTTACAGGTGCAACAACATTCTCCGGTTACAATGACAATGATGGGGGGGCACCAACAAAAAGCATTACAAGTAATGTCTTTAACAACATCACCGGAGGTACCAATTCTATTGCTATTTTATTCGCTGGTTATCTTGGAACCGGGACAACCATTTCAAATAATACAATAACCAATGTGACAGGACAAGGCTCTATTACGGCCATAAATCTTAGTTCTTCGGGCACTTCCACAACATCTACTTGTGCAAATAATACAATTTCTTCTATTTCATCTACTGGGACCGGGGGAACAGTAATTGGAATTGCATGTTCCAGTGGAGCTACCACAACCAATGTTAATAATAATACAATCAATGGCCTTTCATCAACAGGTGCATCAGTTGTAACCGGTATTAATGTTACTGCTGCTGTAACAACAAATGTATTTAAAAATAAAATTTACGATTTGTCGGGTAGCAATGCTTCTTCTGCGGTGACAGGGATCTCGATGTCAATCGGTGCTGCCGTGAATATTTACAACAACATTATAGGCGATTTACGCACTCCGGCTGCCAATGCGGGCAACCCACTGATCGGGATTAACCTTACCGGCGGCACGGCTGCCAATGTTTACTATAATACCATTTATTTAAATGCTACAAGCAGCGGCGCATTGTTCGGATCAAGCTGCATTTATTTCAGTTCAACTACCCCTTCTTTAAATCTCCGCAATAATTTGCTGGTAAACACATCTGGCTATACCGGTTCGGGTGTGACTGCAGTATTAAGGAGGAGCGGAGGAACAACAGGTGTTATTCCGACCAACTATTTAGCAGCTTCCAACAACAATGATTTTTATGCGGGATCAGCAAGCGCAAGCAACCTGCTCTATGTGGAAGGCATATCCACCCTCACCAACCCTCATCAAACCATGGCTACTTATAAACCATTTATGAGTCCCCGCGACCAGTCATCTTTTTCTCAGAATGCCACCTGGGTCAGTACAACCGGTTCATTGGCAACCTACCTTCACATCAACACAACAACGCCAACCCAGATTGAGAGCGGCGCAGCGCCTATTGCAACCTACCTGGACGATTTCGACGGAGACGTCAGGAATGCGACAACCCCGGATGTTGGTGCTGATGAGTTTACCGGCGTAGGCCAGGATTTGGCACCTCCAACAATTTCCTATACGGCTTTGTCCAGCACGTGCAGTGATGCAAACATCACGTTAACCGCTACGATTTCAGATGTTACGGGTGTTCCGGTTTCGGGAACCCTTGTTCCGAGAATCTATTATAAAAAAGGTGCCGGAACATGGTTCTCTCAGCCCGGTACTCTGGCAACAGGGACTGGATTGAACGGCACATGGACGTTTACAATTGTTGTTGCAGACATGAGCGGGGTTGCATCCGGCGATGTTATTTCATATTATATCATCGCACAGGACCTGGCATCAACACCGAATGTTGGTTCCGTTCCTGCGGTTGGATTGGTTGCCACAGATGTCAACACTGTTACAACACCTCCCACAACACCCAATACGTATACGATCCTGAACATGGTCGGCGGAACCATAACCCCGGCTACAGCCAACGGGTGTTCCGGTCTTACTTATACCATGACATCGACCGGGGCAACTGCCGGCGCAGGGATCAGCTACCAATGGGAAATTTCGTCCACAGGCGGCGGGGTTGATTTTGGCAATGTAACAGGTGGCACAGGAGCGACATCAACATCGTATACGACGGGGATATTAACTACAGGGACTTACTACTACCGGTTAAAAGTAACCTGTTCTTCAGGATCAACAACCTATTCCAACGAACTGACTTTAACCGTGCTTACATCGCCAACGGTTGCCGTTTCCCCGACCACCGCAGCGTATTGCACCCCGGGTTCAGCCGTTACCTTAACAGCAAGCGGTGATGCAGTTTCGTACGCATGGAGCCCTGCAACAGGATTAAATACCACAACAGGGCCTGTAGTTCTTGCCAGCCCGGCAGTCAATACGACCTACACCGTTACAGGAACCGGGGCAAACGGTTGTACCGCTTCTGCTCCTGCAGCCATAACGGTTGGTGCAACAGTCACCATGAACAGTGTAACCGCCACCCCTCCGAGTGTGTGCAGCGGCGGAAGTACAATCCTTCTGGCAAATGCATCAGTTCCTGTAGGAGCCTATTGCGCTTCTACTCATGCCAGTGGTTGCTCTGGAGATGACATTACGAAAGTTATGCTTGGTACAATCAATAACTCTACTACCGGTTGCGGGGGAACAAGTCATTATACCTATTTTAACCCATCCGTAGCTACTACAACTTCGTTACTGTCACCTGCCGGCAGCCCTTACTCATTGTCAGTTTCATTTGGTTCGGACAACAGCCAGTATTTCGGCGCATGGATTGACTACAACCAGGATGGAACTTTCGCCACAACTGAATTCTTAGGGGCATCAGCCAACGCAGGTGCAAGCGGAACAGTTTCAATTTCCTTCACTGTTCCGGGTTCGGCTTTGAATGGAGCCACGCGCATTCGCATTGTAGGCGGAAATGACAACCCTGTCACAAGCAGCCAGGCTTGCGGCGCTTCTTCAAGTAGTTATGGTGAAACTCAGGATTACAATGTCACTATTACCGGGGCTTCTAACCTGTTTACCTATTTGTGGAGTGAAAATCCTGCTTCCGGGACCTTAACCAGCACCACCAGCAATCCGACCAACGCAACAAATATTCTTGTTGATGAAACATATTCGGTAACAGCTACTGCCTCATCCGGGTGTTTTGCAACCGGAAGTAAGCTTGTCACAATAGGCATTCCCGTATCCTGTGTCAGTATCACCAGCCCCGAGGCTTGCGGCGGTGTAAACTTTGCGGTAACCGCCAATACGACTGGCGGCGGCGGCACATTGCATTACGCCTGGAGCGATGGTGCAGGCGGTGTTTATGCCGATGCGCAAACCGTTACTGCCAACCTTGCCGGAGGAGATTATACCTTCTCTGTTACCGTTACAGATGGGTGCAGTACAACATGCAACATGAGCCAGTTGGTGTCGGTAAGTCCTGCTCCAGGCGGAACGATTACCGGCCCTTCAACCGGATTAACCTATGAACCCCTCAATTATGTGGTTACCGGTTATGCGGAAGGTTCTACGTTCAAATGGCAGTACAGTACCACCGGTTGCGCCGGACCGTTTACAGATATCGGAGGTACCACAGACGCGTTATCCATCAACGCAATTACGGCAGGAACATTCTATATTCATAGCCTCGTGACTGGCACCAATGGCTGTGTGACAACTTCGAACTGTGTTATCACGGTCGTCACCGTAAAAGGCGACAACGTGTGTTCAGCGATTCCTCTTTCAATCGGAGTGAACGGTCCTTTTACAAACGTTGGTGCGACAATTGAAACAGGTGAGCCAGCTCCTCCGGGAACAGGTTGTGCCACGCAGACAGGATGGTGCAGCGGTCAAGTGCCCAGCAATTCAGTTTGGTTCACTTTCGTAGCGCCTCCTTCCGGAAGGGTTTCCATCAACTTTGGCACAACCAACACATGGGACAGTGAATTAGCCCTTTGGAGCGCACCCACATGCGGTGCTTTACTTACCGGTGGTGCTTTGCTGATTGCAGCCAACGACGATGCCGCAGGCTCTCCATTTTATGCTGCTATTACCCCGGTTTGCGTCACACCCGGACAGACCTATTATGTGCAGGTAGATGGTTATGGCATCACCACCAATAGTGCTTTTAACCTGGTACTGGTTGCAGAAAACAATGCTCCTCCTGTTATTTCAGGCTGCCCCGGAAATATCTCTGTTCCGGTCAGTGTATCAGGGTGTTCTGCAAACGTCAGCTGGACAGCGCCAACCGCTTCCGATGCCGATAATTGCCTGACTCCGCTTTCATTTACAAGCAATTACCTTCCGGGTGCGAATTTCCCGTTGGGGGCAACGACGGTAACATATACCGCCAATGATGGCATTAATCCTCCTGTTTATTGCAACTTTACGGTTACTGTTACGACCAGTATCTCAGCGCATATCAGCGGGGATCTTGCTTTCTGTGACGGCACTTCTTCCATATTGGATGCCGGG
Source organism: Bacteroidales bacterium (assembly GCA_038212325.1). Taxonomy (GTDB): domain Bacteria; phylum Bacteroidota; class Bacteroidia; order Bacteroidales; family FEN-979; genus CAIVAT01. The sequence continues at coordinate 24,305 of JBBQUQ010000047.1, forward strand.
GCAGAATATGCAGGTTATATCTGGTCAACAGGAGAAACCACACAAACCATTACGGTGAGCACAGGGGAAACCTTTTCGGTAACTGTAACGGATGCATTTGGCTGTGCGGCTTCAGCTTCGGTTACCACCACGGTAAATGGCGTGCCCTATGTTCCCGGATCTCCCGTCGTAACCAATATTCTGCCGAATTCTTTCGATCTGAGCTGGACCTATACCGGGGGGCCTTTGCCAACTACCTATTCCATTGACGTGGCTACCGATAACATGTTTGTTAACCTGGTCAACGGAATGCCTTTCGTAGTTAACAGTCCGAATCTTTCCACAACTATAACAGGATTGTCGGGTGGCACCACCTATTTTTACAGGATAACTGCCAAAATCATATGCTCGAGCGATCCTACTACAACGAAAACAGTTACAACCCCAATTTGCGTACCGACCGTGGCACCGTTCATCGAAGATTTCGAAACCGGCGGTTTCCCGCCAGCATGCTGGACGAACCCCGCCGTAACAGGATCATTTGTTTGGGCCGGCACGACTGCCGCCAGCGCCTTTGGCAGCGGAACTGCATCGGCCTTCGCGAATTTCTTCAACCAGTCATCGGGCACCTATGAACTGAAAACCATGCCATTCGACATCAGCGGCCTGGCCACTCCCACCCTCAAATTCAACTACGCTTATGCAACCTATGTGGTGGAAATCGATGAACTGGATGTTTACTATTCAACCAATTATGGTGAAACATGGCTGCCGTTGCTGTTAATGCCCGGCGGGCCAGGTGGTATCCTCAGCACGGCACCTGCCACCGAAGGTTCATTTGTTCCGACTGCTTCACAGTGGTGCACCCAGTCATTGGCATTGCCGGCCGGAACCAACCTTATAAAATTCACCGCCATCAGTGCTTACGGGAATAACCTCTTCCTCGACAACATCACAGTGTCTGACCCCGCTGCTGAGTTCGTCACTTTACAGGACATAACGGTTGCAGGTACATCGTTATATGCGGCCACCAACAGCATTACCGTTGCCGGCGGCCCCTCCTACTTTACGGTTCTGAGCGGTGGCAGCGTAACGATGGTTGCCGGGCAGAAGATCAGCTTCCAGCCGGGTACAACTGTCAATTCGGGCGGTTACCTGCACGGATACATCTCAACCGACACCTATTGCAACATGCCGTCAACACCGGCAACCATTGCAGGCCATGATGAGAAGCCATACACCCTCGACAATGCCAACTTCACCCTCTACCCGAACCCGACCAGCGGCAACTTCACCATTGTTCAGAAAGCCGACAAGCTTTTTGGCAATGTTTCCGTTGAGATTTACAGCATGCGCGGCGAAAAGGTGATGACCGACCGCATGGTCGGTGAGCAGTCGCATGAGTTCAACATTGCAGAAATACCGGCAGGGCTCTATTTTGTAAAGATCACTGCCGAAGGTTATACAGAAACCATCAAACTGGTAAGAACCAGGTAGACCCGTTTTATCGGGGTTGAAAAAAAAGAGGACGTCCCAAAAGGGCGTCCTCTTTTTTTTATTGGCGGATCATTTTAAGAATGCCGGAACCATGCGTGCCGGATCCATCGAAAGCGGGATCGGTCCATTCCACAGTGAAATTCCAGTTGTTTGGGTTGGGATAAAACTTAAACAGGGGGAACTCAGATCCTCGATTTTCATCCCCGTTTGTAAGCGTGTTGCTTACCAGTGAGGGTGGCAGCTGCCCGTAAAATTGGCCAGTTGTGGAAGCATCCCTGAACAACACACCCGTCTGGGTGCCGATAGTCAGACTTCATCTGCCGGAGGCAGCTACATTCGTAATGCGTAATGCGTAATTCGTAATTTAAATTAGCAGGCTGCATCCGCGAACATCAGATTCTTCAAATCTGCCAAGAACCTCAAACTGGCCATCGTAGTGCATCCTGCCCAGGTCCTGGGTGGCGATGAAGCTGCATGAATCCTGGTTGGCAAGATCTATGATGTTAATTCCTCCTGTTTCACCGGGACCTAAATAACTCAATGGATCATTGGCATCGCGAATCAGGACCTTCATCCAGGGAGGTGTGCTGAAACGACCTTCGCCTTGCGACCAGGCCTGCGACAGCAACTCGGTCATCCCATACTCTGAATGAACCTGTTCCACGCCAAAGG
>JBBQUQ010000048.1:0-25603 GCA_038212325.1 Bacteroidales bacterium
GGAGCGCGCCCATTGCAAAACCCCGCCTGCTTTTGGCCGTATGGATTATTTCGATGCAATCCTCTTCCGATTCATACCTTACGACATGTGTGCCGGGCACGTTGTCGGTTCGGTATGACTTAATGCCCAGTTCTTCAGGGTTTTCGACACGTTCTTTAACCCACTTTTCTTTGCGCTCAGTATGCCTGATGATATCGTTTGCCAGTACGATGGCGGTACCGCTGGGCGCATCCTGCTTGTGTATGTGATGGGTCTCTTCAATAGAAACCGAATATTCTTCCCATTTTGACATCAGGTTGGCGAGGTAGCGGTTCAAGTCAAAGAAAAGATTGACGCCAATGCTGAAATTGGGTGCGAAAAACAGGCATTGATCCCTTTCAGTACAATCAAGCTGTACCTTTTCGAGGTCATCGAGCCACCCTGTCGTTCCTACAACAATGGGAACACCCGCGTCAAAGCAGTGGTAGATGTTTTCCACGATGCTCACCGGCGACGAAAAATCTATGGCGACATCTGCGTTGGGAAGTTGATCTTCGTCGTTTTCCCAATCTTCCAGACTGTCCATGATGAGTACAATTTCATGGCCTCTTTTTACAGCCAGTTTTTCGATTTCCTGGCCCATTTTGCCATATCCGAGAAGGGCGATCTTCATATTGATGTTCTTTTTAAATTGTCAGAAATGCAGGCAAAGTTTCACGCCTCCTGCAGGCTTGTAACCGAACCCCGACGGCAGCAACGCCGGTTCTATTTTCATCGAAAGGTTTTCAGTAATGTTGAAGGTATACAGGTGGGCGTCGACCACTGCATCAAGAATATTCATGCCATACCATACAACTGTAAGTATAATGCTGATTTCCAGATTTCTGCGGTAATAATCACGTGATGCCAGCAGATCGTCAGGTGAGTATTTTTGTACCAGGTCGCTGTAGTTGCCGTCGGTACTCCCGTTTACAGATTCAATATAAGCGCATTTGTAGTTCATATACTGATCGGCATTGGTATAGATAAAGTAGGTAAAGGCTGCAAAACCGGCATAGATCACCGGCACCTTCCAGTATTTTTTATTGTATATCTGTCCCAGCCCCGGCAGGCAGGCCGACATGATGGTTGCCCGTGTAGGGGAGTGCTCCTTTTCTCGGATTGAGTCGGGAAGTTCAACGAAGGTTGTATCGTGCTGTGAGAAAATCAGGATGGGCTTGACCAAAAATGCAATGAATAAAAAAGCAACAAGAAGGTAAGCCCTCATTTAGGAATCAAGTTTGGAGATAATCCTGTCAAAATCCTCCGGTGTTTTAAATTCAATGATGATCGTCCCTGCACCTTTCCCTTTTAACCTGACATCTATTTTTGAAAGGAGTTTATCACGGAGCGATAATTTGGCTTTTTCATATTTGGCCGGAAGGGTTGAACTGCCAGGTGCAGGCGTCTTATGTTTTCCAAGGTTCCGAACCATCTCCTCCACCTCGCGAACCGACGATTTTTTTTCAAGGATTTTCTTCAGAATCACAAGCTGAGCCTGTTCTTTAGGTACATTGATGATGGCCCGCGCATGGCCCATGGTGATGAGGTTGTCTCTTACGGCCACCTGAATTTCCGTCGGAAGTTTGAGCAGCCGGATGTAGTTTGAGATGGTCGACCTGTCTTTGCCGACTTTTTGGCTGATATCTTCCTGCTTTATCCGGCATTCTTCAAGCAATCGCTGAAAGCTGATCGCAATTTCAAGGGGGTTCAGATCTTCACGCTGGATATTTTCGACGAGGGCCATTTCGAGCATCTGCTCGTCATTTGCAAGCCTCACATACGCCGGTACCTGCGACAATCCAACCAGGGCAGAGGCCTTCAGGCGGCGTTCACCCGCGATGAGCTGGTATTTATGATGACCGATTTTGCGAATGGTAAGAGGTTGAATGATTCCATGTTCCCTGATTGACTCAGCCAGTTCACGGAGTTCATTTTCATCGAAATGGGTGCGGGGCTGGAATGGGTTTGGTTCGATTTGATCGACACGAACCTGCGCAACATATTCTGCAGTGTATTCTCCCGAAATATCTTTCCGGGGGTTTTCAGTCTCTGCATTATCGAGCAGGGCGCTGAGGCCTCTTCCCAAGGCTTTCTTTTTACCGTGAAAGTCAGACATTGATCTCCTTTTCTTCGTTCGTAAGCCTCGTCAGGTCATTATTCTGAAGTATTTCCCTTGCCAGGTTCAAATAATTGATCGCACCTGAACTGTTGATGTCATGCATCATGATGGTCAGCCCGAAACTTGGTGCTTCGCCTAATTTGGTATTCCTGTTGATAATAGTCCTGAAAACCATCTGCTGAAAATGCATTTTAACCTCTTCCACCACTTGTTTTGCAAGGCTCAGGCGATTATCAAACATGGTGAGCAGAATCCCTTCGATATCCAGGCCGGGGTTAAGCCTCGACTGAACAATCTTGATGGTGTTCAGCAGTTTTCCCAGACCTTCCAGCGCAAAATACTCGCACTGAACGGGAATTATCACTGAGTCGGCAGCAGTAAGCGAATTAACGGTGATCAGCCCCAGTGAAGGTGAACAATCGATGATGATGAAATCATATTCATCCCTGATTCCTGCAATGACCTTCCGCATCATTTTCTCACGGTTCGGAAGGTTGATCATTTCAATTTCGGCACCAACGAGGTCAATATGTGCGGGCAAAAGATCGAGAAAAGGTGTTGTGGTGTTGAGAATGATGTTTTTAGCTTCAACATCATCAATGATGCACTCGTAGATGCTTGTCTTAATATTTCTCGGATCGAAGCCCACACCTGAAGTCGCATTGGCCTGGGGATCGGCATCGATGATTAGTGTCTTATGCTCCAGCACGGCAAGACCGGCTGCCAGGTTAATGGCGGTGGTTGTTTTGCCAACTCCTCCTTTTTGGTTTGCAATTGCAATTACTTTACCCATGTGGTATTTTAAACAAGTTCACAAAATTATACATTAAACGGGATAAATTATTACATTTTATTTACGAACCACCTCAACCTCCTGACCCCTCTCCTGAAAGAGAAGGGGGATTGGCCGGGTGGCCGGATTGATAAAACGGTGTATTTAGCATTTTCCCCGACTCAAGCGGTGCTGTTTGCCTAACGGAGAATGTCCCCCTCGCCTTCTGTCGCCAGATCCTCAAATTCGATAGACCTGGGCGCGGTTTTTTCTGCATCGGTGGCCGCTTCGGCGAGCGTGTCTGTCATGTATTCAGGTCTGTCGGGAGCCTGCCCGGTACGAATGAATTCAACAACATCGCTTAAGCCATTGGCGAACTTGTCAAAATCTTCTTTATACAGAAACAACTTGTGCTTCTCATAAAAAAACTTGCCCTGTTCATTGTTGAAACGCCTCTTACTTTCAGTGATGGTGATATAATACTCCTCGCCAACGGTAGCTTTAACATCAAAAAAGTATGTTCTTTTGCCCGCGCGCACAGCACGTGAAAATATCTCTTCTCTGTCCCTGTCCTTATTTTCAATTTCTTCCATCCTTCAGTCTGTTTGTTTTGGTAGATAGGTCTCGTTCTTTTCAGCGAACGCAAAAATAAAAATATTATTTGAATACAAAACTTTATTTCTTATTTCCGTAGCTTTGCAGCCATTCACAAGCAATTAATCAACATGTTCTTTTTCATAAATTTGTTATGCTAGGCAGAAGACATTACCGCATCAAGGTACTTCAGGCATTATATGCCTATTTCCAGGGAGGAGAAGGCAGGATAGAGGTCGCAGAGAAAAATCTTTTGAACAGCATTGACAAGGTTTACGAACTCTATTTTCTGCAACTATCTTTTCTGCTGGAGGTCATTCATTTTTACAGGTTCCGGACCGAGGAATCAAAAACTAAATTTTATCCTACGCCCGAAGAAGTTAATCCGAGCTATAAGTTATCCGAAAACCGGCTGATTCTTAAGTTACAGGAAAATTCAGACCTGAAGAGCCAATTGGAAAAGTATAGGGTTTCCTGGACGGAAGAGCAGGAAATGGTCAGGAAAGCATACCAGAAACTCAAGGCCGGTAAAGATCTCGGAGAATATCTGAACTCAGGGACAAGTTCATTTCGCGAGGACCAGGATTTCCTGGAAAAGTTATTCCGGAAATTTATTGCCAAATCAGCCGATCTTCAGTTTTACTTCGAAGAAAGGAGCATTTTCTGGGATGATGACTTTGAAGTGGCGGCTGTTTTTGTCCTGAAGACGATCAAACTCATGTCAGAATCGTTCGGAGAAAAGGACTCCCTTACCGACCTCTTTACCAAGGGAGAGGAAGATGATTCTGAGGATGACCGTAAGTTTATCCGGGATCTTTTTCGCAAAACAATCATAAACACTGATGAATCCGACAAACTGATCGATGCGCGCACCCGCAATTGGGAGCTGGAGCGGATTGCACTGACAGATATTCTGCTGATAAAAATGGCCCTGACCGAATTGACGAGTTTTTCTCAGATCCCCGTTAAGGTTACGATGAATGAATACATTGAGATTTCTAAGCAATTCAGTTCGCAGAAAAGCAAGCTGTTCATCAACGGGATCCTCGACAAACTGGTTACAGACCTTACTGAAGAAAAGAAAATCAGGAAAACCGGCAGGGGATTGATGACATAATTTGACCCGGTTAAAATATATTATCCGGTTTTTCGTTTAAAAAAAACACCAAACGTATAATCGTGCGCCAGATACTACAAAAGTCAGTCTTGCTGTTATGTCTCGCATGCCTTCCTGGCATGAATCTCTTTGCCCAGATCGGAGGATATGGCACCTATAAATTTCTCAACTTCACAAATTCTGCAAGGGTTGCAGGGTTGGGTGGAAATTTCCTGGCCATCAAGGATGATGATATCACACTCACCCTGGCAAATCCCTCACTGATTACACCCGCAATGGACAATAACCTGGCAATGAGTTATGTGAATAATCCCGGGGGAGTAAACTACGGTTCTGTCGCCTACGGCCGCACGTTCAGCAAAGCGGGCAGTTTTGTGGGCAGCCTGCAATACATCAATTATGGCAAATTTACCGGGGCCGATGCTGCAGGAAACCTTACCGGCGATTTTCATGCTTCCGAGTATGCATTGACTGTTGGGTGGGGAAGAGAGCTGACACCGCTTTTTTCCATCGGTGCAAATGGAAAATTGATCTATTCCCAGCTTGAATCCTATAATTCCTTCGGAATTGCTGTTGACGTTGCAGGCACTTACACGTCGAAGGAAAAATCGTTCACGGCGTCATTGATTGGCCGCAACATCGGTTCGCAGCTGGTTCCATATCTCCCGGGGCAATATGAGCCGCTTCCGTTTTCGCTGGATATAGGCATGTCGCAGAAATTGAAACATATTCCGCTACAGTTTTCAGAATTGATTACAAACCTGCAAAATTGGAATCTCACCTACAATGATCCTACCGATCCCGACAATGCCACCGATCCGATTACGGGCGAGGTGAATGAGCCCAGCGGCGCAGCGCAGGTGGCAGATGAAATAATGCGGCATATTGTGCTGGGGGCTGAACTGACCATCGCAAAAGTACTTGCCGTCAGGTTAGGATACAACTACCAGCGCCGCCAGGAGTTGAAATTGTACAACAAGACCGGCATGACCGGCTTTTCACTTGGAGCAGGATTGAAGGTTAAAATGTTTAATCTCAGTTATACCCGTGGTTCATACACTGCCGGAATTGCGAATAATTATCTAACGCTTGGGATTAACCTCAAGGAATTTGTTAAAAAACAATAAGGGTGCAGGTCACCATCGACTCCCATTCAGGTTTTTGCTTTGGCGTGGTGTATGCCATCGAAGTTGCCGAGCGTGAATTGCGGCTTGGCCCTGTGCTGTATTGCCTCGGCGACATCGTTCACAACAACATGGAGGTAAACCGGCTCAAAAAAATGGGGCTGGTGATCATTACCCATGAGGACCTTCATAAAATTCACGACTGCAGGGTGATGATACGTGCCCATGGCGAGCCCCCTGCAACTTACCAGGTGGCTATGCAGAACCGGATTGAACTGATCGACGCCTCATGCCCAATCGTGCTGAACCTCCAAAATGCCATTCACAAGGGGTACCTTGACATGCTGCCAAAAAACGGTCAGATCGTCATTTATGGCAAGGAAGGTCATGCCGAAGTAAATGCTTTATCGGGGCAAACCAACGGAACAGCCATTGTCGTAGGGAATGAAGCTGATCTGAAAAAGGTGGATTTTTCGCGTCCTGTCCGGTTATACAGCCAGACGACGAAAAGTGTCGAAGGGTTTCAACATATCGCGAAGTTGATCGGAGCCGGGATGACTGCGGCTACGATGGATTCACCGGTCGATTTTGAATGGAACGACAGCATATGCCGGCAGGTTTCAAACCGTGCAGCGCTGCTCCGGGAATTTGCCTCAGGGTTCGATGTGGTGGTCTTTGTAAGCGGCCTTAAAAGTTCCAATGGGATGATACTCTTCCAGGTGTGTAAGGATGCGAACGCCCGCACCTACCTGGTATCAGGTTTTGACGAAGTGGAGAGAGCATGGTTTGAAAATGCACAAACCGTTGGCATTTGCGGGGCAACCTCAACACCCATGTGGCTCATGCAGGAAATCGCAGATGGCATCACAAAATTCAACAATTGAAAATGCACCTTCAAAGGCTCATCATCACCGGGTTTAAAAATTATCCTCAGGCGGAATTCGTGTTCTCCGAGAAGATCAATTGTTTTGTGGGGAACAACGGCGTCGGGAAAACAAATCTGCTCGACGCAATTCACTACCTTTCATTTTGCAAGAGCTGTTTCACAAGTCTTGATGCGCAAAACATCCGCCACGGGGACGATTTCTTTGCCATCCATGGGAGCTATCAGCGGGGAGATGGCACCACCGAACTCGTTCAGTGCATTCAGAAAAAAAACCAGCGTAAGCGGTTCCTGATCAACAAAAAGGAATATGAGCGGCTTGCCGATCATATCGGCAATTTCCCCCTGGTCATGATCTCGCCTTACGACCGCGATCTCATCAACGACGGCAGCGAATTGAGGCGGAAATATATCGACAGCGTTATATCGCAGTTTGATAAATTTTATCTCGACGACCTCATTCAGTACAACAAGGCGCTTGCTCAGCGCAACGCTCTGCTGAAATCTTTCGGCGAACAGCATTACTTCGACGCAGTTTCACTGGAAACCTGGGATGAACAGATGATCTGCCTTGGCGAACAAATATTTACCAGGCGTACCCAATTCCTCAACGAATACATTCCCTTGTTCCAGCACTATTTCCGGTTTTTAAGCAACGGTTCCGAATCAGTCGGGATCAGGTACTTGTCACAAAATAACGGGAATTCCTATCGCGACAGTTTCAAGGCTGCGCTGTCCAGCGATCGCGCAGCGCAATACAGCACAATGGGCGTTCACAAGGATGATCTTGAATTTTTACTCGACGAATACCCGGTTAAGAAATTCGGTTCGCAGGGACAGCAAAAATCATTTGTCATAGCCATCAAGCTTGCCCAGTTCGATTATACCAGGAACACAAAAGGCTTTAAACCGATCCTGCTGCTCGACGATGTTTTTGATAAACTTGATGATTTGCGGGTTTCACAGCTGATCAAGCTGGTGAGTGAAAATAGTTTCGGGCAGGTTTTTATCACCGATACAAGCAGGGAAAGAATCATTTCCACGTTTGATTCCATGGAGATTGAGCATGAAATATTCAATATTCCGGTGGAGGTTAAGGGATGAATGCAGGCAATGCAGGCAATGCAGGCAATGCAGGCAATGCAAATAATGCAGGCGATGAAAGGAAGGCGGGGGATATAATGAATAAGGGAGGGTAATTTAGTATGGCGATGAGAAGATCGAATGAACAGCCGTTAAAGGCGGCCATCGAGGAGTTTCTGGATAAATTTCACCTTCGCGACAAATTGAACCAGGCGAAGGTCATACAGGCATGGGAAAAGGTTGTGGGGGAGATGGTTGCAAAAAACACCAGCCAGTTGCACATCCGCAACAAGGTGCTTTATGTCAAGGTGAACTCCCCGGCGCTGCGGAACGAACTGCTCTTTGCCCGGAATAAAATCATGAATGCGCTCAACAAAGCGGCGGGAGCAATCGTAATTGAAGATATTGTGCTGAATTAAGGCCTGTTATCTGACCTCGCACGACAGCATTTTATTCCCTTCAATCCAGGCTTCCATCTTATCTCCGATCTTAACCGGGCCGACTCCGGCCGGTGTACCGGTGAAAATATAATCACCGGTGCGAAGGGTCATGTAGGTTGAAATATGGGCAATGATATCGTCGAAGTCATAGATCATCAGTCCCGAATTCCCTTGCTGAACCGTCATCCCGTTCAGATCGAGGTGAAAGCTGATGTTCTTTACATCGCGGTAATGATATTTTGGAAGAAATTTACCGACCGGCGCAGACTGATCAAAACCTTTTGCAACGGCCCAGGGCAGCCCTTTCTCCTTGGCTGCATCCTGAAGGTCGCGGGCTGTCATGTCGAGACCGATCCCGATTTCGTCATAGTAGCCCGCAGCAAACTTTTTGTTGATGTTCTTTCCAGTCTTGCATATTTTCAACACAAGCTCAGCCTCATAATGGATATTCGCTGAAAAGGAGGGATAATAAAACGGACGGTTCCGGATCAGCAGGGCGGTATCGGGTTTCAGGAAGAAGACAGGAGCAGAGGGAATGGCATTGTTGAGCTCTTTGATGTGGTCAACATAATTACGGCCGATGCAGATAATTTTCATCTGATTGCTATTTCAATGACAGGGCAAATAATAAATTCGTCAGAACAGGTCAAGTTTTACCGAGGTATTGGTATTGCTCCTGAGTTTCAATACGGTCAGAACCTTTTTGGTTGAACTCGGGAATTCGCCCCGCATCATCCAGTTGTAGTAGGAGGGTTCATCCTTCAATACCTGTGCAACAGCTTTCCCTTTATGCTTGCCGAAATTAAACACCTCTACATTCTGGTCGTTATACACAATGTGCCCGACAAGATCCACTGCTTTGGTGGCATGGGAGAAATCGCTGAGCGCCTTGATGTCGTTGATTACAGGCTGCGAAAGATTCCCTTTCCTGTCCTTGAAAGTTACATCGGCATAATGGTCAAGCTGGGCTTTCAGAATTTCAAAGGTGGCCAGGGTATCTGCTTCGGCGCTATGTGCGTTGACCAGGTCCTTTGCACAGTAAAATTTATAGGCTGCGCCAAGGTTGCGGGGTTCCATTTTGTGAAAGATATTCTGAACATCAACAAACCGTCGGCCTTTGAGGTCAAAATCGATATCAACCCTGAGAAATTCTTCCGCTAAAAGGGGAATGTCGAAATGGTTCGAATTGTAACCTGCCAGGTCGCAATTATCGAGAAACTGGGCAAGTTCACGGGCAACCTGTTTAAAGGTAGGACAATCTTTCACGTCATCGTCGGAAATCCCGTGGATTTCTGTCACTTCAGGCGGGATATGCATTTCGGGATTGATGCGCAGGGTTTTGATCTTTACCGTTCCGTCGACCTGCTGCCGGACGATGGAAATTTCAACAATGCGGTCGGTGGCAACTTTGATTCCTGTTGTTTCAAGATCAAAAAATGCGATGGGCTTGGTAAGGTTCAGTTCCATTAAATAAGTTGGTTGGTGTCAAATGATTCAAGATGCTGTACAATGCGATTCAGAAATTGGCCTCCGAGTGAACCGTCAATCACCCGGTGGTCATAGGTTACCGAGATCATCATGATCGGGCGGATGGCAATCGTGTCACCTTCGGGTGTCTCGATCACAACGGCCCTCTTTTTTATGGCGCCAACTGCGACGATGGCAGTTTGCGGCTGATTGATGATGGGAGTTCCCATGATTGAGCCGAACGACCCCAGGTTGGTGATTGAAATGGTGCCGCCTGAAATTTCATCCGGTACCAGCTTGCTTATCCGTGCCCGGCCGGCAAGATCATTAACCGCCTTTACAATCCCGAGAAGGCTCTTTTCATGCGCACTGCGAATCACCGGCACGATCAGGTTAAAGTTTGCCAGTGAAACCGCCATGCCGATATTGACATTCTTGTGGATGATCACTTTGGTGCCATCCACCGACACGTTGACCAAAGGGAAATCTCTTACCGCCTTGGCAATGGCTTCAATAAAAATCGGGGTGAAGGTGAGTTTCTCATTTTCCCGCTGTAGGAACGACTCTTTGTTTTTATCGCGCCACTGAACCACGCGGGTCATGTCAACTTCCTGGAAAGAGGTGACATGCGGGGAGGTTTGTACCGATTTCACCATGTGGCTGGCAATCAGCTGCCTGATGCGGTCCATTTCAACAATGCGATCTTCTCCGGAAATGATCTGCTGAATGGCTTGCGGCGCCACAACAGGGGCTGCAGCAGCCACAACCTGGGCGTGATGCTCTACCGGCTTAATCCCTGCCTTACGGTCATTCAGATAGTTCAGCAAATCCTGTTTGGTCAGCCTGTCATCTTTTCCGCTTCCGGCGATGCCGTCCAATTCAGTAAAGGAGATGTTTTCCTGCTGGGCAATACTCCTGACCAGGGGGGAATAGAATCTTGTCCCTGATGCCGATACAGTCTCAGTGTGGGGATGCACATCGGATTCGGGAGGCGGTGCGGGATTTCCTGACAATGCAGCGACGGTTGTTTCTGACCTGCATGTTGCCGCAGCAGGTTCATCCACTGCGGCGCTTTTGTCAGGCACAACGTTGGCTCCTTCTGATGTCTCAATGATGGCAAAAATCGCACCTACAGGAACAAGGTCGCCCTCATTGAATAATTTCTTTATCAGTTTCCCTGAAACAAGCGAAGGAATTTCAGAATCAACTTTATCTGTGGCGATCTCAACAATGGGATCATCCTCGGCGATCATCTCTCCTTCATTCTTCAACCATTTGGTGATGGTCGCTTCGATGATACTTTCTCCGAGTTTTGGTACAACTACCTCATAATTTGCCATATACGAGCATTTTTGTATTTTGTGCAAAGGTAATGTTTTTTCTTATTTTGAAACGTTCAAAATAAAAATAACTTTCAACTCCTGCCTAAATTCCTGAACCCTTTGATGATAATATTGAGATCATTGGTTAATTTATAGTCACGGGCATAAAGTAGGTCAAGCCGGTTGGTGGTCTCCTCCGGTACATTTTTATTCCTGAAAGCATCGAGCGGGTTCAGCACGCCTTGTTTGATTGCCGGGAGCCTGCCGGCTTCATTTTCAGAATGAGGGGTAAAGCCGATCCATGATTTGATTGCCAGCAGTACTGAAAAAATATTTCGCAGCAATCCAACCGGGTTTCTGACGATAAACATGGCGACCGGAAATCCTGCCAGCATCGTAAGGGCAATGAGGAAATCGAGCATGCGCTTGTTTCTGCGGTTCGATTTTTTTATAATGGCGTTAATGTCAATAACATATAGATCCCCTGATGTGTTAATCGAATTGCTTCCGATGATGGAAAGGCTCTCGGGAGGTGCGATTTTATAGTCAACCTGTTCGTTTTTTAATTCCGACATCTTGTCGATGATCACTTGCGCCGGTACATCCTTGGCGCAGAATATTACTTCGTTGATCTTGTGAATGTTAATAATTTCTTTGATTTGCCCGAGGTGGCCGATAAACCCGTTTGTGTTATTCCTGTGATGGTGGTAGCTGACAAGACCGGTGAACGATGGATTCATCCCTGTTTGCTGAAGAAGTTCGGCTACCCGCTCCGATTCTTCTTTTTCACCGATAATGATGAACCGCTTATTTTTTTCGGAATTCAGTTTGTATCCGCTGATGTTAAAATAGTGCAGCACCATCCGTTCAGCCAGCATGATAAGGGTACCCCAAACTGCTCCAAGGATGATGAGTGCCCTTGAAAACCGGTAATGTTCGTTCAGCAGGGAATATAAAACCAGGATAATGATGGTGCCGGCGATCATTCCCTGTACAATGCGCCGCAGCCGGGTAGGCTTATCATAACCGCCGCTGAGGTATATACAAAGAAGCCAAATCACAATATAGACCGGAACAGCAATGTGAATAAACGCATACGGATAATGTCCGCCGTCGGGAAAAATGAAATGTCGCTCCCAGTAATCCTTGATCAGGAAAATGCCTGCAAATATCAGCAAGGCATCGAGGAAGGGAAGCATGAACCTGTTAAAAAACCTTGTCAGGATGGATATGAAGGCACGGAAATAGATGGCAATATTGATCATGATCGAAAAGGCACGGGCATTCTCCTTTGAGAAATGCTTTCGTGCAAAAACGATCATGGCGCTGTAAAACACAAATACATAGTTCAGGCTGCCCTTTTTTGTGCTTTCGCCTTTATAATGAATGATGCGGGTTTCGGGATAATAGTAGTTTTTATAGCCTGCTTTTGTGATTCGGTAGCTCAGGTCGATATCCTCGCCATACATAAAGAATGCTTCATCGAGAAGCCCGGTTTTGTCGAGGGCCTTTTTGCGCAACAGCATGAAAGCGCCGGCAAGGACATCGACGATATGTGTTTGATCCTTATCGAGATACCCAAGGTGATAGGTGCTGAAAAGCCGCGATTTAGGGAACAGGGACGATAACCCGAATACTTTGAAGAACGCGACAGAAGGATATGGCAGACCGCGTTTGCTTTCAGGCAGAAATTTTCCCTTTCCGTCCAGCATTTTAACGCCAAGACCTCCGGCATCGGGATGATGGTCCATGAAATCAACAACCTTGCGCAAGGTGTCGTCTTCTACAATGGTATCAGGGTTGAGCAAAAGCACATATTCCCCTTTCGACTTACGGATTGCCTGGTTGTTGGCCGAAGAGAACCCTTTATTGTCGCGGTTTTCGATAAGGTGGACCTCGGGAAATTTATCTTTAACCATTTTCACCGACCCGTCGACCGAATCGTTATCTACAACAAAAATTTCGGCATCGAGTCCGTTGCAGCCATTTAGAACCGAATGAAGGCATTGCTCCAGGAAATACTTGACATTGTAGTTAACGATGACAATTGATAGTTTCATCCGGATTTTAGAGATTCGCCTGTAAAGTTAGGGTTAATATGTCAATCAGAAAAACTAAATTGCTCCGGCTTCAATCATCAGCACAATCTGTTCGATGGCCTGGTCGCTGCCAGCCGGATCGTAACTGTTTTTAAGGTCATAACCGAAGAGTTTTCCCATGGTCTGCCAGATGAATGCTGCGAAACCGCCTCTGAGTTGCCTTACAATGTCAAATGTAGAATTGCCGGTTTCCCGGTAGATCAGTTTGATCAGGATTTTGCCCTGTGAAAATGTGAGGTCCCTGATCTCCTTTCCGAACTTCAACTCTAACTCCTTTTCAGCTTTTTTCAAGTACAGTTTCCGCTCTTTTTCCGATGGCATGGTGTCGAGAACAGCCTTGTAGGCGGCAAGTTGTTGTCCGGCGGCCTTGGCATAGGGGTAAACCTTTTTAACATTGTACACCAGTTTATCATAACGTGCAGATGCCCTTCTGCCTGATGGGGCAGCGGGAGGGAAAATGACGACCGGCGTTACATCGACCAGGGCAACGGTGTCGCCTTCAATGATTTGTATTGAAGGGATTGCTTTAACGGTGTCCTGTGAAATTGCCAGGACAGGGTATAAAAGAAATGAAACAAAAAGTAAAATTACACTACGCATTGATCTCCGGATTCAATAGTCCAATGGATAACGAAAACAATGCCGGGTTTGGTATCAGGCTACCTTAAGATGGGCCATGCTGGTTTTCCTGAACTTCTCTTCAACAAATGCCGATGTTACCCTGAAAGGTTTAGCGTTGTTCTTTGAAGGCAATTCAAACATGGCATCGACCATGATGCCTTCGAGAATTGATCGTAATCCCCTGGCACCCAGTTTAAACTCGATCGCCTTGTCAACAATGAACAGCAATGCCTCTTCGTCGAAAGTCAGCTTAATGTTGTCCAGGTCAAAAAGTTTGGTGTACTGCCTGATGAGTGAATTTTTAGGCTCGGTGAGGATCCTGCGAAGGGTTTCACGGTCGAGGGTGTGCATAAATGTTACAATCGGCAACCTGCCCACAAGTTCCGGGATCAGGCCGAAGGCCTTCAGGTCGACCGGCGTGATGTACTGAAGGATATTGTCCTTGTCGATGTTCTCATGTTTGCTGTCGGTTTTATACCCGATTTTATTGGTTTGCAGCCGGTTTGAGATCTTTTTCTCGATTCCGTCAAAGGCTCCCCCGGTGATGAAGAGAATGTTCTGGGTGTTGACCTGGATCATCTTTTGTTCAGGATGTTTCCGCCCGCCCTGGGGCGGAACATTGACGATAGATCCTTCAAGCATTTTCAGGAGCGCCTGTTGCACGCCTTCGCCACTTACATCCCTGGTGATGGATGGATTATCTCCTTTCCGTGCAATTTTATCGATTTCATCAATGAAAATAATGCCGCGTTCAGCAGCGGCAAGATTGTAATCGGCAACCTGGAGCAGCCTCGACAGGATGCTCTCCACATCTTCGCCTACATAGCCGGCTTCGGTTAGTGCCGTTGCATCGGCGATGCAGAACGGAACGTTCAGCATCTTGGCGATGGTTCGTGCCAGCAGGGTTTTACCGGTACCTGTTTCACCGACGATGACGATGTTCGATTTTTCGATCTCAACATCGCCTTCCTTTGCCTCTTTGGCGTGCGATAGCCGTTTATAATGGTTATACACGGCAACCGCCAGAATTTTCTTGGCCTCATCCTGGCCGATGACGTACTGGTCGAGGTAGTTTTTGATCTCGACCGGTTTCATCACCACGAACTCGGGAAGATCTTTCCGTTTCTCCGTCAACATCTCTTCCGAAAGGATGATCTGCGCCTGCTGAACACAGTTGTCGCAGATATGTCCTTCAAGACCGGCAATCAGGATCTTCGTGTCACGCTTAGCCCGTCCGCAAAAGGAACATTTGTCTGTTGACTTCGCCATGTTACTTCTCTTTTTTTGAACGGACCAGTACTTCATCTATCATCCCGTATGCCTGAGCCTCCAGGCTGGTCATCCAGTAGTCGCGGTCGGCATCCTTGAGAATCCGCTTGTAGGATTGGCCCGAATGAAGAGAAATTATTTCATACAGTTCTTTTTTAAGCTTCTGTATTTCACGCGCAGTGATGTCGATATCCGATGCCTGCCCTTCGGCACTTCCCATGGGCTGGTGGATCAGTATCCGCGAATGTTTCAGGGCAGTCCTCTTGCCTTTTTCACCGGCGCACAGCAGAATAGCTCCCATGGAGGCGGCCATCCCGGTGCAGATCGTCGAAACATGCGGGTTGATGTACTGCATCGTATCGTAAATGCCGAGTCCGGCGTATACCGACCCCCCGGGGGTGTTCAGGTAGATCTGGATGTCCTTGCGGGAGTCAACCGATTCAAGGAACAAAAGCTGCGCCTGGATAATGTTGGCTACATAATCATCAATGGGAACGCCAAGGAAAATGATCCGGTCCATCATCAACCGTGAAAAAACATCCATGGTGGCAATGTTCAATTGCCGCTCTTCGATGATCGTTGGAGATATGTAATTGGATGCTATCGATTTGTATTTTGCCAGCGACAGGCTGCTGATGCCTTTGTGCCCGATGGCATATTTTGAAAATTCGTCCATATTTTTGCGTGTTGTATTGGTCAAATTACGTTAAGGTTGAGACCCATCAGTTGAGACACATCGCGATGTGTCTCTAATCAGATTCGTGGTCGTGATCATGATCATGGTGGTGATGATCGTGGGCCTGACTTTCGGAGGCAATTTTGATATACTCATCATAAGATACCTCTTTCGGATGAACGGTTATGCGCTTCTTGAAGAAGTCCATCATTTTTGCGTTGTAAAGCTGGTCGTTGATCCGCTGCACCTGCTCTTTGTTTTGCATGAAGGTGTCAACAATCGATTCATACCGTTGCTGCATTTCCGGATACATGCCTGCCATATTGATCTGGCGCAGCATGTTTGTCCTGACATAATTCCTGATCTCTTCGTCTTTAACTTCGATGCCGTTCTCTTTAATAATTTTATTTTCAATAAGTTGCCACTTCATTGATTCGGCAAATGATTCGTAATTCTTTTCAATCTCCTCTGGCGTGTACTTGCCTTCATTGTTTTCGAGGAGCCAGCGTTTAAGAAATTCATCAGGCAGGGGAAGTTCGGTATGCTTTACAAGAGCCTCGGTAATGCTGTTGAAAAGGAGTTTGTCAGTTTCGGCAGCGAAACTCAAGGCAGCATTTTTTTTAACCTGCCCGCGGAATTCTTCCTCGGTCTCCAGGTTAAGCCCGGGATAAACCATGTTGAAAAAATCAGCGTTCATCTCTGCCGGTTCCAAGGCAGGCTCTTTGATTTCCGCAGCCTTATCTTCGGGCTCGCCAACCACAACTGCATCTTCAATGGCTGAATCGCCGGCGACAGGCTTACCAAACCGTTTCCGGGTATCTGCAATATACTTGTCGACCATTTCGTCGTCAACAGTGATGACGTAGTTGTCAATCTTCATATCCTGATCAACCGGGACCGTAAAAGCCGGCGTCATGCCGAGGTCAAAATAGAATTCAAACGAATCCTGGCTCTCAAAATCAATGGCCGCATTCTTTTCCGTGTTCGGCAACGGGTTGCCAAGAATGTCAATTTTTTCCTCCCTGATGTAATTGACCAGGCCGTCGGAGATCAATTTATTCACTTCATCGGCAAGAATTGCCTTCCCGTACATTTTTTTCAGCAGGCCTGTGGGTATGTGCCCCGGCCTGAAGCCCGGAATGTTGGCTTTACGCCTGTAGTCGGCAATTTGTTTTTCAACGGTTGCGGCATAATCTTCGGGGCCGATCTCGATTTTCAGCAGGGCAGTGAGATTACCGGTGCTTTCTTTTGTAATGTTCATGTAAATGATGTTGTCTTTATTGGTAAAAATATACACATTTATCCCATTGCCGGGTATAAGCCGGGTGTTGTGCGGATGAAGGGACTCGAACCCCCACGCCCGAAGGCACAAGATCCTAAGTCTTGCGCGGCTACCAATTACGCCACATCCGCATTGAGGCCAGAAAATGGAGTGCAAAGGTACACTTTTTTTTCGAACAGTTACAATCTTCTTTCCTTCACCAAAGCACCTCACCCCCGGCACCCCCTCTCCTAAAGGCGAGGGGGACATTCTTCGTTAGGCAGGAGCCAGCCAATTCCCCTTCTCTTTCAGGTGAAGGGGTCAGGGGGGTGAGGTGGTTTAAATTAAATGTAAATTGAAATGTACAATTTTGTCCCGTTTAATTTATAACAGTAATATTATTGTGCCGTTTTCGTTAAATGATTGCATGGAATTGTATTTGTCTGTGTTTTCGATCGCACGTCTCTTAAATAACTGCCAGATTCAATGAGGATTGTTTATAGAGTTGTCTTTGTAATAATGCTGACCATCCCCTGTGCTTCCGCGTATGCACAGGATATGCTTGGATCCACTTTAGGCAATTATGCAGGGGTGAACAGCCTTCAGTTGAATCCCAGCGCGCTTCACAATTCAAAATCCTACCTTGACATCCATCTTATCGGCCTTGATTTTTTTGTGCAGAACAACTATCTGTATATGCCTAAGTCTGAATACAGGTTCGGCAATTTTTATAAATCAGGCTATGAGTGGCCGACCCACACGGAAGATTATGTTTCAGAACAACGTATTTTTTATCATTACACGAATTTGAAGTACAAGAATGCCTACGTGCAAGCGCGCATCGACGGGCCGGGAGCCATGCTTGTGTGGGGACACCAAGCATTTGCGGTAAGTACCGCTGTGCGAACCATTACTTCAGCGGTGAACCTTCCGTATGAGTTGGCAAATTTCATCTATCTCGGGCTCAGCTACACACCCCAGCAGAATATCAACTACGCTGACCATGGTCCGATTAAGGCTTCTGCGATGTCGTGGGCTGAGATAGGTTTAAGCTACAGCAATACTTTTCATGCACGTGGCTTTAATACGCTCTCGGTGGGGATTTCGTTGAAGCGGCTTCTCGGGCTGGGAGGAATGTACCTGAATGCCAGGAATCTGGATTACATTGTACCGAACGATTCAACGTTTGACATCAGCAACATGGATGCAGATATTGGCTTATCACTGCCGGTTGATTACAATAGCAATACGGCGCTCACCTCCCCCTTGTTCAAAGGAGGCGGGTTTGGCGTCGATCTGGGTATGACCTACACGAGGCTTGCTCACTATCATGAGGATCAGTATTTCAATACGCTGTGTGCACAGAAGTATGAGGATTATCGTTACAGGATCGGAGTTGCCTTAATCGACATCGGCGGAATCAGGTTCAGCGACAATGCAACCCGGATGAAGATTGACAATCAAAGTTCATACTGGACCAATGTTAACAGCCTTAAGTTCACGTCAATTAACCAGTTTCTCGACACCCTCAGCTACCAGTTTTACGGAGATAACACCTCGGCATATGCCGGAGACAACTTTACCTTATGGCTGCCATCCGCTTTAAGCGTTCAGTTTGATTACCATGTCCAGCGGTCCTGGTACGTCAATGCAAGCCTTATTTATGGGTTCCCGCTGTCGAAGTCGGCAATAAACAGGCCTGCTGAACTTTCGGTTACCCCGCGATACGAAGCCGGATGGTTTGAAGCCAGCATGCCGGTCTCCCTGTATAACTGGCAGCTTGCAAGGATTGGTTTGGCGCTGAGGGTTTACGGGATAACGATCGGCACCGATAAATTGGGAGGATACTTACATTTCAGCGATTTTACCGGGTTGGATTTTTACATGTCGTTCAAGTTTTATTTTGAGAAAGGCAAATGCAGGAACAAAGGCCCGGTTCATTGCGGGGGCAATGAGCAGAAGAAATATAAGCATTAATCTGCCGACATCCTTACATCGAGGGCATCGCGCAAGGCATTGCCCATCAGCATGAACGCCAGTACCATCAGCATGATCGCCAGCCCCGGCAGGATGGCCAGGTAGGCATAGTCCAGTACGATATAGCCGTAGTTTTCCTTGATCATCGATCCCCAGGATGGGACAGGCGGCTGTACGCCGAGCCCCAGGAAACTCAACCCGGCTTCCATGAGGATGGCCGAGGCAAAATTCGCAGCAGAAATAACAATAACGGCAGCCATTACATTTGGCAGGATGTGGTTGAAAATGATCCTGAAATCGGAAAACCCCAGCGCCCTGGCAGCTTCTACATATTCCTTTTCACGGATGCTCAGAATCTGCCCGCGAACTACCCTGGCGACTTCAACCCACATCGTAAGTCCTACCGCAATAAAAACCTGCCAGAACCCCTTGCCCAATGCAAAGGTAATCGCAATGACCAGCAACAGGGTAGGGATGGACCACACCACATTGATCAGCCACATGATCAGGTTGTCAACCCATCCGCGGTAATAGCCGCCTATCGCCCCGACAAAGATCCCGATGACCAGGGAGATCAACACTGAAATCAGTCCGACGGAGAGGCTGACACGGGTGCCGATCATCAACATGCTCAGGTAATCGCGACCGAAACGATCGGTTCCGACCCAAAATGTTTTTTTTACAGGATTTTCCACTTCACTCAGCAGCAGGATCTTAACCTGCGATGCATCACCCGGTGCAGCGCCATATTCGATATATGAAATGCGGTTGTGATGGATGGCATAGGCACGTATGGGTATATGCTGCATGCCTGCCTTTTTGCCTGAAATCATGGTGTTCAGGAAGGAATTCCCGGGTACAGGTAAATTGCTCCTGACCGGCAGCATGGTGACCTTAAATCCCGGCTTTTTTAGACCAAGCTCAAGGTACTGGTCATTGGCAAAGGGAGTGGAGTCAGGCGTGATGAGGTATCCGAGGATTGCAACCAACGCGGCGATCCCGATAAAAATAAGTGATCCGAATCCCAGGTGATTTTTTTTAAATTTTTTCCATGCCAGGGAACTGAGGGACCCGGAGGTGATGGTTGTGCGCTTATGAAAAATCACTTGAAGAATGTGAATTGTGGTTTGCCAGATAATTTTTTTATCGTACTTTTGCAAAATCAAACATGGTGGTCGTAGCTCAGTTGGTTAGAGCGATAGATTGTGGATCTATAGGTCGTGGGTTCAAGCCCCATCTTCCACCCTGAAAAGGCTGCAACCCGCAGCCTTTTTTATTTAAGTTCACCCTTGAAATTCGCCCGGTACTCCTCCCAGGTGCCTTTTAAATAGGCGTCTGAGCCGAAATAGGTGATCACCCCTTCAAATTCTTTTGCGGGTTGATATCCTGCCACAACGGTTAATTTCTGTCCTTTATCATTTAAAAACACATACGAAGGATATGACATTTTTCCTCCCAGGAGTTCAACAGCTAGCTTGTGCGTACTTCGTTTCCCGGTTGGATTAGGGTTGGTAAATATTTGACCGTCAAGAATTACGGTGTCTTTACGCTCAGCATCAAGCTTAACACAATAATAATGCTCACTCATGTATTTTGCAATATATGGGTTGGCAAAGGTCTCGGCATCCATTTTCTTGCACCATCCGCACCATTCCGTGAAAACATCAACAAACATTTTCTTTGGCTTCTTTTTATTCAACTTATAGGCCTCTTCAAAGGAATACCACTTGATTGCCCCGTTTTTACCGGCAGGGGCCTGCTTCACCTGGGCGCTGAGTGAGCTGGAGAAATAAAATGCAACGGAAAATATTGCTATGAAAATCAGTTTTTGTTTTTTCATTGTTCAGGATTATTAGAAATATTCAAATTCAACCGCAAAGATCACAAAGATTTTGTAAAGATCGCAAACAAAAATCAATTGGCCCCGTCACGCGTCACGCGTCACGCGTTACCCATTTCGTTCCATTTCCCGCATATGATCCTTCTGCTTCAATGTTTCCCGTTTGTCATAGGCATGCTTTCCGCGTGCAAGGGCGATGGTGAGCTTTGCCAGCCCGTTTTCATTGATAAACAGCAGGACGGGGATGATGGTGAATCCGCGTTCTTTGACTTTGACGGCAAGTTTTTTCAATTCCCGTTTCGTCAGCAGCAGTTTGCGGTCCCGTTTGGGTTCATGGTTGTAGTGTGTTCCGAAGGCATATTCGGCGATGTGCATGTTGCGCACAAAAAGTTCCGTGCCGGTAAACGAACAATATGCATCAGCAAGCGAGGCGGTGCCATCCCTGATTGATTTGATCTCCGTTCCTGTAAGCAAAATGCCTGCAGTAACCTCCTGGATCAGGAAGTATTCGTGCGATGCACGTTTATTGCGGATGCTTACTGACTTTACCATCTATTTTTTCTCGGGCATGAGTACGACACGCACATAATGATCGGGTTTCAGAAAGGTTGAAGCCGCAATTCTGAGGTCTTCAGTGGTCACTGCGTTTACACGCTCCTTAAACGTATCGATATTGTTCGGGGAGTCGTTGTTGAAATAGAGAGACTCGACCTTTCTGAGCCAGAATTCATTCTTTTCGAGATCTGTTTCCCTGCCGCGGATCATGGCCTCCTGCGCTTTTTTCAAATCAACTTCTGTCGGACCGCTTTTCCTGATTTTTTTAATTTCCCCGAAAACTGCCTTGGTCAGTTTTTCCGTGGTACTGGGCGAGCATCCGAACATCACCATCAACTGAACTGTTGGCTTGGGATATTTGTCGAGGTTCACCATGACCTGCGGCGAATATACGCCGCTCATTTTCTCCCTGATCACCTCAACCAGTTTGATTGCCATGATCTCTTTGATCATGTTCATGCAAAGCACATTTTTTTCGGTCCACTCAAAGTCTTCAGGCATAACGAGCCCAACCATGCTCTGCGGATCGGTTCCCTTGTAAACCGTCACATTCGTAATGCCCGGGGCAGCCTTCGGAGAGGTATCTTTCCAGGTTTCGCTGCGGTTCAACTGAGGCAGGCTTCCGAAATATTGTGCAATCAGCGGGGAAATTGAATCAACTGAGAAGTTGCCGACCAGGAAAAACCTGAAATCGCCCGCGTCGGCAAACCGGTCTCTGTATATCTTAAAGGCCTGGTCAAGGTTTACTTCATTCAGTTGCTCAGGGCTGGGGAAGATGATCATGCGCTTGTACCCCGGATAGACCACTTTGAACAAGGTGTCGTAGAAAGTCATGATCGGGTTGCTCTTCATGAATTTCATCTGGTTCTCCATTTGCGACATAAAGGCTTTAAAGGCGGTTGTATCCTTCCGGGGCTGTTCAAAATAGAGATAGATAAGCTGCGTCATGGTTTCAAAGTCCTTGGGTGTGGTAGTTCCCCTGAAACCTTCCTTAACATCGTCGATGTATGGATTGATCTGTATGTTCTTACCTTTCAGTTTTTTCTGGAGTTCTATGTTGTCAAAACTGCCGATTCCGCTCAAGTCGATGATCTGGGTCGCATAATTGGCCGACATGAATTCCTTGTCGGGAACGAGAGAATTTCCTCCCGGGCTGTATGCCGACAGGAGAATTTCATCGTTTTTAAAGTTGGTGTGTTTCAGCACGACGATTACGCCATTCGACAGGGTAAGTTCGGTGAAGCCGAGTTCCTTATTCTCCTTGCGACCGGTTATCGTTCCTGGTTTCACGGTTCCCTGCACGAGCGGTTCCGCCCGCACGTTGTCGACATATGCTGTCAGTTCCTTTGTTTTCGATTCACGGATGATGGCGAGTATTTCATCCTGCGTCGGCACCTTCACGCCCGGCTTTTCGGGAGCCATCACCACGAGTCCGAGGTTCTTGTCGCTGACCCATTTCTGCGCCAGGTCGTTGATCTCACTCAATTTGATTTCCGGAAGGATGTTCTTCAGGTACTTGAATTTTTTCTGGGCCCCCGGAATGGCGTCTTCCGACAAGTAGTTGCTCACGTATTCGGAACAGAAAACATTGGATTCGGTTTTATCGAATTCTTTCGCGCTCTTTTCATACTGGCTGAAGATCTCCTCTTTCTGGCGGTCAAGTTCGGTTTGGGTGAACCCAAAACGTTTTACGCGCTCATTTTCTGCAAGCAGCACTTCGAGGCTTTTGTCAATCTGGCTTTCCTTGGTCATGGCATTGATCATGAAGGCATCTTTATTCCGTGAAAGAAATCGTCCGTACCCGGCTCCGGCATAAACATAGGGCGATTCAGGCTTCTGTGAAATTTCACCGAAGCGGTTGTTGAGCATGCCGGTGTAGAGCTCCGACATGATCTTGTCGCGAAAATCGCCCAGGGTTTTATCCGGGCTGAGCGGATGCTTGTAAAACACAAGCACAAAATTATCCGTTGCCTCTTTATCGGTTGCGATGGCAATGAGGGGCTCCTCATTGTCAGGAATGTCGAAGGTGGTTCGCTCCCTTGGATTTTCAGGATTTTTCATGTTGCCGAAATGTGCCTTGATCCGGGCTTCCGCCTCCGCCAGGTCGAGATCACCTACGAGCACCACTGCCTGAAGGTTCGGACGATACCAATCATGATAGAAATCTTTTAAGGTCTCAAACTTGAAATTCTCAATCACCTCTATTTTCCCGATGGGAATGCGGTCCGCGTACTTCGACCCTTTGAAGATGACCGGGAAGAATTTCTTCATCATTCGGTCCTGGGCTCCCAGGCCAAGCCGCCACTCCTCGGTGATGATACCACGTTCCTTGTCGATCTCTTTATTGTCAAGAATGGCATAGTGGGCCCAGTCTTCCAGCACTTTATAGCCATTTTCCACGAGCGTTGTGTCGTCTGTCGGAAGCTGGAGCATGTAAACGGTTTCATCAAAACTGGTGTAGGCATTGATGTCGGCGCCAAACCGCACTCCGGTTTTCTGAAGAAAATCAATCAGTTCATTCTTGGGGAAGGTCCTGGTCCCGTTAAAGTTCATATGCTCCATGAAATGCGCCAGCCCCTGCTGGTTGTCATTTTCAAGAATTGAGCCGGCATTGACGACCAGTCTTAATTCCACCCTTTTTTCCGGTTTGCTGTTTTTCCGGATATAATAAACAAGCCCGTTTTCCAGCTTGCCGATTTTTACATTTGGATCGACTGCCAGTGGCGTGGTAAGGTCAACAACCGGCTGCTGGCTGAATACCGAGATGGCAATGAGCGTCATGCTGATCATTGCCAGCGACTTAAGGATCGAATTTTTCATATGGTCTGGTTTTAAAGAGATCTCGCGAAATTCCATGCAATTTTACCAATTTTTCACCAAACATCCAAGATTAAATCTTCAGTGTAATCCCGACAAGAAAATTGATCGTTGCCTGCGGAAAGTATCCGTTAATCTCATTGTATGCACCTCCGAGGTAATAGGGGTAAATCCAGGCGTTCGAAACGTATTCCTGGTTAAAGAGGTTATTAACGGCAAGGTTGAAACCGATTTCCCCGATGTTTTTCGGGTGGATTGTATAGATAGCTCCGAATCCATTCACCAGGTAGCCATTGAGCGACCTGCTGTCATTCGAAGTATTGTCGATATATTGTTTCCCCACATATTTGGCATTCAGGCTCAATGAGAGCTGCGATATGGGCTTATACGTCAACAGGCTGCCGATGATAACACCGGGAGAGAATGAAAGATCGGTGTTACCCAGGTAAAGGGTATCCTGTCCGAGGGGTTGCCAGTCATCGGTGTAAGTATCGGTATATTGCGTGAAGCCTTTGATCCTGTTACTGCTGAGGGTGGTGTTGAATTTCCATTGCAACTTCTTTTGGAAAAGGTCGATTACTGCAGACAGTTCAATGCCTGTGCGGTAGCTGTGAGGTACATTTACCATAATGGCCGCGCCTGTATTGTTGATCTCGCCGGTAAGGATCAACTGGTTTATATACGACATGTAATAGAGATTGGCGTTAACCGACAGATTGGGGATTTTACAGGAGTATCCCAGTTCGTAGTCATAGAGTGTCTCATGGTTTGGCATTTGCCCCGGAACAGCATCCAGGTAATTGGTCCGGCTGGGTTCGCGGTTTGCAACCCCGATCGAAAAATAGAGGTCATTTTTTTTGTTGAGTTCGACATAGATCCCGCCTTTCGGATTAAAGAAATTAAACAGGTGTTCCTGGTTTACGGACGCTAAATTATCCTGTGTTCCCTCCATGATATAGTTGACATAGCGGTATTGCAGGTCGGCAAACAGGTTCAAATGGCTGATCATCTGCCAGCTGCCTTTCAGGTATATGCTGAAATCTTTTTTCAACCCGGTATTGTAATACCAGTTGAGTTCGTTGTTCCTGTTGGAGGCGTATTGAGCCCAGGTAATTTTGCCGAAATGCTCACCATGATAGCTGTTCCATCCTCCGCCCAATGTTAATTTCAACCGGTCGGGAACTGAGTAGTTTGATGAAAAAGTGATCCCATAAAAATCGTTGTCCATCAGTTTACGGTTTACCAGGCCGGTGGTTGTAATCGTATCATTTCCAATAATCACATTGTCAAGGCCATAGTTTGAAAAATAGGCGTCCTGTTTATAATTCTCATAGTATCCATGCCCCCTGGTGTAAAAGAGCGCTGCATTCACATTCCAGTTTTTTGCAAGGGACTGTGAGAGCAGAAGCTGGTAATGATCCTGCTGGTAGTTGTCTGTCTGGTTGTTGTAATAAGTGATGCTGCCGCCATCGTCGGTGTACTCGCCGGCCGGGTTGTACGTCCGGTTGGTCGGCAGCGAATCCTTCGGCGCACCCTCCCAGGCCTG
>JBBQUQ010000049.1:0-25580 GCA_038212325.1 Bacteroidales bacterium
TACCGATAATACAGCCGATTTATTCATCACCGGATCAAATTCAAGAATGTTATCCTCTGAATTAGCCACCTATATTTCGGGAAGGTATGTTGAATTTAAAGTGTATCCTCTGACATTCTCAGAGTTTTTACAATTCCGTAAAGGGAAAGGTTCGGATAATATCGACCAGGAATTCGGATTGTTCATGAAATATGGCGGTTTCCCGGGCATTCATCATATGGAATACGAAGATGAGGTGATTGAACAATATGTTTCTTCTTTATATAATACCATATTACTGAAAGATGTGGTTGCGAAAAATGGGATCCGTGACGTCGCACTTTTAGAAAAGATCGCAAAATTCACTGCAGACAATTGCGGCAACATTACCTCGTCGAAAAAAATCGCCGATTTTTTGAAATCCCAAAAGATCAGTGGTTCGGTCGACACGGTTCAGAATTATCTCCACATGCTCACAAACGCATTTATTTTTTCCAAGGTCAATCGTTTTGATATCAAAGGAAAACGGTTGCTTGAAATCCATGAGAAGTACTATTCCGGCGACATCGGGTTAAAGCAGATCCTCCTGGGATATAAAACCGGGGATATCTCCGGGCATCTTGAAAATATTGTTTATCTTGAACTGCTTTCCAGGGGTTATAAAGTAGAAATAGGCAAGTACAACGATCAGGAAATAGACTTCATCGCATCAAAAGGTAATGAACGAAATTATATTCAGGTAGCATATCTTTTGCATGACCAAAAAACCATTGACAGGGAATACCGGGCATTGGAAAAAATAAATGACAATTTTCCCAAACTTGTACTGTCAATGGATAAATTCCATGACAATACCAGGAATGGAATTCAGTGGAGTAATTTGATAGAATTCTTAATGAGAGCCTGATATTTTCCTGACAATTTTACAGCTTCAAACATCATGTTTTTATGTATTACGATTCCTGGTACCGCCCCCGCAAAAAAGCAAAGAAAAAAACGCATCCGCCTGGTCAACGTGCCAAGTACGGCCAAACCTGGTGGGGTGAGCAATGGCTCAACGCCCTTACCAACATCGATTACGACAACCGTCTTCCACGAGGTCGTGCTTATGCTGGCAATGGTTCGGTGCTGGAAACCAACATTAACATCAATACCATCAAGGCAAAGGTTGAGGGAAGCATGCCAAGGCCTTACAAAATTATTATTTCAGTTCCTCTTTTTGCCCTGGAACAGAAGGTGAAATTGATTGATAGCATAAGAAACGATCCATTTATCCTTTCCAAATTACTGAACCGCGAACTGCCGCAGGAACTGCACCGGCTGGCATTAGATCATGGGATTAAACTGTTTCCATCGTCCTGGAAGGATTTTTCCATGGATTGTTCCTGCCCCGACAGTGCTGTGCCATGCAAGCATCTGGCTGCAGTTATTTATGTGATATCCAGGGAGATCGATGCAAACCCTTTCCTGGTGCTTCAATTACATGGATTGGATTTATTAAACGAATTAAAAGGCACAGAAACCGGATTAACCAACCACCTGGAAGAATCGATTCCGACCGTGGAAGCCATGCTGGCTGAAAAAGTACCCGTCGCCGATGTCCAACCCGATTTCAGTGATGCCGGATTGCCCGATTTCTCAAAGATACCGGTTGGGGGCAGCACACTTCTTTCGCTGGTCCCGTTTAAGCCACTGTTTTATCACAAGGATTTCAGGGAAATACTGCAAACGGGATATAAAAACCTGGAAAAGGGAATGCGAAAACATTCTCCGGGCCGGATGATCAGCAGGTTAGCACCTGTCATGGAACAGATTGTTTCTTTCGATGATACAATGATTCTTCTGAATTCTGATTGTGCTGTTGAAGATGTCGTTCTGATTGTTGAAGGGAATGATGATAAGGAGGTCAGGATTACTTTCGACGACCTTGTAGTTTTACTGGATTGTATTGATCCTGTTCAACTGGCAAACAGCAACGACACTCTGCGGGGAATTGCTGTTCATTGGCAGTTTGCATCGGTTTTAGCCCTGAACGGCGCCATCATGCCCCAGATGATGACCAATAAAGCCGGCCAGGTGCTGATACGCTGGATTCCGGCAGTGAATGATCCGGCACTGCGCACATTGACGGACAAGGTAAAAACAGTTGCAAACCCGGGAATTGTTTGGATATGGAGTGACGGGAAAAAGAAAAAGAAACAATATTTTCCTTTAATTCCCGAAGAAAATTCCATGATGCTTACCGCATTGTTTTTGAACTATTATATGAATCTTTACCATGCTGCATCCAGGGCAATCGATCATGAAAGCGGCAAGATCCCGGAAATGTTTTTCACCACAAAACCTGCATTATTCAACGAACCTGCAGAGAAATCGATTCCCAATACCATTCAACTTTGGCTGAAACGGTTTCACCTGGGTAAAAGGCAATGGTTGTCACTGCTCCATGTTGAAGAACGTGATGGCTGGTTTTACATCGATTTCCTTGTGACAAACCGGGAAACCCCGCTCGAGGTTCCGGTTCCGCTTCAGGTGTTTCTTTCCGCGAAAGAATACGCCCCGGTCAGGTTCGATGTACTCCGCGACCTGACAGGATTATCCGATATTTTTCCTGATATCGGTTTCTACATCCAAATGCATGGCAAACAATCCATCCAATTCAACAGAAATTCTTTTGTGGATGTGTTTATGCGCATTCTCCCGATGATGCGGTTGCTTGGCATCGAAATGCTGATGCCCAAAGCGCTGGAAAAGCTGTTATCACCCAGCCTGTCACTGCGGATAACAACGAATGTTAAAGGAAAAACCTTGTCTTTTGTGAACCTCGAACAGTTGCTGGGATTCGAATATCAGATAGCCCTTGGCGATACGCTTGTTTCTGCAACCGAATTCAGAAAGTTGGTGGGGCGCTTGTCGGGCATTGTGAAAATCAGAGACCAATATGTGCTGATTTCGAACGATCAACTGGAAAAGATGTTCGCGCAATTTGACAAACCCGTCAACCTTTCCCCGAATGAGCTGTTAAAATCGGCATTGGCTGAGGAGTTTCATGGGGCTAAAGTTGAATTGTCGCCCGAAGTGCGTAAACTGATCGCCGGGATGGCTCCCTCCTCAAAAATAAGTTTGCCTGGCGAACTCACGGCCACACTTCGGCCTTATCAACTTGCGGGATACCGATGGATGGTTCAAAACGCTGCAATCGGTTTTGGTAGTCTGATTGCCGATGATATGGGATTGGGTAAAACCATTCAGGTTATTGCGGCCATTTTAAAGTTCAAACAAGAGGGTAAATTGGAGAAGAACAAGGTTCTTGTGATAGTTCCGACAACCTTACTGACCAACTGGCAAAAGGAAATTGAAAAGTTTGCCCCAACACTCAGCTCCGCCATTTATCACGGAGCAGGGCGAAAACTGGAAACGAAGGAGGTTGACATGGTCATTACCACTTATGGCATGATCCGTAGTGACCTGGCTAAATTCAAGGCAAAGGAATGGCATGCCGTGGTGATCGATGAAGCGCAGAATATCAAAAATTCCTCGACCGATCAAACCAAAGCGGTTAAGGGACTGAAAACCGGAATCCGCATTGCCATGAGCGGAACACCGGTTGAGAATCGCCTGTCAGAATACCGGAGCATCATGGATTTTGTCAATCCCGGGTATCTTGGGTCTGAGAAAGCCTTTGAAGTTGAATTTTCAACGCCCATCCAAATAAACCACGACCAGGAAAAGGCGGCGCTGTTCCGCAAGATCACGGCCCCGTTCATTCTTCGTCGCATGAAAACAGACAAAACCATCATCTCTGATCTTCCGGATAAGATTGAAAATAACTATTATTGTTCGCTTAGCCAGGAGCAGGCAGCCATGTATCAGAACATTGTAAGCAGTGCCCTGGCAGATATTGAGCAACTCGATGGCATCCAGCGGCGGGGCATGGTGCTGAAAATGATCACCGCACTGAAACAAATCTGCAACCATCCTGATAACTATCTTAAAAAGGGCACTGCGGATCCTGCGCAGTCGGGGAAATCGATGATGCTGATGGAATTGCTCGGACAAATCCGTGATGCCGGAGAGAAAACACTCATCTTCACCCAATATAAAGAGATGGGCGACATCCTGGTGAAGATGGTTGAAAGGCAGTTTGGGCTGGTACCCTTGTTCCTGCATGGCGGGACCACGCGCACTCAGCGTGATGCGCTGGTGGAAGAGTTTCAGAACCGCCGGAACAAATGGATCTTCATCCTGTCGCTCAAGGCCGGTGGTACAGGGCTTAACCTCACTGCCGCCAGCCATGTGGTTCATCATGATCTCTGGTGGAACCCGGCCGTGGAGGCACAGGCAACCGACCGCGCTTACCGAATTGGCCAACATAAAAATGTGATGGTAAACCGGTTGCTGACAAAAGGAACCTTTGAGGAAAAGATTGACGATATGCTTAACAGCAAAAAGAGCCTCGCCAGCCTAACCGTTGCCTCCGGCGAAAAGTGGATCGGCGAGTTGTCGGATCAGGAGTTGAAGGAGGTTTTCAGGCTTCGTTAAAAAATACAATGCCGGCCAGGCAGGAGGGATTCTGCTTTTACAACAAGTTTTTCGGTGCTGCGCTGGTCATCAGCCGAGATTCCTTAATTTTACACAAAATCAGACAGCGGTAAATACGGTGCTGCAAGTTGAATATAGGAAATTATGCGGGATGAAATAAAAAAGGAATTCCCGTGAAAAAGACCCCTCTCGGGAAAATTAAAACTAGAAAATATGAAAAAGTGTCTCGGAGTTCTGTTTATCATCGGGTTTATGTGTTTCATCCCGCATAAACTGTTTTCACAGTCCGCTTCCGATCTGCAGGAGCTTGGAATATCCGTTGGCGGGTTTACAAACTTCCCGGCCAACCAGCATTACCTGGAGGAGAACATCGGGGTGTTTTATGCGACACCTTATGTGCGGACAGGCAGGCACGAGTTTTCTGCCGGCATCCTTTATCCGCTGAGTGCAAACGCGTTAAACAATACCGCCATCAAAGTGAAACCACTGCCCGGGGCCACGGCAGGGTATAAATTCTATGTATTCAACATCTTCGGCAGGGAGAACATGTTCATACATTATTCGTTCCAGTATTTGATGTTCAGAGAGAATTATGAAGTCAAAATTGAGTCCATTCGCATGCTTTTGCAGGTGACAGAAACTGACAGGTATATCAACAATGTGATCGGCCTCGGGTACAGTCTCTATTTTGATGAAAATGCCCGGTTCGGCCTTTTTTATACACTGAATTACGTCATATCGCAATCCGGCTATAAAGTGGTCCAGGATGGGGGTGGCGCCGGCACCTGGACCACAAAGGTTGCCTGGAACAACCTGAGCACCAACATTGGCCTGACATTTAAACTTATCCCTCTCAAAAAGAATGCAAAAAATTGATGTTTGACGCGCATGAAGCATCGTTCGGTCAGTCGGCAACGGGCGACATCCACGGGGAGAATGGTTGACGTAATGGTTCCCACTTTACACTTCACTTCACTGCAGAAAGTTCTTGGGGTTCTTATTTTGGCATGCTTGCCGACAAATTTGGTATTCAATGGACGGTAGATTTTGACCCAAATTATAACGGACAAACAGAAAATAAAAACATTTAAGTCAATAATTGAATAGGACAGTTGGCTGAAGCCAACTGCAATAAAAACAAAAGCAACAAACACTTTTCGACTCTTGATTCGCATTGATAATAAGGCAGTGGTTACAGGTTTTTACAATGATTCACCGGGCGGTAAAAACGACATCAAGGTAAACCCGACCAGCAATAATTTACACTCCTCAATTCCCTGCATTGCCTGCATTGTTTGCATGGTTTGCATTGCCTGCATTGTCCCCATGAAATAAAAAAGGAATTCCAGATCGAACGGATGATCCTGTTCAGCGATGCGGTGTTCGCCATTGTCATCACCCTGATGGCCATCGAAATTCACTTGCCGGAGACACCGGAAGGATTTACTGATGCAAGTCTTCTCAGGGCAATATTCCATTTAATACCGGTAATACTTGCCTACAGTGTAAGCTTCTTTTTTATGAAAATATTCAGCCTGCTGAAAGATTATGACAAGGGTTTGGTGATCCGCAATCTGCTGCTTTTGTTTTTTATCGGGTTGTTCCCGTTCAGCGCATCTGTTGTGACAAAAGCGAATGGGTGATCACCTACCTGCTCATCCCCGTCCATGAATTAAAATCCTTGTCCACCTTGTGGATGGTACTGTTTCCTGTTGTTTTCAAACTGATGAATAAAAAGCAGAAGAGATTACCCGACCGCAAAGAATAGAAGCCTGCCCGGGAATTTAAACCTGCATTGCCTGCATTGTTTGCATTGATAAATATCAACCCCACCTTTGATATATTCCGGCGCTCATTTTATAAAGATCATTAAACCAGGCAAATAGCATCTATATATATATGTTCTAAACTATATCAGGTTAGGTTGTTTCAGATTAATTTTTAACTTTGCCGCCACGACTGTTAAAAGATTCACTATGAGTGCTGAAAGTCTTATCCTATTCTTTATCGTTGGGGCATTTCTGGTGGGGGGCGCGATTGTGTTCTCCATGTTTGTCGCTCCTACATCAACCAACCCCCAGAAGGCCGAACCTTACGAGTGCGGGATCCCCACCGAGGGGCTTACCTGGCTGCAATTCAACGTCGGGTACTATTTATTCGCCATCATCTTCCTGGTGTTCGATG
Organism: Bacteroidales bacterium; assembly: GCA_038212325.1. Lineage (GTDB taxonomy): Bacteria > Bacteroidota > Bacteroidia > Bacteroidales > FEN-979 > CAIVAT01. The sequence goes on from JBBQUQ010000049.1 coordinate 6,706, forward strand.
TTGAAAGTGTTTTCATTTTTCCCTGGGCTGTGGTGATGAAGGAGTTGGGAATGACTGCCTTTATTGAGATCGTCATTTTCTTTTTCGTACTTGGACTTGGCCTGCTGTATGCCTGGAAGAAAGGAGCTTTGAAATGGGAGTAATCAAAAACATGAAAGATGAGGATTTCAAAGACAGTGAAAGCCTCGAAGTTTTTAAACAATCCGGCGGGAGTATCCTGATGACCACTATTGACGCCGTGATCAACTGGGGCCGTTCTAACTCCATCTGGCCGCTCACATTCGCAACCAGTTGTTGCGGGATCGAAATGATGGCCACCGGCGCAGCGCGGCACGACTTTGCCCGTTTCGGGATCGAAGTGTACCGTGCCTCTCCCCGCCAGGCCGACGTGATCGTGGTGGCCGGAACGGTTGTCAACAAGATGGCCCCGGTGCTCAAGCGTTTATACGACCAGATGTCGGACCCCAAATATGTGATCGCCATGGGCGCCTGCGCAGTTTCGGGCGGACCCTTCTTCTATAACAGCTATCATGTGGTACGCGGCGTTGACCATGTGATCCCCGTTGACGTATATGTGCCGGGATGCCCGCCCCGCCCCGAAGCCCTGCTTTACGGCGTGATGCAGCTCCAGCGCAAGATCAGGCTGGAATCCATGTCAAACCCCAGGCAAACTGTTGAATTAAAATAGATAACTTCCCAAGATGGACAACGCAGCATTGAAGGAGCGTATTCTGGGTCTTGTTCCCGACGCAGAGTACCAGGAAAACAAACAGTTTCTCACCTTCATCATTCCGCCGGCAAAAATGCATGACCTGGCCCTCAGTTTAAAATCAGAGGCCGACCTGGCATTCGATTATCTCTTCTGCCAGTCAGGGGTTGACATGGTGAAATTCCTCGAAGTGGTTTACCACCTCGAATCGACCACCCACAAGCACATGCTCGAGCTTAAAGTTCGCACCGAAGACCGCATCAACGGAGCCGTCGACACCGTATGCGACATCTGGAGAACCGCCGAATTCCACGAACGGGAGATTTTCGACCTTATGGGAATCCGTTTCAACAACCATCCCGACCTGCGCAGGCTCTTCCTCGAAGAAGACTGGATTGGCCACCCGCTCCGCAAAGATTATGTTGATGAAGTTAACATCGTTGAACTTTAAGGTATGAAAGAGATCATTAACCTCCCTGTCCAGAATGTAGAGGAGGAGGAATACCATATTAATATGGGGCCCCAGCACCCCTCCACCCATGGTGTTTTGCGGTTGCATGTTTCGCTCCAGGGCGAAATCGTTAAGAATCTGAGGCCTCATTGCGGGTACATCCACCGCGGCATCGAGAAGATGTGCGAAAAGGACACCTACCCGCAGATTATCCACCTCACCGACCGGATGGACTACCTTTCGGCCCACATCAACAACCACGCCGTGTGCATGCTGGTTGAAAAAGCGCTCGAGGTGGAGGTTCCGGAACGGGTAACTTACATCCGCACCATCATCGACGAGCTTAACCGTATTGCTTCCCACCAGCTTTGGTGGTGCAGCTTCGGGATGGACATGGGCGGGCTGACCTGCTTCTTCTACGGCCTGCGCGACCGCGAAAAGATCCTCGATATCTTCGAAGAATCGTTCGGCTCACGGCTGCTTCACAGCTATTATATTCCGGGCGGACTGATGATGGACATTCACCCCGATTTTCAGAAAAACGTCAAAGCCTTCATCAAATATTTCCGTAAAAAGATAAAAGACTACGATGAGCTGCTTACCGGCAACATCATCATGCAGCTGCGTACCAAAGGCATCGGGGTTCTTTCCAAAGAAGATGCCATCAGCTATGGCGTTACCGGCCCTTCCGGCCGTGCCTCCGGCTTTGCCTGCGACGTTCGCAAGCATCACCCGTATGGCGTTTACGATAAAGTGGATTTCAAAGAGATCCTTGGCACTACAGGCGACACCTTCGAACGCTACATGATGAGGATGCACGAGATGCACGAATCGATGAAGATCATCGAACAGCTCATCGACAATATTCCTGCCGGCGATCATGCCGTAAAGATGAAAGCGGTGATCAAGCTGCCTGCCGGGGAGTATTTCCAACGGGTGGAAGCGGCCCGCGGCGAACTGGGTGTTTATGTGGTCAGCGATGGCAACAAGAGTCCGTACCGCATGAAGTTCCGCTCTCCGAATTTTTCCAACCTGAGTGTGCTTGACCACATCAGCCGTGGCGTTAAGATCGCCGACCTGGTGGCCATTGGTGGATCATTAGACTATGTTATTCCGGATATTGACAGATAATAAAACTTATCTATGAACTTCAGCCTGTACGACTTTACGTCATTTAACCAATGGATCGACCAGTTCCTGCGCACCTACATGTCGCCCTTCTGGGCCATTGCCGTGGAAATGGTTATCATCGGGGTGGCAATCCTGGCCTTTTATGCAATGGTCGGCCTGTTCCTGGTGTATGCCGAGCGCAAGGTTTGTGCGTTCATGCAGAACCGCGTCGGACCGAACAGGGTAGGGCCGTGGGGTTTTTTCCAGACCATCGCCGACCTGTTCAAGTTGCTCATGAAGGAGCTGGTGTATATCAAGAACGCAGACAAACTGCTGTTCAACATTGCGCCCTTTATCGTGATTATCGCATCGTTCATGGCCATCGCAGCGATCCCATTTGCCAAAGGGCTGCATGCCATCGATTTCGACATCGGCATCCTCTATGTGATCGCCGTATCCTCGCTGGGCGTGGTCGGCATCCTGCTGGCCGGCTGGTCGAGCAACAACAAATACTCGCTCATCGGCGCCATGCGTTCGGGCGCCCAGATCGTAAGCTATGAACTCTCGGTAGGGCTGTCGCTCGTCACCATCATCATCCTGGCGGGAACCATGCAGTTTTCTGCCATCGTGGAAGGGCAGCGCGACGGGTGGTTCCTCTTCAAAGGGCATATCCCGGCGTTCATCGCCTTCATCGTGTTCCTGATCTCCAGCACCGCCGAAACCAACCGCGGCCCTTTCGACCTGGCCGAAGCCGAATCGGAGCTCACGGCCGGTTTTCATACCGAATATTCAGGGATCAAGTTTGCCTTTTTCTTCCTGGCCGAATACATGAACATGTTTATTGTGGCCTCCATCGCCGCCACCGTATTCCTGGGCGGATGGATGCCGTTCCACGTAAGCGGATGGGAAGGATTCAACCACATCATGGATTTCATCCCGCCGTTCGTATGGTACATCGGGAAAACCTTTTTCATCATCTGGGTGATGATGTGGTTCAAATGGACCTTCCCCAGGTTGAGGATCGACCAGTTGTTGACCCTGGAATGGAAATACCTGTTGCCCATCAACCTGGTCAATATTCTCATCATGGCATTTATCGTATTAATGGGTTGGCATTTTTAGAAAACTATGAACAGCTTCTTCGAATATTTTGCAGATATCTTCCGCGCGGTTAAATCACTCCTTACGGGGATGAAGGTAACCGGGAGATACTTCTTCAGCCCCTGGGAGATCGTAACCCAGCAGTACCCGGAAAACCGGAAGACCCTGAAAATGTACGACCGGTTCAAGGGTGAAGTGATCATGCCGCACAATGAGCACAACGAACACCGCTGCACCGGGTGCGGGATATGCGAAACGGCCTGCCCGAATGGTTCCATCGAGATCCTGCAGGCCAAGATCGACATGCCCGACGGGAAGAAAAAACGCATCATCGACAAGCATATTTACCACCTTGGGATGTGCACCTTTTGCGGGCTGTGCATCAAAGCCTGTCCGTCGGATGCGCTGGCCTGGGGCCAGGAGTTCGAACATGCGGTATTCGACCGGTCGAAACTGAACAAGATTTTGAATCAACCCGGATCATCCATCATAAAAGATATTGTAGAATGACACCAAATCAATTGATGTTTGCGATCTTCTCGGCAGTCATTATCATTTTTTCCATTCTGACTGTGACCAGCCGGCGAATCCTGCGGGCAGCCACCTACCTGTTGTTCGTGCTGGTGGCGACCGGCGGCATGTACTTCCTGCTGAGGTTTAACTTCCTGGCAGCCATACAGCTTACCCTGTATGCCGGCGGCATTGTGGTGCTGATCATTTTTTCGATCCTCCTTACCAGCCATATTGCTGAGAAACTTGAAAATCCCGGCCTGAGAAAAGTCATCCCGGCCTTTATGGCTTCAGCCGGCGGCGCCCTGATCACCATTGCCACCATCCTGCAGCACCAATTCCCGATTGAGGCCGTCTCCGACAGCGGGCGCACCGATATCCACGAGATTGCAATAAGCCTCATCAGCACTGAAAAATTCGGATATGCCCTCCCCTTTGAAGTGATCAGCATCCTGTTGCTGGCCGCCATGGTGGGAGCCATCATCCTGGCAAAGAAACGTAAAGATTAATTCATATAATACCCTGTCGTTATGTTTGAAGGCGTTCCGTTAACCTGGTTTCTGATCACCGGCACCATCATGTTCTTTGTCGGTATATACGGATTCCTGGTCAGAAAAAACCTGATCACGATCCTGATGTCGACCGAGCTTATCCTCAATTCGGTCAACATTAATTTTGTTGCCTTTAACAAAATCCTCTACCCCGATCACCTGGAGGGGATGTTTTTCAGCATTTTCATCATTGCAGTTGCTGCAGCGGAAGCATCGGTGGCTATCGCCATCATTATCAACATTTACCGCCGCCTGGCCAACATCAATGTGGAAAAGATGGATGAAATGAAGTATTAAAACGTTACGCGGTCACCCGTCACGAGAAATTATTTACAGTAAATCGTAAAAAAATGATTGACTTCACCTACACCGTTTGGATCCTGCTGATACCCTTGTTCATGTTCGTGGTGGTCGGCCTGTTCGGGAACCGTTTTAAGCCGCTGGTCTCAGGAATTGCCGGAACAGCAGGCCTGTTTGTCATCTGGGTCCTGTCGCTGGTAACGGCCTACAAGTACTTCTTTGTGCTTGAAAAGGCAGCCGACGGCTCCTTTCAGAAATTCCTGGCCTTCAACACACGCTGGCTGAACCTCACCGACACCCTGCACATCGACATGGGCGTGCTGCTCGATCCCATCTCGATCATGATGCTGCTCGTGATCACGACGGTTTCATTCATGGTGCACATATATTCAATCGGGTACATGGACGGTGAAAAGGGTTTCATGCGCTTTTTTGCGACCCTGTCGCTGTTCAGCTTCTCGATGCTCGGGCTGGTCGTTGCAACCAACATCTTCCAGATGTACATCTTCTGGGAGCTCGTTGGCGTCTCGTCTTACCTGCTCATCGGTTTCTATTATACAAAAGATTCGGCGGTGGCAGCCTCCAAAAAAGCCTTTATCGTCACCCGTTTTGCCGACCTGGGCTTCCTCATCGGGATCCTGATGCTTTCATTTTCTACCGGCACGTTCGATTTTCTCACCCTTACGGGCGCCAACAGCCCGGCCTTCTCTTCAGGCACCGGAATCATGTTTCTCGGACTGTCGACCATGACCTGGTCGATGATCTTTATCTTTATGGGCGGCGCCGGTAAATCGGCCATGTTCCCGCTGCACATCTGGTTGCCCGACGCCATGGAAGGCCCCACGCCAGTTTCGGCCCTCATCCATGCCGCTACGATGGTCGTTGCCGGCGTTTACCTCGTCGCACGGCTTTTCCCCATCTACAGCATTGCAGCCCCCGCCGCCCTTGATGTGGTGATGTATGTGGGAGCGTTCAGCTCCATATTTGCCGCAATCATCGCCTGCACCCAGTTTGACATCAAGCGGGTGCTCGCCTACTCCACCATGTCGCAGATCGGCATGATGATGTTCGCTCTCGGAGTTTCAGGCTATGGCGGCCACGAAGGACTTGGTTACATGGCCTCCATGTTCCACCTCTTCACCCATGCATTTTTCAAATCCCTGCTGTTCCTCGGCGCCGGTGCCATCATCCATGCCGTTCACAGCAATGTGATGAATGAAATGGGCGGGCTGCGCAAACATCTGCCCATCACCCACATCACCTTCCTGATCGGCTGCCTTGCCATTGCCGGGTTTCCGCCGCTGTCGGGGTTCTTCAGCAAAGACGAGATCCTGGCTGCCGGCCATGAGAAAAGCATGATGCTCTACTGGGTGGAGATGATCGTATCGGGGCTTACCGCCTTTTACATGTTCCGCCTTTACTTCTCTGTTTTCTGGGGAAAAGATACTCATTATCACCACACCCCGCATGAAGGATCGAAAACGATGACCTTTCCGCTCATGTTCCTTGCAGCAGGAGCCCTGCTTACCGGCCTGATCCCATTCTCCATGTTTGTATCATCCGACCGCCTGCCGTTCCAGTCGCACCTGGAAATGGGCATCGCCATCCCGGCTGTGCTGGTTGGGTTGCTCGGCATATTTACCGCCATGGTATTCTACCGGAAAGAGACCAACCTGCCCGACAGGATCTACAGCGCCCTGGGAGGATTTTCGAAGGCGGCGTTTCACAAATTCTACATCGATGAAGTGTACCTGTTTGTCACCAAAAAGGTCATTTTCAATTATGTTTCCCGGCCCATTGCTTGGTTCGACCGCCATATTGTTGATGGTTCCATGAACAGCATCGCGTTTGTGACCAACGAAGCTTCCGAGCGCATTAAAAGATTTCAATCGGGCCAGCTTCAGCAGTATGCCCTCGTGTTTGTATCGGGCGTTGTGCTGCTCACCTTGTTATTCACCTATTTAATGACCAACTAATACCACAGAAGAATGAGTATTCTGACGCTATTTATCATAATACCGATTCTCACCGTAATTGGTATTCTCTTAAGCAAATCGCACATGCAGGTGAAATGGGTTGCGGTGGTGGGCATGAGCCTTCAGCTGCTGAGCGCCATTGCGCTGATCCTGCTGTACCTGGCCGAGCGGAGGGCCGGCAACATGGCCGAAGTGCTCTTCGTACAGGACAATGTATGGTACGAAACCCTCAACATTCACTTCTACCTCGGCGTCGACGGCGTTTCGGTCGCCATGATCGGCCTGACCGCCCTGGTGGTTTTTGCCGGGATCTTTGCCAGCTGGGACATCGTTGACCTCCCGCGCGAATTTTTCACCTCACTGATCCTGCTGGCCTCGGGGGTGTTCGGCTTTTTCATCTCGCTCGACCTTTTCACCATGTTCCTTTTTTATGAGCTGGCAGTCATCCCGATGTACCTGCTGATCGGCATCTGGGGCAGCGGCCCGCGCCATTATTCTGCCATGAAACTGACCCTTATGCTCATGGGCGGATCGGCTTTCATCCTCCTTGGGATCATCGGCATCTATTTCAACTCGGCACCCGCCGGGGGCCAGCTGACCTTCGACCTGATCAAAATCTCCAAGCAATCTATTCCGATGGATATGCAATTATTTCTCTTTCCATTCCTGTTTGTAGGATTTGGCGTGCTTGGAGCCATGTTCCCGTTCCACACCTGGTCGCCCGACGGTCACGCCTCGGCGCCTACCGCTGTATCAATGCTCCATGCCGGGGTGCTGATGAAGCTTGGCGGATATGGCTGTTACCGGGTTGCCGTTTTCCTGCTTCCCGAAGCCGCGCACCAACTGGGATGGATCTTCTTGATCCTTGCCACCATCGGTGTCATATACGGCGCACTAGGAGCCATCTGGCAAAAAGACCTGAAATACATCAACGCCTATTCATCGGTAAGCCACTGCGCCCTCGTGCTCTTCGCCATCCTGATGTTCAACCAAACCGCCATGAACGGCGCCATCCTGCAGATGATCTCGCACGGCATCATGACAGCCCTTTTCTTTGCCCTCATCGGGATGATCTACGGGCGAACACATACACGTTTCATCAATGAGATGGGCGGATTGATGAAGGTGATGCCCTTCCTGGCTGTTGCCTATGTAATCGCCGGTCTTGCTTCGCTCGGACTCCCCGGATTCAGCGGATTTGTGGCAGAAATGACCATTTTTGTAGGCTCTTTTCAGAATGCCGACACCTTTCACCGTGTTTGCACCATCATTGCGGCTTCGTCCATCGTGGTTACCGCGGTGTATGTCCTGAGGGTCGTCGGTATCCTGCTGCTTGGAAAAATAAAGAATGAACATTTTGAAGAAATTACCGATGCCAAATGGTATGACAAGATGAGCGTGGTCGCCCTGATTTTCGGGATCACCCTGATCGGGATGGCGCCACTGTGGCTTTCAGACATGATCAACGGAGGGCTGGGCCCCATCATGCAGAAACTTCTGGCTGCGGCCCCGGGATTGAATTAACCCCACCCGGGAGGGGCCAGGGAAGGGGTAATATAAACATTAAAAAGACACACCAATGCTGATAATGAGACATGAATTGCTGCTGATTGCCATCACAGTGATCTTATTGATTGTCGAAATTTTCCTGCCCAATACTCAAAAGCGGAAGATCATTCTGCCGGCCATCCTCCTGATGGCGGCTGTGACCATCGCGGGATTTTTTCCGGGCACCCCGGGCATCCTCTTCGGGGGCATGTTCCAGTCGAGCCAGCTTACCATGATGCTCAAGAATATCCTGAACATCGGCGTACTCATCATCTTTATCCAGTCGGTCGACTGGCTGAAGCAGGAGCAGAACAAAGAGAAGGTGAGCGAGTTCTTCCTGTTGATGCTATCCACCCTGATCGGGATGAACTTCATGATATCCTCGGGCGATTTCCTGATGTTCTACATCGGTCTTGAACTGGCCACGATACCGGTTGCCGCACTGGCAGCCTGGGAGCGGCTGAAAGAAAAGTCGGCCGAAGCAGGCGTCAAGCTGATTTTCACCTCCGCATTGTCGTCGGGAATTTTATTGTACGGACTGTCGATGATTTACGGCACCACCGGCACCATGTATTTTGCCGATGTGGCCCCGCTCATCACCGGCGCACCATTGCAGGTGCTTGCCTTCATCTTTTTCTTCGCCGGCATGGCCTTCAAGATCTCCCTGGTTCCCTTCCACCTGTGGACCGCCGACGTTTACGAAGGCGCCCCGGTAAATGTAACCTCCTACCTCTCTGTGATTTCTAAAGGAGCTGCCGTATTTATTTTTACGATCATCCTTTACACCGTTTTTTCCAAAATCGCCGTGCTGTGGAGCGAAGTGCTTTATGTCATTACCATTCTCACCATAACGGTCGGAAACCTGTTTGCCCTGAGGCAGCAGAACCTTAAGCGCTTCCTGGCCTTTTCATCCATCGCCCAAGCCGGTTTCATCCTGCTTGGCATCATCGGTGCAAGCCAGCTCGGGATGACCACCGTCATCTATTTTGCCATGGTTTACATCTTTTCCAACCTGGGTGCATTCGGCGTGGTCGGAATCATCTCCAATCGCACCGGCAAGGAGAACATCAACGATTACGACGGCCTGTACCGTACCAATCCCAACCTCAGCCTGGTGATGATGCTGGCCCTGTTTTCACTGGCCGGAATTCCGCCGCTGGCAGGGTTCTTCGGTAAGTTTTTCCTCTTCACCGCCGCAGCTAAACAAGGTTATTACTGGCTGGTACTGATCGCACTGGTCAACACCATCATCTCATTATATTACTATTTACTGGTAATCAAGGCCATGCTGCTCAACAACAGCGATCAGCCGATTGCAAGGTTCAAAAGCGACAACTACACCCGCCTTGGCCTGCTTATGTGCGTGGCCGGCATGGTCATCATTGGTTTTGCCAGTTCGATTTACGAATTGGTGTTCAATTTATCGTTCGGATTGTATTAACGACCCTTGTAGAGACGCATTGCAATGCGTCTCTCTTACATATCGCCACAAGCGAATAAAAATATCATCATGGCATTGACCAAAGGAAAACACAACATCGCCGAAATTGAAGGAATCCGGTGCACCGTTATCGAAACCGGAACATCCCCTGAAAGGGCCGAATTCCTGAAAAACCTGCTCGTGCTCAACGGGTATGAGGTGAGGATGGAAAAGGAAAAAGCAAAGGATGGAACAGGGCTGGAGACTATTGTTGTCGGGGTAACAGATATCCTTTTTAACCCGATGATCGCTGTATATGAAAAGAAACTTTTCAGGAAGGACGGATTAACCGTTTCCCCGGCCTACTGGAACCAATGGCCCGACGGAGATGCCCTCCCTTACTGGAAAGTTCAACGGTAAACCCCATGCAAAAATTCGGCAAGTATTTCTCCTGGTTTGTCATCCTGCTCTATTTCATCCTCGGGGTTTTTGTACTTGTCAGTTCGAGGTTTCAGTATCTCTCCAGGGAAATCAAAATCATTTTCGCCGTCTTTCTTTTTCTTTACGGGGGCTTCCGGATGGCTCGCCTTTGGTCAAAAAACAGGGAGCGAAACGAGGAATAATTCCAAGGCGCAATAATAAATTTCTTAAATTTGTGTTCTATCTAATGAATCAGCTGATTTTAAGCGTTAAAGCGATGAAAATCATCAAAGGAATTGCATCATGTTGTATGATTGCTGCAGGAATATCTTTGTTCCTGCTCCTGTCGTCATGCGGCGGCGACTCCGGCAGGAAAAACACCGATACCCCCACCGGGGGAAGGATCAAGGTTGGGGTGGATGATTCGTACCGGCTGCTCCTTGAAGCCGAAGTGTACGCCTTTGAGGCGATGTACAAATATGCCTCCATCGATACCGTGTTTAAAACGGAAGCAGATGTGATCAATGATTTCATGAACGATTCCCTGCCATTGATCATTGTCAACAGGAAACTCTCCGAACAGCAGGTCGCCTACCTCAGGGAGCGTCAGTACATCCCGAAAACAACCAAAATCGCCATCGACGCGGTTGCGCTCATCGTTAACAATGAGAATCCTGACACATCGCTGTTTTTCAGCACTGTAAAAGATATTTTCACGGGCAAAATCACCTCCTGGGGCCAGGTGGATAATAAATCCAGGCTGAAAGACCTCGTCGTTGTTTTCGACAATTTCAAGTCAGGCAACCCCCGGTATTTCAGAGAAAAATTTCAAATCGATTCATTTCCAAATACCTGTGTCGCCGCCCGGAGTAATTCAGAGGTGATAGCATTCGTGGAAAACAATAAAAATGCCATCGGTGTGATCAGCGTAAACTGGATCAGCGATCCGGCCGACACGGTCTCACATAATTTTCTTAAACGGTTTAAGGTTGTGGGCATTGCCATGGAAGGCGACAATGATCCCGCAACCAAATTTTACAGGCCATTTCCGGGTTATATCGCCGAAGGATCTTATCCGTTCACCCGCGATATTTATTGCATCAACCGTCAGTCGTATGCCGGGCTGGCGCATGGTTTTTCATCGTTTATCGCAGGCGAAAAGGGGCAGTACATCGTCCTTCATGCAGGCATGGTGCCTGCGGCCATGCCGGTAAGGATCGTAGAAATTAAACACTAAATATACAGGAGATACTGAATATGCCCAGATTTACCAAACCAGCTGGTGCCTTTATTGCGCTGCTGCTCTTTTTTTCTTTTTCTGCCGGAGTCTACGCACAGGACCTGAAAGCTGCCATCAGGCTTTCAAAGAGCGAACAGTTTTCTGCCGCTGCCTCGATGTTTAAGCAGTTGATCAGGCAAACGCCTGCAAATGGTGATAACTACTATTTTTATGGCCTCAGCACCATGAAAGCCTATTATTCCGACACCCTCAACATCTCCTTTGATGAAAAAGCTGACTCCGCCAAATCCATTTTTGAATCAGGAATCAGCCAGGACCCGTCGAACCCGCTGAATTTTGTCGGCCTGGGCGCCCTGAGGATAATCAGGAAAGATTTGCCGGGAGCCAGGGCGGAATTTGACAAGGCCCAGGCCTTGCTGCCATCAAAGGCAAATAAGCAGATCAAAATGGAGCCCGACCGCCAGGCAAAGACCCTTCTCCATATGGCTGAAGCTTATGTAATTGCAACTGTTCATGACACCGCAAGTGCTTTTGATTTCCTCCGACGCGCAGAAAAACTCGACAGCAAGAACCCGGAGTTGTACATTATTAAAGGGGATGTATATTTTTACCTGCTCAATGATGGCTCAAAGGCTATTACCAACTATAATATCGCACAAGGCCTTGATCCCATGTCGTCCCAGGCCAAGCTGCGCATCGGCCAGTTGTGGCTGCGTGCACGGCAATATACCACCGCCTTGAATTTTTACCAGGAAGTTATCAAAATGGATTCCACCTTTGCCCCTGCCTACCGCGAACTGGGGTACCTGCAGGCAAGAGCAGGAAGGCAGGAGGATGCCAAGAAAAGCTTAAACAAATTCCTCGAACTTTCAAGAAACATCTCCGCCCGCAAACAATTGGTAAACACCCTCATCGAATTAAAGGACTATCCCGAAGCCATTGAACAGCTGAACAAGATCCTTGCCGTTGACAATTCTGACAACGACGTGAACCGGGCGCTGGCCTATTCCTACTATGAGACCCAGCAATATGACAAAGGACTCGAGTATATCAAAAAATTCATTGCCAATGCAAAGCCGGATAAGGTCAGGTCGCTCGATTACGCCTATTACGGACGAACCCTGGCCAAACTGAAGCAGGATTCGCTGGCAACCCTGGAACTGATGAAGGCTTATGCCCTTGACACCACCAAAAGTGAACTTATTTCAGAAGCCGCCCTGAGCTTTACCAGGATAAAAAAATATGACAAGGCAAAAGAGCATTATGAGCGTAAGATCAGCCTGGGAAAAGGAGTGGCGATGGATTACTACAACCTTGGAAAAGTCTACTACAGCATTCAGGATTATGTGAGCGCCGATACCAACCTGGCGATTTTCAACATCATGCAGCCCGAGTACATCCCTGGTTTCGCCTGGCGTGCCCGCACCAAATCAAACCTCGACATGAAAGACGCCAAGGGGTTTAACACCACCGGGTATGGTGTTCCTGTTTATGAAGGACTGATCGAAAAAACACAATCCGATACCGTAAAATACATGAAAGAGCGGTTCGAGTCGTTCGATTACCTCGCATTTTACCATTACAGCCAGTTCTCGCGCGACCCAAAACTCAAGGATGAAGCCGAAAAAGCATTGACTTACTACGTGAGAATGAGTGCAGTAAATCCGAATGATGAAAAGGTGGTCATTGTGAAACCGGTCATTGAAAGCCTTAAACTGAAGATCAAATAGCACTGTTGGATATCCTCGTATTTTTTTTACCTTTGTGGGCCTTTAAATAAGAAAATTCAATAATTCATTCAATCTTTAATCTAAAACTTTTTAACGATGAGCAAGACAATTCAAAAAGGCGGAACCCTGGGTGAAACCTTAAGGTCAGTGTTTACAGTGGGCGTTATCATTTTTTCGTTCATAGTTTCCTACCTCATTTACAAGTATGTTTTTGGCAATCCTCTCTTCTTTGAAGGAGGCAATCCTGAAGGCCACCCGCTTCCCGGTAACTATCTCGCCATTATTTACAAAGGAGGTGTCGTTGTTCCCTTTCTCATCACACTGAACCTCGTCGTCATCATTTTTTCCATTGAACGCGCGATTACCCTTTTCCGGGCCAAGGGGAAGGGTCGGCTTAATGTTTTTGTCAAGGGCCTTCAACAGAAGCTGGACAATAACAAAATCGAAGAAGCAATTGATGCTTGCGACAAGCAAAGAGGGTCATTAGCCAATGTCATGAAAGCCGGTTTAATCCGCTATCGCACCTTACAGAACGATCAGACACTGGAAAAAGACCAGAAAATCCTCGCCCTTCAGAAAGAATTTGAAGAGGCTTCAGCCCTCGAACTCCCGATGTTGTCGCGCAACCTCGTTATCATCTCTACCATTGCCTCGATCTCCGTTTTGACAGGTCTTATGGGAACGGTTATCGGGATGATCAAGGCCTTTGGCGCGTTGGCGCAAGCCGGGGCACCTGACGCCCTTGCCCTTGCAAACGGGATTTCTGAAGCGCTTATCAACACTGCTTTTGGTATCTTCGGATCTTTACTTGCCATCGTGTTTTATAATTTCTTCTCCACGCAGATCGACAGCTTCACCTATAAAATCGATGAAGCCGGATTCAGCCTTGTTCAGTCATTTGCAGCTGCAACCAAGTAATTAAAAGCAACCAGTATGCCAAAAATTAAAGCACCGGCGAGATCTCCGCACATAGACATGACGCCTATGGTGGATTTGTTTTCCCTGCTGTTAACATTCTTCATGTTGACGACCTCGTTCCGCCCCCAGGAAGCCGCACCGATCGAAACCCCGTCATCGGTATCAGAAAAACAGGCTCCCGACAATGATATCATGACGATATACATTGCCAAGGACGGAAAGATCTTTTTCAACATCGATAATGGCAAGGATACCTCTACCCACTTCAGGGAAAAGCTGCTGCAGAAAATGGGCGAGCAGTATAAAATAACCTATACCCCCAAAGAGCTGAGCAAATTCAGCAAAATGGCAGGGTTTGGAATGCCGATCAAGAACCTCAGGGCGTGGATCGATGCGGAAGACCCGAAAGAACGCGACAAATTCCAGGAAGGGATTCCGACAGATTCGACCGACAACCAGCTGGCCTGGTGGGTTCGCATGGCCCGCCTCACCAACCTGAGCGCCGAAGTAGCCATCAAGGGCGACGCTGAAACGGATTATACCGCCGTGAAGAAGATCATGGACCTGCTGCAGGAAAACAAGGTAAATAAATTTAATCTCGTTACCAACCTTCAGAAGGACGAAGTCACCCTGAAGGATATGCCAAAGTAAGGCAACGCGATTTTAATCCCTAAAAGAAAAAACCAGTATGGGTGAAATAATTGTTGAAGAAAAAGGGAAAAAGGGTGGTAAGCGCAAAGCGAAGAAACACAGCACGCGCATCGACATGACCCCCATGGTCGACCTGATGTGCCTGCTCATTACCTTCTTCATGCTCACCACGGCTTTTAGCAAGCCCAAAGTCATGGTCATCACCATGCCCGAAAAAACGGACAATCCCGACGATAAGAACCGCCCGGAAATTCCGAAAAACAGAACATTGAATATCCTGCTTACGGAAGGTCATAAGGTGTACTACTATATCGGAATTGCAGATCCGAAGAAACCTGCCGAAATGCCCCAGCTCGTCAAGACCGACTTCAGTAAAGACGGAATCCGGAAATTCCTGCTGATCAAAAACAAGGACCTCTTTACCAAAATCGCCGAATATCGTGATCTGCGGGTAACCGGAAAAATCGTCGTGCAAGATACTGCCGCCGATAACCAGATAAAGAAGTTCAAGAAAGATGATCAGAAGGGACCAATCGTCCTGATCAAAGCCGACGACAAGGCAAAGTACAAGGACATGGTTGACATCATCGACGAAATGGCCATCTGTAACGTTGCAAGTTACGCGGTGGTTGATCCGACTCCCGTGGAAATTGAGATGTTGAAAAACGCTCCGAAATAAGCAGAGAACGTGTTTAACGCTTTAAAAAAATAGTGTATGGCAAATGAAACACAATATGTAGAACCGCTGGAGTATATTGTTTTCAGGAACAGGAACAAGGAATATGGCTCTTATTTCCTGCGAAAGAACTACAGAAAATATGCAACCATCTCCATGATCATTGGTTTTCTCTTAGTTGGAGTCGTTGTGGCCTATCCGCTGATCAATGCCTATGTCAATAAAGAGAGGCTGGTCAGGGAAAAGGAAAAGGAGGTTGGTGTTACCATCGATAACCTGAAACAGGAAGAGGCACCGCCCCCTCCCCCGCCTCCCCCTCCGCCTGAAGCCATGGTTGAAAAAGTCAAATTTACGGCCCCCGTTGTTGTCGAAGACACAACCATCGAGGTAAGCATGGCTTCCATGGATGACCTGAATAAAAAGGGCAATGTTGAAGCACCTTCCGAGGATGTTGAGGTAGAAGTAAAGGATGAAGGCCCCAAAGTCATTGAAACTCCGGTGCAGGCTGAAATTTTCACTGTGGTTGAAGAGCAGCCCGGCTATCCGGGTGGCGAAGAGGCTCGGATCTCATTCCTTCAGCAGAATATCAAATACCCCGAAGAGGCCAAGGAATTGGGCATCCAGGGAAAGGTGTTCGTAACCTTCGTGGTTGAAGTCGACGGCTCCATCTCCGATGTGCGGGTGCTCCGCGGCATTGGCGGCGGCTGCGACGAAGAGGCCATCCGCGTTGTGCGGTCGATGCCCAAATGGGTGCCCGGCAAACAGCGTGGTGTTCCTGTTCGTGTTCAGTTTAACCTTCCGATCAAGTTTACGCTCCAGTAATGGCGTGACAAGCGACGCGTGACGCGTGACGTGAAAAAAAAGGCGATTCCGAGCGGAATCGCCTTTTTTCTTTATCATGTGAATCTAAGAGTCGATAAGTCGTTAATAAGGTCTCAATATGGGGCTAAAGCCCCTGGTGAACCAGCCTTTGTAACCCCTGGCTAAAGCCAGGGGCAATACATAAGAAGCCAGGGGCAGTTCAAATAAAGCCAGGGGCAATATAGTTTTACCGGGATAATTCTAATTGCCTCTGTTTTATTGCCCTTGGCTTTAGCCAAGGGTTAAAGGGGCAAATTCATCCGGGGCTTTAGCCCCATTGATACAAAGAAGAGCCACAGGCATTCCTGCATTTTTCAACTCTTGATTCGCATATATAACCTTGCATGATTTAATTGAGGCTCCCATGCAGAAAAAGTGTTAGATTTGGATCGGCTAAAAATAACACCATGATAAAAAATGACAATATATCCCCATCATGCCGGCAGGTAATCATCCTGTCATTCGCCCTGCTTTTTGCTGTGACATTTGGTTACCCTGCATTTTCACAGCGTGCCGAAACGTTCAGGATATGCACGTTCAACATACAGAACTTCGGGAAAACCAAGCTGAACGATTCGCTCCGGGTGAATGAACTGGCAGCTATTATCAGGAAATACGGCATTGTTGCGGTGCAGGAGGTCTCAGATATAACAGGCAAGCTCCCGGAAACCTTCAGGGACATCATCAATAAAAAAGGCGTTAAAAAATACGAAGTTGCCTGCAGTGATCAAACCGGCAGGCAGGCGGATGATAAAACAGCACAGGAGCGCTATGCCTTTTATTACGACACCAGCAGGTTCTCCCTGATGGCCGACCCCCTGCTGTACAACGATTCGGTGCATGATTACTTTGCCCGCGAGCCCTACACAGCCAGGTTCAAATCGAAAACAGGCAAATTCACCTTCGTGCTGGTTACCATTCACACAACCCCTGAAAAGGCCGTTGAAGAGACCGGAAGCCTGGATGAGGTGGTAAAATGGGCAAAACTGAAATATGCCGGGGAGAAGGAGATTATCGTGCTGGGCGATTTCAATGCATCCTGCACCTATGCCAGCCCTGCTGAACTTGACAAGTTGGACATCCGCGGACCAAACTATTTCTGGATCGTTCCCGACAATGCAAAAACAAACCTGTCAGCGAAAAGCGACTGCGCCTACGACCGCTTCGTGCTCACCCTGCCGGCAAAATCATACTATACCGGCCGTTGGGGGGTCGACAGCTGCTATACGTCAAAAACCATCTCCGACCATTGGCCGGTTTGGGCTGAGTTCAAGACATCCAAATAGGAAATTCCGCAGCATCTATTTTTTCACAGGAGCATCTGCCGGCATGGCAAGCCTGAAGCCTGTATCCATGGCACAGTTAAAGGGAAGTTCATTTTTCCGGCAGGTTACTTTCATCCGGGCTTCCAGCGTTTTCCACGACCCCCCGCGTGTTACGCGACGGGTGCCGCCGACGGGACCCAAAGGGTTTTTCTCCTGGCTTGTTTGATACCACGATTCGCCATACCAGTCGGCGCACCATTCTGAAACGTTGCCCGTCATATCGAAGATGTCGAGTTCATTGGGTGCTTTCGTGCCGATAAGCCGCACTTTGCTCCGGGGTGTTTGAAGGGACCAGCCAACTTCATCCAGGTTATTGCTGCCGGCATAAGCAAACCCCTTGCTTTTCACGCCTCCCCTGGCGGCGAACTCCCATTCGGCTTCGGCCGGCAACCGGTAATTCTTGCCGGTTTCACCGCTCAGCCAATCACAATAGGCCATCGCATCATTCCAACTGACATTGCAAACAGGAAACAGCGTA
Source organism: Bacteroidales bacterium (assembly GCA_038212325.1). Lineage (GTDB taxonomy): Bacteria > Bacteroidota > Bacteroidia > Bacteroidales > FEN-979 > CAIVAT01. The sequence goes on from JBBQUQ010000049.1 coordinate 24,681, forward strand.
TCGGCCTCAGGAACAGGCAGCCCGGTGGCATAACGACTCCATGTTCCGGTGTTGTGCTCCCTGGCAGGTAACCCATTTTTAAGCCTGGCCGAATCGGGCTGGTCAGCATCCGTTTGATAACCGGATGCCGCAATAAACTTTTTAAATTCAGCAACGGTGACCTCATATTTGCCGAGGTAGAAGCTGCCGACTGTTACCTTGTGAGCGGGTTTTTCATTCTCATAGCCCGCGTTGTCGCCCATCAGGAAACTGCCGCCGTCGACCAGGATCATCTGCGGCACATTCACGGCTGATTTCTGAGCGTGAACCAGGTTGCACCCAGTCATCAAAAAAAGAAAAAGAACCAGGCGCTGCTTCATCGGTAAATAATTTCTGCAAAAATAAGCAGAAATAAATTCAGTTACCCAGTTACCCAAACATAAAACTGCAATAAATCAGTGCTTTAAAATCTATTGCAGTTGGCTTTAGCCAGCTGTGGCAGTCGTCACTTTTTTCATTCTTAAAACATACCCTAACTTACTGAATTATAACAGCCTGTAATTTAGAATATTTCCAAAAGAATCTTTTGCTAACTTTGTACTGTTATAATATTAACAATACAAATTGTCCGATGATAACACTTGGAAATCAGGGAAAAAATACATTCCTGGAGGATGTGAACGCCAAAAGCGGCGCCAATGTGCTGGAATGTTATCAGTGCGGCAAGTGCGTAAGCACCTGCCCGGTGTCGCAATACATGGATTTTCCGCCCCGCGAGATCATACAGATGGTCAAGCTGGGGCTCAGGAATGAATGCTACATGGCCAACTCCCACTGGTTCTGCCTCACCTGCTCGGCCTGTTCGGGCCGCTGTCCGCGTGAGATCGACATCCCCGCGGTGATGGAGGCGATCCGCCACCT
>JBBQUQ010000050.1:0-25483 GCA_038212325.1 Bacteroidales bacterium
TATTGGCTCGTCAATACCATTCGGTATCAGCTCAAGCAAAAAGGGATAACAAGCGACTGGCGAGAGATCGTCAGAATCATGAACACACAAAAATGTGTAACCACATTGGCTCAAAATAAAGCAGAAGAAATTATCAGTATCCGCAAATGTTCCGAACCAGATGAGAAGGCAAAGAACATCTATGATATGCTTCAATACAAATACGCCCCTTTTATCCGTAAAAAATCTGTAGTGCTCAAAACGGAAATTGAAAACATGCTGTCAGTTCAAAACAAGAAAGTTATAAGAATTTAGCTGCAAAATGGGTTAAGATCATTGGCTTTCCTGAATTTTTCCTAATTTTGCCTGTTAATCCAATAACATTAACGAACTTATCTCATGGGAGCAATTGCTACAGCAGGTAACAAAGGCAAGGGGGTCCGCTCCGATTGTTTTGTTACACTTAAACTTACCGACCAGGGCGGCATAGTGCTTAAGGTCGAATCGAAAGTGGCCGTCATGTATGGCGACAGCATACGGAAGGAGATGTTAGAGATTCTTGATTACTACGGCATTAACCATGCACAGGTCACCATCGAGGATTCCGGCGCGATATCCCTGGTCATCGCTGCACGCCTTGAGGCGGTTATCAAAAAACTCATCCCGGCAGAAAAGAGCTGGCTTCCGGCTATGCTGAAGGAAAACATGTATGCCACAGCCAAAGACCGGAACCGATTTTCGAGACTATACCTTCCGGGGAATTCTCCCAGCCTCATGATCAATGCAGGGATTCACAAACCAGACGGCATCATCCTCGACCTCGAAGATGCTGTGGCGCCTGATAAAAAGGATGAAGCCCGTTTCCTGGTGCGCAACGCCCTATGCGGAATTGACTTTTACGGCGCAGAACGGATGGTGCGAATCAACCAGAGTGAACGCGGGATCGAAGACCTTAATTACATCATCCCGTACAATGTTAACCTCATCCTGTTGCCCAAATGTGAAAAGCCTGAGCAGGTAAAGGCAGTGAATGATCAGATCACGAAGATCCGGAAAGAACATAACCAGTCGGGACCTGTATGGATCATGCCGATCATTGAAAGTGCCCTCGGAGTGATCAATGCATACGCCATAGCAAGTTGTGCCGACAATGTTGTTTCTCTTGCCATCGGGCTTGAAGACTACACCGCCGACCTGGGAACCAAACGCACGGCAGAAGGCACTGAATCGTTCTTTGCACGAAGCATGGTGGTCAATGCCGCCCGCGCCGCAGGGATACAGCCCATCGATTCAGTTTACTCCGATGTAGGCGACATGGAGGGACTCAGGCAGAATGTACTCCGTTCAAAAGCGCTGGGGTTCGACGGGATGGGTTGCATCCATCCCCGCCAGATCGTTGTAATCCATGAAACTTTTGCGCCTACGCCCGACGAGATCGGGAAAGCCCAGAAAATCGTTTATGCATTTCATAAGGCCACCGAGCAAGGATTGGGCGTTGTTGCCCTCGGAACAAAGATGATTGATCCGCCGGTGGTGAAAAGAGCGCTTAACACCATCAATCTCGCACTGAAAATGAACAAATTAGATGAAAACTGGAGGGCCACCTATGAGCAAGTCTGATAAACTCGTAACCAATGCCGCCGGCCGCATCGTGCCTACCATAATCAATGGAAAGCCGGCCGTGCCTTATATGGGCGTGGGGAAGTATAAACCTGATGGCTTCCGTGCGGCCCCCAGGCTGACAAGCTGCGCCGATTTTCCTGCTGATGGGAATAAAACCGTTCCAAGCCTCAAAGAGGCGCTCCTTAAAGCCGGCCTTCGGGATGGGATCACCATTTCCACCCACCATCATTTCCGCAATGGCGACCTGGTAGCCACCCGGATATTCGACATAGCCCATGAATTGGGTATCAAAGACCTCATGTGGTATCCTTCGGCATCATTCCCCTGCCATGAACCCATGACGAAATACCTCGAAGACGGCACCATCAACCACATTGAAGGCAGCATGAACGGCGCCCTTGGAAAGTTCACCTCCGAAGGGAAGATGAAGGGCCTCGGCGTGCTCCGTTCGCATGGCGGCCGCTACCAGGCTGTTCAGGATGGCGAAGTACATATCGACATTGCAGTGATCGCAGCCCCCACGGCCGACCCTTTCGGTGATGCCAACGGGGTGAACGGATCTGCTGCCTGTGGCCCGCTTGGTTTCGCCCTTGCCGATTCGCAATATGCCGACAAGGTAATCATTGTAACCGACAACCTTGTTCCGTTCCCCTGCCTGCCATGGCAGATCAACGGGAACTATGTGGATTATGTGGTGGTGATGGATAAGATCGGCATTCCCGAAAAGATCGTCAGCGGCACAACAGAGATCACCAAGAGTCCCGACCGCCTGCTGCTGGCCGAATGGTCGGCAAAATTCTGCGACGAAGCCGGACTGATATATGACGGATTCTCCTTCCAGGCGGGGGCCGGAGGCACTGCGCTCTCCATCGGGATCTATTTTTCCGAAATCCTCCGTGCACGCAAGTGGAAAGCCAGGTTTGCCCGCGGTGGCAGCAACAAATACCTCGTACAGATGCTTGAAGAAGGGCTTGTGGAATACATACTCGACGGCCAGACATTCGACCTCGACGGGGTGCGCTCCATGCGCGACAACCCGAACCATACCTGGACAAGCCCCTTTACGAGTTATAACTACCACAGCAAAGGGAATTTCTCCTCAATGGTGGATATTGTGATTCTCGGCGCCACTGAAGTTGACGTGAATTTCAACGCCAACGTGGTTACCCATTCAGATGGGTACCTGTTGCATGGCATCGGCGGATGGCAGAACACCTTGTTCGGAAAATGCGTAATCCTGCCGATCCCGCTGTTCCGCGACCGCATGCCGGTGATCCGCGATGAAGTGACCACCATTTGCGGTCCGGGTGAACTGATCGACGTGATCGTAACCGAACGAGGCATTGCAATCAACCCTCTCCGTACCGACCTGATCGAAAAGATGAAAAATTCATCCCTGCCGATTAAAACAATCGAAGAACTCAAAGCTGAAGCCGAGAAAATATGCGGAGTTCCGGCCAAACCTAAATTTACCGACGAGGTGGTGGCTGTCGTGAAATGGGTAGATGGCACCGTGCTCGATTCGATCAGAAGAGTGGTTGTGTAGAAAAGGCAAAATCTAAATTTTATGACTCCTTGACCATTCATCAAATACTGCTTAAGTACTGGGGGTATTCTTCATTCAGGCCATTGCAGGAAGAGATCATTCAATCGGTACTCGATGGGAAGGACACGATGGCATTGCTCCCAACCGGCGGAGGAAAGTCATTATGCTTCCAGGTTCCCGCACTCGCGCTTGATGGCATCTGCCTGGTTGTTTCCCCGCTTATTGCCCTCATGAAAGACCAGGTCGATAACCTGAAAAAGAGAGGAATTCAGGCAGCAGCACTTCATTCGGGCATGCACCCCGACGAAATCAGGATCATTTTGGATAATTGCCTTTTCGGGAATATCAAACTTCTTTATGTTTCGCCTGAGCGGCTCGCGACGGTAAAAATGCGCGAAGCGCTGAACCGGTTAAAGGTCAATCTTCTGGCCGTTGATGAGGCACATTGTGTTTCGCAATGGGGGTATGATTTCAGGCCGCCTTACCTGCAGATCGCCAATATAAGGCAAATGATCCCGGGGACCCCGGTCATAGCCCTGACGGCAACAGCAACAACAAAAGTTGTCAACGACATTCAGCGAAAACTGGAATTTAAGAGAGAGAATGTTTTTCAGAAGAGTTTTGAGCGAAAGAATCTAACGTATTTGGTAATTAAGGAGGAGGATAAACTTAAACGGCTGGTTAAGATCTTAAGCAAAGTAAGTGGACCCGGGATCGTTTATGTGCGTAACCGACGACATACGAAGGAAATTTCGGAGTACCTGCAGAAAAACAAGATAAACGCCGATTTTTACCATGCAGGTCTTGACCCGCGTACACGCGACCGGCGGCAATCTGCATGGATCAATGAGGAGCGGCGGATCATAGTATCGACGAACGCATTTGGCATGGGAATCGATAAACCAAATGTGAGGGTCGTTGTTCATCTCGATCTTCCCGACAGCATCGAAGCCTATTTCCAGGAAGCCGGCCGTGGAGGCCGCGATGAAAAGAGGGCTTACGCGGTGATGCTGTATGAAACGGCCGATGTGCTTGATGCCCGTCACAACCTGGCGCTCGCTTACCCCGAATTGAAAACCATCCGCGATGTTTACCAGGCCCTTGGTAACTATTTCCAATTGCCTGTAGGGATGGGGAAAGACCAGCAGTTTGACTTCGATCTGGCCCTGTTTGCAGAACAATATAATTTTCAGCCGGTTATCGTGTACAATTGCCTGAAATTCCTTGAAAAAGAAGGATTTGTAATGTTAACCGACGGGCTTCACAATCCATCGAAAGTATTCATCAAAGCCCGTAAGGATGAACTTTACCGGTTCCAGGTTGAACATGAACCCTATGACCATTTCATCAAAACCATGTTGCGGTCATACAGTGGGATCCTTTCGGATTTTGTGATCTTCAATGAATCCGAACTTTCCCGGAGAAGCAATCTCAGCGTTGAGATGGTCATCAGCAACCTGAAGTACCTGTCCAAATTGCAGATTGTTGATTATATCCCTCAATCTGACAAACCTCGCATCATATATATACAGGAACGTCTCGACACCCGTGACCTCACCATTTCACCTGCAAATTACAAAGACAGGCTGAAGGATGCAGGAATGAGGTTGGAGCACATGATAAATTATACTGAGGCAACCAGCAAGTGCCGCAGCCAGGAATTGCTGGCATATTTCGGGGAGATGAACAGCAAGCGTTGCGGTATGTGTGATGTGTGCATTGAGCGCAACAAGATCAGCCTTAATGAGATGGAATTCGACACCATTGTCGGCATGATCAAGCCGCTACTGAAATCCAACTCGTACACCCTGGATGAACTGGTGGCTGCCGCGGAACCAATCAATGAGGACAAGGTGGTGAGGGCAGTTCAGTGGCTGGTGGATAATGAAAAGATCACCATTGGCAGCGATCGAAAATACACATGGAAATGACAAACGACATTTTTAAACTATAAAACACTGATTATGATGGGATTCTCCGTGTTATTCATGATGATGCTGCTGCTTCCGGCAGGTCAGGCTGATCATGCTGGCAAGGACTGCCAGTGCAAGGGATTCAAACTCTATGGCAAGGTAAAGATTGTAAATGATTTCCCCGACTTAAAGGTGAAAATCGTTGATAATTTTCCGGACCTCAAGGTGCAGGTTGTTGAAAATTTTCCGGATAAATGCGGCAAATGGAAGTTTGTCAACGATTTTCCGGACATTAAAATAAAGTTCGTTAACGATTTCCCCGATCTGAAAATAAAGTTTGTTGAAAGTTTTCCCGGAAAACCCTGATATTTCAATGGCTTTTCAAACAAAAAGACCTTCCAGGTTTTGAAAACCTGGAAGGTCTTTTTTTCTAAGAAGCAGTAAAGTCTTACTTTACTTTTTTGCTCAATGCAGCACCTGCCTTAAATTTTACAACTTTCTTGGCAGCGATCTTGATCTCTTTTCCGTTCTGAGGATTGCGACCTTTGCGGGCAGCCCTTTTTGAAACAGAGAATGAGCCGAAATCTACTAAAGCTACTCTTTCACCCTTGCTGAGCGCCTTTTTTGTGTTGTCAATAAAAGCCTCGAGAGCGCGTTTTGCTTCAGCTTTGTTAATTTTTGCATCAGTGGCAATTGCTTCGATTAATTGAGCTTTGTTCATTTTTCTTGAGTTTAAATTAATACATGATTAATAATCCCTGCAAATATAAGGCATCTGAAAAAAAAGTCAAGTGTTTTCCTCCTAAAAGTGCCGAAAATGTTGATAAAATGGAAACTTTGTTAATATCTCTGCTTCTAAAACAGTTAAATACCATGGGTTTCAGGAAAAATTCTTCCGAAGCCACGCAGGAAATCCCCGCTATTCATGGCTTTTCTCCCAGGGATTTGAAGTTCAACCAGGTGGATAAATCCATTTTTTGCCCCGACTTTGAGGAAAGATTTCCCATCGGTGATAAACTGACCAGTACAACCACATGGATCAGCATACTCCGGAAAAGCCCGGAAAATTTTCAGGCTTTGCAGCCCTCCATCTGCCATCGTCAATGGTGTGAAAGCTCCGGGATAAGGACTAAGTCCGCGGATAAAGTTATGGATGGTCAGCACATCCTGTCTCCAGTCAATGCGGCAATCTTCTTTAAAAATTTTAGGAGCGGGTTTTAAAACGGCAGGATCGCTGATCAGCGACTCCTGTTGGACTTCTTCAATATCCCCCGAAACAATGCGCTCAACCGTCGTCAACACGAGTTCTGCCCCAATTGTCATCAGGCGGTCATGCAGTTCGCCCGCGGATTCGTTCGGGCCTATTTCAACTTTTTTGGCCAGCAGGATTTTGCCGGTATCAATATGTTCATTTAAAAAGAAAGTCGTCAGCCCGGTCTCTTTTTCTCCGTTGATGATGGCCCGGTTGATCGGTGCAGCTCCCCTGTACTGCGGCAACAGCGAGGCATGAAGGTTAAATGTTCCCAATGAAGGGAGTTCCCACACCTGCCTTGGCATCATCCGGAAAGCAATTACAATCTGAAGTTCGGGGCGATAGCTACGAAGTTGTTCAAGGAATTGCGGATCCTTCATGTTAGCAGGCTGCAATACAGGAATGCCCTGTTGCAGGGCAAACTCCTTAACCGGAGAAATTTTTGCTTTCAACCCCCTGCCAGCCGGCTTATCGGTCGTTGTTACGACCGCAACAACATCAAATCCATCGTTGACCAACTTCTGTAAAGAGGCAACGGCAAATTCAGGGGTGCCGAAAAAAACAATACGGGGAAAAGGAAATTCAGTATTCGTAATTCGTAATTATTTTTTGATCAGACCTTCAGTGTAGGAGATATACTTGTCAATTTCCCTGCCTTCAGCGGAGCGCGGAAATTCTTGTTTGATCTGCTTGTAGATGCTGAGCGCTTTATCGAAATTTCCAAGTTCTTCATACGCCATGGCCGCTTTCATGAGAAACAGCGGGGATGAGAAATCATTTTTCTTCATCTCTGCAGCGTCAATGTAAAGGTCGGCTGCCTTTTGCACCTGCTTTAATTCCATGTTCGCATCACCCATGGCCCCTTTGGCCATCGGGCCAACCAGCTGGTCGTCAGCGCTGAATTTGTTCAACTGCTCTAAAGCCAGGTCAAACTGACCAAGTTTAAGGTAGCATATCCCCGCATAATAGTGTGCCAGGTTTGCTGATTTGGTCATGCCAAATTCATCGATAACGGCAAGAAATCCAAGATACTGCCCATCACCGTTCAATGCCTTTTTCAATGAATCCTGTTCAAAGTATTTTTCTGCCATGAACATCTGGCTCTGGGCTTCCTTCTCTTTGGGAGCGAGGTAGAACCTCTTGAATCCGAAGAATCCCAGCACTATAACGATCAATACACCTACAACGATCAGAATGATCTGCTGATTTTTTTCAATGAACTGTTCGCTTTTGCTGAATGCTTCTTCAACTGCTACGATACGTTCTTCGGTCTTGTCAATCTTTTTGTCCTGTTTGCTTGCCATGTTACCTGAAATTTGGAGTGCAAAATTACATATTTTCCTGAACTTCCGGTATGGTCGCCCATTTTTTTTACTTTTGCACGCACCAAACGAGCAGGATCATGCACCCGGTCAATGAGTTTACCCCCGCTGAAACCAAAGAACTGATCTCTTATCTTAAGCAATTTGTCACTGAAGAACGTTTTCGGAAATTCAACGAGGCTGTTCTTTTCCGCACGCGCCACCTGACGATCGCACTCGAAGACATTTACCAGCCTCACAATGCCAGTGCAGTGCTGCGCACATGCGACTGCTTCGGAGTTCAGAATGTTCACATCATCGAAAACCGGAATAAATACGAGGTGAATCCTGATGTCGCGCTTGGCTCATCCAAGTGGCTCGACCTCCTCAGGTACAATGGAACTGCCGACAATACTACCGCTTGCCTTAGCCATCTAAAGGAGCAGGGTTTCCGTATTGTCGCAACCACGCCGCACAAGGATGGGTTTATCCCTGAAACCCTGCCACTGCACCAAAAAACGGCCCTGGTTTTCGGGACCGAGCTTGCCGGATTAACCCCGGTTGCCCTTTCATTCGCCGATGATTTCGTAAGAATTCCCATGGTGGGATTTACCGAAAGCCTGAATATCAGTGTTTGCGCTGCCATATTTATCCAGACGCTCACCAACAGGCTCAGAAGTTCCGGGATTGCCTGGCAGCTAACCGAATCTGAAAAAAATCAAATCCTTCTTAACTGGCTTAAGGGATCAATAAACAGGTCGGAAATGATCATTCATGGATTTTTTGACCATTCCTGACCGGGAAATCGTAATTCGTAATTCATTTTTTGTACCTTTGCCGCCTGCAAAAAACTATTAATTCAATATATTATGGGAAAAGGAGATAAAAAAACGAAGCGTGGTAAAATAATCATCGGTTCATTCGGTGTTACAAGATCAGCAAGGAAGAAGAAACGCACCATCCCGGTTGCTGTAAAAGCTGAACCGACATCCAAAAAGGAAGTTGAAGAAACGGTAATTCCATCCGAGAAAACCGCTCCCAGGAAAACCGCCAAAAAGGTTGAGGAACATGTTGAAATCGCCGAAGCAAAGGCAAAAACCACCAAGACGAAGAAGAAAGTTGCCGAAGGCGAAGCAGAGCCAGCAGTTTCCCACGAGGAGCCATCAGAGGCATAATTCGTCATCCAAAAATTTTAATAAACACGTCCGGATCGGCATTCGCTTTTCCGGACGATTTTATTTTATGATGAACATCACGGCAGCCAATTTCCCAAACCTGTCTCCCTTGCAGCTTGAACGATATGCACAGATGGAAAGTCTATATCGTGACTGGAACTCCAAGATCAATTTAATCTCGCGCAAGGATATTGATCAATTTGCGGTGCGCCACCTGTTGCATTCGCTCTCCATTGCACAGGTCGTTGACTTCAAACCCGGAACCAGCCTCATGGATGCAGGAACCGGGGGAGGCTTCCCCGGGATTCCCCTGGCCGTTTTCTTTCCGGAGGTACATTTTACACTGGTCGATTCCATCGGCAAAAAGATCAAGGTGATCCAGTCCATCGCAGCAGAACTGAAACTGGAAAACGTCACTGCGCTGAATACCCGTTTTGAATCAATGACCGGGTCGTTCGACTTCGTCACCGGAAGGGCGGTATCAAACTTGCCCCTCTTCATTTCAATGGTGAAAAACCTTGTTAAAAAAAATGGGTTCAACGATATCCCAAACGGTGTGTTGTACCTCACAGGCGGCGAAGTTGACAAGGAGCTAAAACAAATCAGGGCAAAATCGACCACCTGGCACCTTACCGACTTTTTCGGAGATGACTTTTTTATTTCCAAGAAGTTAATTCATCTGCATAACTTTTTATAATTTAGCCAGCGTATTATTACACTTAATCTACCCACCTAAAATCAGTATTTATGGCTGAACAAAAGAAGTTCATTCCGTTCGTGTCTGCTGAAACAAACATGAAGGAATTCACCGTAAGGGCATTGATCATCGGCCTTTTCTTTGCCGTTATCCTCGGCGCTGCCAATGCGTATCTCGGACTCAAAGCCGGCATGACCATTGCCGCAACTTATCCGGCTGCCGTTCTTGGTATGGCGATCCTTCGCATAATGAAAGGTTCTATCCTTGAAGAAAACTTTACCCGTACGGTCGGTTCCATCGGTGAATCGGTTGCCGCAGGTGCCATTTTCACCCTTCCGGCATTTTTCGTTTCAGGCATCTGGTCCGAGTTCTTCACCATGGGGCATTATATCACCTCGTCCCTCATCCTCATTGCTGGTGGCATACTGGGCATCATGTTTGTAGCGCTCCTTCGCCGGGTAATGGTTGAGGATGCCGAACTCCCTTTTCCCGAATCTGTAGCTGCCGCCGAAATTCACAAGGCGGGCCAGGGTTCGTCGGGCGGATCAAAATTCCTCTTCTGGTCGATGGGACTTGGCGGGTTGATCAAAATACTGGGTGAACTGCAATTGTTCCAGTACCTCTGGGAAAAATTTGTCGTTTTTGGCAAACAAACCATCAGTGGCACTGTTTTCACAGGCCAGGGCGGGATGTTGCTCAGCTCGCCCGGGGTCAGCCCTGCTTACATGGGTGTTGGTTATATCATTGGCCCGAAATTAGGCGCCCTTAACTTCAGCGGTGGAATTCTTGCCTGGGGGCTTATGGCTCCCATGATCATGTACTTTCTCATACCGGGCATGACCGTCGAGACATTCAAGCATTGGGCCGACTTGCTGATCCTCAAAGACCCAAATCTGAAACCTGATGAAGCGATGGCAAAGGTATTGGATCCGGTGTATCAGATCAACCAGATCTGGAGGTATATCATCCGCCCCATTGCCATAGGCGGGATGCTTGTCAGCGCTGCATTTACCCTGTTTAAAATGCGGAAAAGTCTCTCCACCGGGATTGCACGTTCCGTAAAAGATGTCAGGAAAGCAGCCTCCGGTATCGAACATAATGTTCCAAGAAATGAAAAGGACCTCAGCTTTGGCTGGATCATGATCGGAATTGGTGCGGTAGCGGTGCTCACTTTTTGCATCACCTTCTTCATTTTCGGAACAAACGTGCTCATCGCCTCAGTTGCATCCACCGTGATGATCATCCTGGCATTTTTCTTCGCCTCCGTTTCCGGCTACCTGGTCGGGATCATGGGCTCATCCAACAACCCCATCAGCGGACTTACCCTTACCGCCCTGGTCGTAACTGCACTTATCCTGGTTGCCCTTGGCGTACAGGGAGATGCCGGTGTTGCCACTGTACTTGGCGTAGCGGCCATCGTTTGCGTTTCTGCAGCAGTTGCGGGAGAAATGCTCCAGGATTTAAAAGCCGGGCATATCCTTGGCGGTACCCCCTGGCGGATGCAAATCGGCGACATCCTCGGTGTGATCCTGGCAGGCGCCGTGATGTTTGTCGTGCTGGCCTTCCTGAACGATGGCGACATTGCCAGCGGTAAAAACCTGGGATACCAGGGCGGCTTTGGGAGCAAGAACCTTTCGGCGCCACAGGCAAGCCTTATGGCCATCCTCTCCCGCGGAATCGTGCAGGGTCAAATGGCCTGGCCGCTTATCATCGCCGGGATGCTCATGGGCGCTGCATTTATCCTCATGCAGGTGCGGAGTCCCATGCTCGTCAGCGTCGGGATGTACCTTCCCATCGAAACGACTTTCGCCATATTTGTGGGCGGTTTGATCAAGGGTGCCGTTGAAATGTACTCGGAGAAGCGCAAGCACAATGATGCGCAAAAGGTGAGAGTGGAAAACACAGGTGTCCTGCTTGCATCAGGCATGATTGCCGGGGAGGCGCTTATGGGACTGCTCATCGCGATCTTCGCGGTGTTTAATATCTTCCTGTACAACTATTTCAGCTTCTTCAAAACCCCAACCTTCTATATCAGCTTCGTAGTGCTGGCCATCATTGCCTATGTGCTGATCCAGATACCTTTAAAAAATGCCGGGAAACCTGATGAGCCGGCTCCCCCTGCCTCCGGAATGTAAGAATGAATTTTTTCAAGCGCAGACGGATTTTCAAAAAAGCCAATTTTCTCGACCTCATGCCCGTTAAAATACTCGGGCACGAGGTGCGGGAAGACGGCGGCATCACCCTGCTGATGCCCAGATTCAAAAACAGGGTCAATGCGGCCCTCTTCCAGCCAAACTCAAAAGGCAAATTTATCTTTATCAGGCTCGACCGGTTTGGCAGTCATACCTGGCTGTTGATTGACGGGCTGTTGAACGTTGCACAAATCTGTTCGAAACTGAAAGAACAGTTTGCGGAAGAACTTCAGCCTGTTGAAGAAACTGAAGACCGTGTCACTAAGTTTCTATCCCTCCTTTATCAGCAACGCTATATTACTTTCCGCGAAATTCAGGATGAGACGGAGCAACAAGTCAAATAATTTCCTAATTTTGACGTTATCCCTATAATAAACACCTTTTCACAATCTATTTAAAGCAACCAGGTCATGAGCAACGAAATCTTACAACTTAGTCCCAAAGCGCTGTGGAAAAATTTTTACAGCCTGACACAAATTCCCCGTCCATCAAAGCATGAAGATCAGATCAGGGAATTCATTTATAATTATGGCAAAAACCTCGGGCTGGAAACCATCCAGGACGAAGTTGGCAATATAATCATCAGGAAACCAGCCACACCGGGGATGGAAAACCGCAAGGGAGTAGTTCTTCAGGGGCATCTTGACATGGTTCCTCAGAAAAACAGCGACAAAGCGCATGATTTCGAGAAAGATCCAATTGAAACCATTATCGACGGCGAATGGGTGCGGGCAAACGGAACCACCCTGGGCGCCGACAACGGAATGGGAGTTGCTGCCGCAATGGCTGTACTTGAATCCACCGACTTACAACACGGTCCGGTTGAAGCGCTGTTCACCTCTGACGAGGAAACCGGCATGACCGGTGCCAACGGTTTGAAACCTGGCATGCTCAAGGGCGACATCCTGGTAAACATGGATTCGGAAGACGAAGGCGAACTTTACATCGGCTGCGCCGGCGGCACCAATGGCAATATTACTTTTTCCTATGAAGACCAGCCGTTGAGCGGAGATTTTACAGGCTATAAAATAAATGTCACCGGGCTGAAAGGCGGCCACAGTGGCGTGGATATCCATCTGGGCCGTGGCAATGCCAACAAAATCATGAACCGCATCCTTTACCAGGGATTTACAAATCATGGATTGCAGGTTGGTAAAATCGATGGCGGCAGCCTTCGCAATGCCATTCCCCGTGAATCCTTTGCTCATATCGGCATCCCGACAGCCAACGCAAAATCATTTCTCGTCTCATTGGCCGAACTGACAGCCAAAATCAAAAACGAACTTTCTGCTGTGGAACCCACGCTGAAAATTGAAGCGGTGGAGGCTGAAACCCCTCAGAGAGTAATCAACCCTGCTGTTTTGATCAACTGCATGAATGCCATCAATGCCTGTCCGAACGGTGTGATGCGCATGAGCAACGAAATGATCGGCCTGGTTGAAACATCCAACAACCTGGCGATCGTCAAGGCCGAAAACGGCACCATTAAAATCATGAACCTCCTGCGCAGTTCCGTTGATTCTGCCAAGGACGACCTCCAGCAAATGATCCGGAGCGTGTTTGACCTGGCAGGAGCCGATTCGGTATTCGATGGCAGCTACCCGGGCTGGAAACCAAACCCCGACTCCCCGATCCTGAAAACGATGCAGGACATTTACAACAGGAAGTTTGGCAACATTCCCGAAATCAAAGCCATCCATGCCGGTCTCGAATGTGGGATTTTAGGCGGCGCCTATCCCAACTGGGATATGATCTCATTTGGTCCGACCATCCGCTTCCCGCACTCCCCCGATGAAAAGGTGAACATTGCCACCGTTCAGAAATTCTGGGATTTCCTGGTCGAAACGCTGAAAAACATTCCTGTAAAATAATTTTGGATATTAACTTTTAATTCTTACTTTTGCAGTCCCAAAAAATTATGTGAGATGACAAAGAGAACGTATCAGCCCTCGAACAGGAAGAGAAAAAACAAACATGGTTTTCGTGAACGCATGGCGACTGCCAACGGACGTAAAGTTCTGGCTGCCAGGAGGGCAAAAGGAAGAAAAAAACTGACCGTTTCAGACGAAAAATTGGACAAAGAATAATATTTCTTTTCTTGATTGACACGATCAATCCGAATTTTATGCAATTTTGCATAAAAAAAGAAGATAACCTTAAATTATCTTCTTTTTTTATTTCCACTGGTTCCCCATACACCTTAAGCGCCTTACATGAAAAAAATCGAATTTAAAACACTTCTGCCCTACGTGGCAGCGATTGCAATCTTCCTGGTGGTGACCCTCGTATATTTCAGCCCGCTGCTTGAAGGAAAAAAAATCTTTCAGAGCGACATTGTTAATTTTAAGGGGATGTCGAAGGAAATCGTCGACTTCAGGGCAAAGACCGGGCAGGAACCTCTCTGGACAAATTCGATGTTCGGAGGAATGCCGGCTTACCAGATCTCCGCAAAATACACGTCCAACCTTATTGGGTACCTTGACAATGTGCTGACCCTCGGGCTTCCCCACCCCGCCAACATTGTTTTTCTCTATTTTCTTGGGTTTTTCATCCTGTTGCTGGTAATGGGAGTCGACCCCTGGCTATCCATTGCAGGGGCAACCGCATTTGCCTTTTCATCCTATTTCTTCATCATCATTGATGCCGGGCACAATTCCAAAGCCCATGCGATCGCTTACATGGCCCCGGCGATGGCTGGCATCATCCTCACCATGAAGCGAAAATACCTTTGGGGAGGCCTGATGACTGCGGTTTTTCTTTCCCTTGAAGTGAAGGCAAACCACCCGCAGATAACCTATTACCTGGCCATGATCGCCCTGTTGTTTGGCTTGTTCCAGCTTATACAATCCATCCGCATCAAAGAACTTACCCCATTTTTTAAGGCGGTGGGCGTTCTTTTAATTGCATTGACGTTTGCGGTGGTTACCAACATCACGAGTTTATGGGCCACCTGGGAGTATGGTAAATACACCATCCGTGGAAAATCGGAGCTGACCAGCGATAAAGATAACAGAACCTCTGGCCTCGACAAAGATTATGCAACCCAATGGAGTTATGGAATCGGTGAGACCATGACCCTGCTGATTCCCGATTTTTATGGCGGATCCTCGAGTGTGAAGATCGGGGAGAATTCGAAAATTGCAGAGGCCATGAAAGAAAACGGGATTCCCGAAGCCACCATCAGCCAGTTTACCAGTCAGCCGATGCCATTCCTTTACTGGGGGGCACAACCCTTTACTTCCGGTCCTGTGTACGTGGGGTCCATCATCATGTTCCTGTTCCTGCTGGGGCTGTTTATCGTGAAAGGGCCGGTTAAATGGTGGCTTCTGTCGGCGACAATCCTCTCAATTTTACTTTCATGGGGACATAACCTGATGCCGCTCACCGACTTTTTCTTCAACTACCTTCCCGGGTACAATAAGTTCCGCGCAGTTTCCATGATATTGGTGATCGCAGAATTCACCATCCCGTTACTGGGGATTCTTGCCTTGAAAGAGATCGTTGACAGGCGACAAGATCAGAAACACCTGTTCAAGGGCCTCCAGGCTGCTGTTATCATCACTGCGGGAGTAACCCTCTTCTTTGCCCTGTTGCCCGGGTTATTTCTCGATTTCGCCGGTGCCGGCGACCGGTACATGCAGCAGCAATATAAGCTCCCCGACTGGCTGATGCAGGCAATCCGCGAAGACCGCCAGAGCATCCTGCGAATGGACGCCATCAGGTCATTTGTCTTTATCCTGCTGGCGGGCGGCCTGACATGGGCACTGCTTTTCAGCAAGATCAAAAAGGAATATGCCTTTCTTGCCTTGACACTATTTATCCTTGCAGATATGTTCACGGTGAACAAACGATATCTTACCAACGACAGCTTCACATCCGGCGCACGCGTTGAAAACCCGTTTGAGCCCACCGCTGCCGACAACCAGATCCTGCAGGATAAAAGCCTTGATTTCAGGGTACTGAATCTTACTTCCAACACCTTTAATGATGCCGGCACCTCCTACTATCATAAATCATTGGGAGGATACCACGGAGCAAAGCTAAGGCGTTACCAGGAGCTTATTGACCATGGGATTCAGAAAGACATCAAAACCTTTGCAAACAGCATGAGCACCGACAGCACACCAATTCTGAACATGCTCAATACGAAATATTTAATCCTGCCTGATAAGGAGAAGCAGCCTGTAGCTTTTCCAAATCAAAACACGCTTGGAAACGCCTGGTTTGTAAATAGTGTTGAGATGGTTGAGAATGCCGATGCTGAAATCAAGGCATTGAATAACTTCAGCCCGGATAAGGTCGCCATCGTGGATAAAACCTTTGGCAGCAACCTTAAATCCTTTACCCCGGGCAGGGATTCCACTGATTTTATCACGCTCGACGACTATGCACCAAACGAACTTTCATACCATTACCGGGCAAAAAATAACGGACTTGCCGTTTTTTCCGAAATCTATTACCCCAAGGGGTGGAACGCATATGTCGACGGGCAGGTTACTCCGTATTTCCGCGCCAATTATGTGTTGCGTGCCATGGTTCTCCCGGCGGGCGAACACAAAGTTCGCTTTAAGTTTGAGCCTGTAGTATATGCGATCGGCGAGAAAATCTCATTCGTCAGTTCAGTCATACTGATCGTATTGGCGCTGGTTTTAATCTCCTTTGAATTCGTGAGAGCACGGAAGCCACAGGCATGAAAAAGGTACTGATCATCAGTTATTACTGGCCTCCCAGCGGGGGAGCCGGCGTGCAACGATGGCTGAAATTTGTCAAATACCTGCGTGATTTCGGTTGGGAGCCAGTTGTTTACTGTCCCGAAAACCCGGAATACCCTGAGTTGGACCAGTCCCTGTTTAAAGATATTCCTCCAGGTCTGGAGGTGATCAAAACCCCGATTTGGGAACCATATCTTGTCTATAAAAAGATCCTGGGACAGAAAAAGGAAGACAAGATCAGCGCGGCTTTTCTGTCAGAAAAAGAGAAGAATAAAACACTGGAAAACATTTCCGTCTGGATCCGTGGGAACTTTTTCATCCCGGATGCACGAAGGTTCTGGATCCGTCCGTCTGTCAGATTCCTGAAAAAGCACCTCGCTGATCACCTTGTTGATGCCATCGTTTCCACCGGCCCGCCGCACAGCACCCATGTAATAGCCATGAAAGTTGCTTCACAGCTTGCAATTCCCTGGCTGGCCGACTTCCGCGACCCATGGACCAATATTGATTTTTACAAGGAGCTCAAACTCACTTCATGGGCCGATAAAAAACACCGTAAACTTGAACTGGAGGTGATCAGCAAGGCAGATGCCATTACGGTGATCAGCAAATCCATGGCCGATGATTTCAACATGATGTTCAACAGGTCATACCAGGTGATCACAAATGGATTTGACAGTGACGACACCAGCCATGCAGCACCTGACATGGATAAAAAGTTCACCCTTGCGCACATCGGCACCCTTGTGAGTTCGCGCAACCCGGTCACACTTTGGGAAGCGTTGAAAAGCCTTCTGACTACCCATCCGTCCCTGGCCGGGGACCTTGAAATAAAATTGGTCGGCAAAGTTGATTTTACGGTAACCAACTCCCTGGAAACCTATGGATTAAGTAGTTTTACCAGGAAAATCGATTATCTGCCGCATGCTGAGGTTGTGACATGCCAGCAGCAATCGCAGGTCCTGCTGCTGATCATCAACAATACGCCAAATGCAAAAATGATCCTGACGGGTAAGTTTTTTGAATACCTGGCGGCAAAACGGCCAATTTTATGCCTGGGGCCAGAAGACGGCGATGCCGCTCATATCCTGAGCGAAACGCAGGCTGGTCTTCTTGCCGGTTTTGGCGATGTTGACACCATGAAAACGCATATACTCCGGTTGTATGATGGATATAAAACCGGCCTGCTGACGGTCAACAGCAGGGAAATTGAAAAATATTCAAGGAAAGAACTAACGGGAAAACTGGCGAGCGTTCTGGATGATATTACGTCAGCAGTTCATTAGGCTGCTCCTCCTTACCATCTCCTGCTTTATACTTTACCACGGCTTTCTTTTTCCAGTATCCCATGCGGTAGTATACATAGTAAAGGATAACCCCGGAGAGCCAGCCGATCGGGATCGACCACCATATGCCGTGAACACCGATCGCCGGGTCCCTGGTAAGCAGCCATGCCACTGGTATCCGGATGATCCACAGGGAGAAGAGGCTGATAAACATGGGAACAAGCGTATCGCCTGCTCCGCGGAGCAATCCGTTGATGGTGAACATAACGGCAAAAAGGATATAAAAAGAACCAATGATGCGCAGGTAATCAACGCCCATCTCGATCACAACAGCGTCGTTGGTGAACATGCGCATCAGCAGCCTGCCGAAAAACACGGTAACCAGGGAGATAACCACCGAGATCATCCCGGTCATGATAAGCGTGGCGCGCAACCCGGCTTTGACCCGGTCGGGCCGGTTTGCTCCCATGTTTTGTCCAACGAAGGTTGATAATGCCACCGCAAAACTCATGGCCGGGAGGGCTGCAAAATTATCGATCCTGCCAGCAGCGCTGTAAGCGGCATTTGCATCGACCCCGAATTGATTGACTATCCAATACAGCGCAACCATGCCAGCGGCGACGAAGGTTTGCTGAAACCCGGTCGGCAAGCCTATTTTAATGCTTTTAACAAAAATTTCACGGTCAAAGGTGAGATCCCTGAAAGAGAACTTTACCACTTTGTGGTAACGGTTCAGGTAAATGATCTGGGCTATGAATGCGCAAGCTTCTGAAATTACTGTTGCGATCGCCACGCCGGCAACACCCCAGTGGAGCACGGGCACAAAGATGAGGTCGAGGATGATATTCAATCCCACCGAACCTATCAAGAAATAAAGAGGGGTTTTGGAATCCCCCAGTCCCCGCAAAATTGCGCTCGTTCCATTATAGCCAAACAGGAACACCAGTCCTGAAAGAAAAATATTCAGAAACATCGTGGCATCGGGCACAATGGCCGGGTCAAGATCAATGGCTCTGAAAATGTAGCCGCTCAGTAATATTCCACCCACACTTACAATCAGGGAGGTGAAAAACATGAAGATGTAAAGGGTGTTGATCGCCTTTTTTACATTATCGAGTTGTTTGGCGCCGAAATACTGGGAAACAACAATCGTAAACCCCATGGTTACGCCAATAATGAAAGATACCAGCAGGAATATGATGGGACCTGACGTTCCTACTGCTGCCAACGCCTCCTTCCCGATATATTTCCCCACCACCACACTGTCAACAATGTTGTACATCTGCTGGAAAACGTTACCCAGCAACATGGGAATGGCAAACTTCAGGATTAACCTGCCCTCATTGCCATAACTGAGATCCTTCATGCGCGCAAAGGTAGCCAGATTCAACGGATTATTCCTATCTTTGCGGCGACAACAGTTCGTTCTGTCGCTGCACCCTGGTGCAGAGGAAAGTCGGGACAACACAGAGCACCATGCTTCCTAACGGGAAGGATCCCGGGATAAAAAGGCCCGGGAGACAGACAGTGCCACAGAAAACAACTACCTGGCTGCACCTGGTGGCAGAGTGGTAGAGACGCATTGCAATGCGTCTCCACTCCACCGAATACAACCGGGAAAAGGTGAAAACGCGGTGTAAGAGACCACGGTCGTGCCGGGCAACCGGCGGGAGGGGTAAACCTCATGGGTTGAAAGACCAAGTATACCGGCTGTTAAGGGTTGCTCGCCCGATGCCGGAGGGTAGGTCGCTAAAGCCATCCGGTGACGGCTGGCACAGATAAATGACAGAATCCGTCAGGAAGCGACACAAAAATTTGTGTCGCTTCCTGACGGAACAAAATCCTGCTTACAGAACTGTTGTTATTTTTTTTCTGTAAATGCATTTTATGAAGATTGTAACAATTGTCGGCGCCCGTCCGCAATTCATTAAAGCAGCCACCGTGTCGAGAATTATCAGGGCACACCCGGCAATCCATGAAATGCTGCTCCATACAGGGCAGCATTACGACGAAAACATGTCTGATGTCTTTTTCAGGGAGCTCAGCATACCACTCCCTGATTTCAACCTTGAAGTTGGTTCAGGCAGTCATGCCGAACAAACGGGAAAAATGCTGACAGGCATTGAAAATGTTCTTCTCAGGGAAAAACCCGATTGCATCCTTGTTTACGGCGACACCAACTCTACGCTGGCCGGTGCCCTTGCTGCTGCCAAGCTGCATATGCCGGTTGCTCATGTCGAAGCGGGTTTGCGCAGCTTCAACCGTGCCATGCCCGAAGAGATCAACCGCATTGTGACCGACCATGTTTCTGATTTGCTTTTTGCCCCCACCCAAACCGCAGTTGAAAACCTTACCCGTGAAGGCTGCTCGGAAATGACCTTTTTTACGGGTGATGTGATGTATGACTCGGTGCTGTATTATAAGGACAGGATTCAGCAGGATCCTGAAAAATACCGCACGGCAGGCGTTCCCGAACACTACCTTCTTGCAACCATCCACCGGGCCGAAAACACCGATAATCCCGGCAACCTGAAGAATATTTTCTCAGCCTTTTCCAGGCTGAACCAGGAAATTGTGCTGCCTGTTCATCCCCGCACCCGGAAAATACTTGAGGCCTCATTTCCCATGCCCGGGAATGTTCACCTCATCAACCCTGTCGGGTACCTCCAGATGCTGAAACTCATGATGGATGCCACCAAGGTACTGACTGACTCGGGCGGACTACAGAAGGAGGCCTATTTTCTCAGGAAGCAATGCATTACGCTGCGATCGGAAACAGAATGGATCGAAACACTCCACGATCGGTGGAACATCATCACCGGTACCGACCCTGATAACATTGAAATTGCCATTGGAAGCGACCTGCCGACCACTTCGCAGCATTCAGGGTTTGGAAACGGAAATTCTGCTGCGATTATCCTGGAAAAACTTCTTGGTTTTTAACCGGGAATTGTTAATAAAATCCTATGTTTTACGATTGTTTTCTTACCCTCCGGTAACATAAATATCCGTATCTTTGTTTGATAGTAATTTTATTGTAAATAGCTGATTATGACAGATTTAGAAAAAGAACTTGCCAGCCAGAGTTATACGGCAGATAATATCCAGGTGCTTGAAGGGCTTGAAGCAGTGCGCAAGCGTCCCGCCATGTACATTGGCGACATCAATGTAAAAGGATTACATCACCTTGTTTATGAGGTAGTTGACAACTCGATAGATGAAGCCCTCGCTGGCTATTGCAACCGGATCGAGGTGACCATCCTGCCCGACAACTCTGTGAGGGTCATCGATAATGGCCGTGGAATCCCAACCGATTACCATGAAAAAGAGAAGCGCTCCGCCCTCGAAGTGGTGATGACCGTGCTTCATGCCGGTGGAAAATTTGACAAGGATACGTATAAAGTATCCGGAGGCCTTCACGGAGTAGGCGTATCTGTCGTAAATGCCCTTTCTTCCCTGTTGGTGGTCGTAGTAAAGCGCGGCGGAAAAATATACCAGCAGGAATATGCCTTCGGCAAACCGCTTTACCCGGTGAAAACCATCGGCGAAACAGAACAAAATGGTACCGAAGTTACCTTTAAGTCAGACAATTCGATATTTATCGTTGAAAAATACGATTATGAAATCCTCAGCTCAAGGCTTCGCGAACTTGCTTACCTCAATAAAGGAATCACCCTTACACTTACCGACGAGCGCGAAAAAGACGATAACGGGAATTTCATATCCGATATCTTCTTTTCGAAGGACGGACTCAGCGACTTCATCAATTATCTCGATGCCAACCGTGAAAAGCTGATTCCCGACCCGATTTGCATGGAAGGTGAACGGAACAACATTCCGCTGGAAATTGCCATGCAATACAACACCTCCTTTTCCGAGAACATTCATGCTTATGTGAACAACATAAACACCCATGAAGGCGGAACGCATTTGGCCGGCTTCCGCAGGGCCCTCACCCGCACCCTGAAGAGTTATGCCGATAAAACCGGGATGCTTGCAAAACTGAAATTCGACATCAATGGCGACGACTTCCGCGAAGGTCTTACTGCCATTATTTCGGTGAAGGTACAGGAGCCGCAATTTGAAGGCCAGACAAAAACAAAGCTTGGCAACAACGAGGTGATGGGTGTGGTGGATCAGCTTGCAAGCGAAATGCTCTCAAACTATCTCGAGGAGCACCCCAAGGAGGCGCGAACCATCGTTAATAAAGTGATTCTCGCTGCTACTGCCCGCCATGCAGCCAGGAAAGCCCGGGAACTGGTGCAGCGTAAAAATGTACTGACCGGATCCGGCCTGCCAGGTAAATTGTCGGACTGTTCCGAAAACGACCCTGCACAATGTGAAATATACCTGGTGGAGGGCGACTCTGCAGGAGGAACAGCCAAACAGGGCCGCGACAGGCGGTTCCAGGCAATCCTTCCCTTGCGCGGAAAGATCCTGAACGTTGAAAAAGCGATGGCGTATAAAATATTTGACAGCGAAGAGATCAAGAATATTTTCACTGCCCTTGGCGTGACCATCGGCACCGAGGAAGACTCCAAGGCACTAAACCTTGAAAAACTCCGTTATCATAAAATAGTCATCATGACAGATGCGGATGTTGACGGAAGCCATATCGCCACGCTGATCCTGACCTTCTTTTTCCGGTATATGAAAGAGCTGATCGAAAACGGACATGTTTATATCGCAACACCTCCCTTATACCTCATCAAAAGGGGAACCACACAGCGGTATTGCTGGACGGAAGAAGAGCGCCAGCAGATCGTTGCCGAACTCACCAACGGAAAAGAGACGGGCGTGCACATTCAACGGTATAAAGGCCTGGGAGAAATGAATGCCGAACAACTCTGGAGCACAACCATGAACCCCGAATTCCGTACTTTGCGGAAAGTAGCCATCGAAAACGGGACAGAAGCTGACCGCATCTTCTCCATGCTGATGGGCGACGATGTTCCGCCAAGACGAGAATTCATCGAAAAAAATGCAAAATACGCCAACATCGATGTATGACGATTGCTGGCTAAACCCACTTCGACATGAACCGAAAAAAGTACATTTACCTGATCGCCTCGATTTTGCTCCTGGCGATCATTGCCTTTTTTTTCTTTGGAAAAAATAACAAAGGGGAGCAGATTACCGCCATCGTTAAAAAGGGCAGTTTCCCCATAGAAGTGACAACAACCGGGGAACTGGTTGCAAAAAGCTCGGAGAAGATTTACGGTCCCGCAGGGTTAAGGCAGATCCAGATATGGCAGGTCAAGATCCAGGATATCATCCCCGATGGCACCGTGGTTGACTCGGGTCAGTATGTCGCAACACTCGACCGGACCGAAATTTCAAATAAAATCAAGGATGAAGAGACAAACCTTGAGAAGCTGGAAAGCCAGATGACCAAAACCCGCCTCGACACTTCACTGGAACTAAGAAGCGCACGCGATGAACTGATCAACCTGACGTTTGCCCTCGAGGAGAAAAAAATCACCCTGGAGCAGTCCAAATACGAACCCCCGGCAACCATCCGGCAGGTTGAAATAGACCTGGAAAAGTCAACGAGATCGTTGGACCAGGCCGAAAAAAACTACAAGCTGCGCTATCAGAAAGCTGTGGCAAACATGCAGGAAGTTTCAGCCTCTTATAACCAGGCCCAGCGCAAGCTCCAGCAGATGACCGATGTGCTTAAGCAATTCACCGTGCAGGCTCCAAAGGCCGGGATGGTCATCTATAAACGCAACTGGGACGGCAACAAAATGGGAGTCGGTGCCACCATGAATGCCTGGGAAAATGTGGTAGCAGAGCTTCCCGACCTTTCCGAGATGATGTCGAAGACCTACATCAATGAGATCGATATCAGCAAGGTCAAAGCAGGACAGCAAGTGGAGCTCGGCATTGATGCCTTCCCGGAGAAAAAATTTACCGGCAAAGTCATCGAAGTGGCAAACATCGGGGAACAGCTTCAAAGCAGCAACGCCAAAGTTTATGAAGTAAGGATCGTGGTAAACGAATTCGACTCGATTCTGCGCCCGGCTATGACCACAAAAAACAAAATCCTGACCAGCATCGTTGATAGTGTTGTGTTTATTCCCATTGAAGCGCTGTTCAACAACGATTCGGTTGCCTTTGTATACAAAAAAGATGGCGGCTCAGTTGTCAGGCAGCAAGTGATTGTCGGCCCGTCGAATGAAAACGAAATCATCATCAAAGCCGGGCTCAAGGATGAAGAAGTTGTATTGCTTGTGCCACCCGAAAATGCAGACAAGCTTGATCTGAACCTGCTTCCGAAGGATATCATTGCCAAATACAAGGAAAAGCCTGCCCCTGTCAAACCGCGTAAACCAGCAGGTAAAGACTTGGCAAAAACACCAGCCCTACCACCTCCAAATATTAAAAAGTAGCTCCATGCATGCAGTCGTAATTTTTAATGCTTAATTTTTAATTACCGGTTTATGCTTGAACGTTACAAATACATCTTCAACATTGCCCTTGAGGCAGTTTTTCTGAATAAATTCCGATCGATCCTTACAGCATTGGGAATAATTTTCGGAGTTGCAGCAGTCATCACGATGATGGCCATCGGAAACGGGGCAAAGAAGGAGATTCTCGACCAGATGAAACTGGTGGGCGTCAACAATATCCTGATTGCCCCCAAATCAGAAAAACAAAAATCCGGTTCTGCGCAGGCGGGCGATGAAAGTTCCCAGTCAGGGGATCAAAACACCGATAAAAACAAGGGTAAATTTTCCCCCGGACTGAGCCTGAAAGATGCGGAAGCCATCAAAGCCATCATTCCTACAGTGGCGAAGGTAAGCCCCGAGGTGATTTATGAAACTGACATCGTAAAGGATGGTGTGAGAACCTCAGCAAAATTCACCGGCGTCACGCCCGATTTCTTCCAGGTTTTCAACCTGGACCTCCAGGAGGGCCAGATGTTCAATGAAGAACAACTTAAGGATGGCAAAGCGGTATGCATTATCGGTCCGGTGATTAAATCCAAATTTTTCCCGACAGAGAATGCGGTCGGGCAGGATATCAAATGCGGCCCGGTATGGCTGCGAATTATCGGCGTGCTGAAGAAACGGGAGGTAAGCCAGTCAAGCATTGACAACCTGGGCATTTCCGACTACAACAATTCCGTTTATACCCCCATACAAACCGTGCTGCGCAGGTTTAAAGACCGTTCGATGATCACCGCCTCTTCCCTGCACAACGGCTCTTCATTCTCCGACGGATACAACGAAATTTACATGTCCTCCTCATCCGACGATAAAGGCTCAGGCCAGATAGATAAAATCGTTGTGCAGGTGAACGAGAGTGCACAGATCGGCCCGACGGTGGAAATCCTGAAAAAGATGATGCTCCGCCGCCATGCCGGGGTGGATGATTTTGAGATCAAAGTGCCCGAACTGCTGCTGAAACAGGAACAGCGCACCAAAGACATCTTCAACATCGTGCTCGGAGCCATTGCCAGCATCTCGTTGCTGGTAGGCGGTATCGGCATCATGAACATCATGCTTGCCTCGGTGATGGAGCGCATCAAAGAAATAGGCATACGCCAGGCCATCGGCGCAACAAAGCGCGACATCGTGCTCCAGTTCCTGATGGAAGCTACGTTGCTGAGCCTCAGCGGCGGACTGATCGGGATCATCCTGGGGCTTGCACTTTCAAAAATCATCATGGAACTTACGGATATCCTGACGATCGTGTCGCCTATCTCGGTTATCATCTCGTTTGGTGTGTCCGCCTCGGTTGGGATCATCTTCGGTTATATGCCATCGCAACGAGCCGCAGCGCAGGATCCCGTCGAATCATT
>JBBQUQ010000051.1:0-25399 GCA_038212325.1 Bacteroidales bacterium
CCCACCTAAGGATTTTGCAAAAAGCGCTGGCTGAAGAGATCACGGTAAGGGTTCATTCAAAAGAAGATTTACAGGCCGCCATGGAAGCCTCTGAAATCCTTTTTGGAAAAGGCACCAGGGAAACGCTGATGAACTTATCGGAAGCAACTCTGCTTTCTGTTTTTGAAGGCGTACCCCAAAGCGAAATAGCGAAAAGCGAAATAGCGAACCCGTTTAGTATCGTAGATTTCCTTGTTGATCTGACTCAAATTTTCGCCTCAAAAGGAGAAGCCAGGAGAATGCTGAAAGAAGGTGGTGTTCAGGTCAATAAGATAAAAGTTGATGAAGCGTTCATGGTTGACCATACTGTTCTTTTAAATGACAAGTACATCCTTGTTCAGAAAGGAAAGAAAAATTATTTCCTGGTGAAAACCATATAATTATGACCAAAATGATACTCTCTGCCTGCGGGCTCATTTGCTCAGAATGCGAATTTTTCGGCAACCAATGCAAAGGATGTCACGTTGTTAAAGGTCAAACCTTCTGGGCACTGGAACATGTGCCGACAAAAGTATGCCCGTTGTATGACTGTTCGGTTAACAAACGGAGTTACAGGGATTGCGGTGACTGTGTCGAAGTACCCTGTACAATGTTCCGCGAAATGAAAGATCCCAATTCAACTGATGAGCAACACCGTCAGGGATTGATCGACCGGGTGGAAAGGTTGAAGAACGTGACGCGTGAGAGGTGACAAGTGACGCGTGACGCGTGACGTGTGACGGTAACCTGTTGAAGGTGATTAATGTTTTTTTATGATTTCCTGTACGATTTCCGTTGCATCGGCCGGCGGCCCATCCCCCCGCCGAAAGCACACGAAATCCTCAACAAGTCATCTTCGGGAATCCCGGTTTTCTCCTGGAATGCAGCCAATACAGACTGTGAGCAATTGAATCCCTGCTCAAAATATTCAATGGCTTTTTCGGGTTTTGTCATGGTGGTAATTTTACCGGAACTGCAAAGATCAAAAAAATTGTTGATAGGAGCCAGTAGCGTGGTGAAATAAAAATGAAGAACGGTTTAGCCGACAAAGCGTTATATGGGATTACCAAAAAAATAATGACAATTTGCATGAGTTACCAACAATTGGTACTTTTGTAAAAATAACATTATTGAGCAAAAACACGTCCATATCATTGGGAAACCATTTTGAGACCTTCATTTTGAATAAAATAGGATCTGGAAGGTATCATTCTGTCAGTGAAGTTATTCGGGCCGGATTAAGATTGTTAGAACATGGAAAAAACCTACAAGAATTGCCAGAGTTGCGGCATGCCGCTGAAAAAGGATGTACAAGGAGGTGGTACAAATGCCGATGGCAGCAAAAGCAATATGTATTGTTCATATTGTTATGTGGACGGGAAGTTTTTCCGGCCTGATATGACCGCCAAAGAGATGCAGCAACTGGTGAGGGAAAAATTGAAAGAAATGAAATTTCCCGGTTTTGTCGCCTGGTTTTTCGCCGCCGGTATCCCGAGGCTGGAACGCTGGAAAAATTAACCTTTCGTGAAATACCTGGTTACCTACTTTTCTATTTCGGGCAACACCAAAAAAGTTGCCGAAGCCATTTTCAATGCAATACATGGTGATAAAACAATTAAATCCATAGAAGAAATTGCATCGCTGAAAGACTTTGACCTGGTATTTCTTGGAACACCGGTCATGCAGTTTGGCGTGCCCCCAGTAGTCCGGAAATTCATAGCAGACCATGCAGATGGCAGGAAAATAGCCCTGTTCGTCACCCATGCCATGCTTTCGTCGAGTGAGGACCCTCAGCAGAAAGCCATGCTGGAAAAAGAGCTGCAAAAATGCCGCTCAGCCTGCTCAAAATCCAATCTGATCGGGCTGTTTCATTGCCAGGGGGAGCTGTCTGAAAAGATGGCCGGCGAACTCATGGCCAGCAACATCCCGATGCTGATTGAATTTGCGGGATTGCGACCGCTTACCCTCGGGCATCCCAACCAGGTTGAATTGGAACAGGCAAGAGCCTATGCCAAAGTCATCATAGCACCCTTACAGGGTTAATTGACAAACTGTTTTGCGTAGTATTTAGCCGTCAGTTTTTCCCCGGTGGCCTTTTCGATCATTTCATTCCAGTACCAGCGGCTTCCGGGCATAAAGACCTTCTCCTTCAGGTAGGTTCCTACCTCTATGTTACCGGCAAAACTCTGGAATTTGTAGTCATCGGATTTGATGACGTTTCCAACGATATAATAGTAGAGTTGTGAAGCCAGGAGCTCTCCGAGCAGGTAGTTGTGATAGTAGCACGGATAGGTGGCAATGTGGATCTTGGTGGCCCAGTCAGGCTCGTTCCGGCCTGCCGGGCGCTTCATCATCTGGTACTTTTCGACAAGGTCCCACCAAAGTTTGTTGAGGTCCTGGTCGGGGTTTTTGTACATCTCTTTCTCGAACCGGTACATCACCTGGGCCCAGCGGCTGAAAACAAGCTGTTCAAGGCGCAGGGTCTTGAAGCACGTTTCGGCGATCTTCATCTTCTCCTCCTCGCTGATGCCTGCCATATCTTTCAGCCACTGCGGATTGGATGAAAAACGCCCGAAAATCATGGCGATTGCTTCGGTAGTAAATGTATGGGCCGGATCCCTGAGGATGAACGGCAGGGTGGTGTCGATGTTTTTATCATACACCGCATGCCCGAACTCATGGAGCATGGTGTTCATCCAGTATTGGTTCGGCTTTACGTTGCACAGCACCCGCACATCGCCGGCATTGTCGATATCGGTGCAAAACGCATGCTGGTTCTTGCCTGGCTTTTCATAAAGATCGCTGTTTTTCATAATATCATCTGCGGGGAGCCCGATTCCGGCGTAAAATTCCGAGGTGAGTGTTTCAAGGTTCTTATCCTTATAGTATTTATCAAGGTCGACATCGTAAATCTTGGGCGCCGCCTGGAAAAAACGGTTCTGGTAATTCCAGGGCTTCAGTTCATCCTTGCTTTTCAGGTTGTAATATTTTACGAAATAGGCGTCAATATCCCCTTTCACCGATGCAAAGGCTTTTTGGGTGAGGCTGTCGAGTTCATCGAACAACGTGCTGACCTCCCTTGGATCCTGGTCGCTAAGTGTGAGGCTCATCTCGTGATAGTTTTTAAATCCCAGGTCTTTGGCCACCTCATTGCGCAACTTGACCAGCTTTTTCACATCATCAGCAACCACGATCCCGATCTTTTTCTGCGCTTCCCAAACCTCCTGCTGGTATTTCACATCCTTTGAACTGCTCAGCACCTCCTCCACATCGTTGTCTGACAGTTTCCTGCCCTTTACCTCCGTGCGGAAGTTGCCATATTTCTGTTCGATCACGGTACCCATGCGAACCATTGCATTCAGTTTGCCCGTATCTGCCTTGGCCATCAGGAATGACCGGTAAAGCACATCGAGCTGGCGGTTCAGCAAGCTGTCGGTAATCATGCCTGAAACCTTGATTTCCTCCAGCTTTTTCAACGATTCCTTGTTGGAAAACAAAGCCATCATCTGAAGATTTAAATCTTCAGCCTTTTTGAAATCTTCAGGTTTGCCTGAAACAGCGGCTTCCCAGGAAGCAATGGTTGTTTGCTTATACAACGGGATCAGCACCGAATCGTGCCTGCGAATAAAATCTGTCAGTTTATTTTTCATGTTTTCCTGTTTGGAAGTACAGCCCGCCAGCAGCAGCAGCAGGGATATTGCAAAAGCAAAAATTTGTTTCATTGTTTGCATTGTTTGCATTGTTTGCATTGTTTTCATTCAATTCCCCAACTTGACCCTTCTTTGCCGTCCTTCACCGTGATCTTCAGTTTTTGCAGCGCATCCCTGATCTGGTCCGAGGTTCCCCAGTCCTTGGTTTCGCGTGATTTCTGCCGGATGGAAAGGACCAGTTGCATCAACCCGTCAAGAACATCCTGGTTGTCACCGCCTTTTTCATTCTTCATTCCAAGGATATCGAATAAAAAGATGTCAAAGATATTTTTAAGCATCTCCAGTTCCGGTGCCGTAAGAATCTCTTTATTGTCAGCAGCGGAATTGATGATGCGCACCCCTTCAAACAGGCTTGCAATCACCATCGGACTGTTGAAGTCGTCGTTCATCGCGGCATAGCAACTCATCCATAAGTCGCGAATCCTCCCCTCTCCCCCCGGGAGAGGGGTCGGGGGTGAGGTGGCTTGTATTCCGATAGGGGTCGGGGGTGAGGTCTCCCCTCCCTGTTTGGGGAGGGGCAGGGGGAGGGGAATCTTCCCCAACGTCTCGTACCCCGCCATCAATTTCTTCAACCCCTTTTCAGCCGCCTGCAGTGCCTCATTCGAAAAATCGAGCGTGCTCCGGTATTGTGCCTGGAGGATAAAAAAGCGGATGGTCATCGGACTGTAAGCCTGCTGCAACGCAGCATGGGTCCCGGTAAAGAACTCCTCCAGGGTGATGAAATTCCCAAGTGATTTCCCCATCTTTTGGCCATTGATCGTGACCATGTTGTTGTGCAGCCAGTATTTCACCGACTCGTGGCCGATTGCAGCCTGGCATTGCGCGATTTCCGACTCGTGGTGAGGGAAGAGCAAATCCATTCCTCCCCCGTGGATGTCGAAATATTCTCCAAGGTACTTGGTGCTCATGGCGGAGCATTCGAGGTGCCAACCCGGGAAACCGTCGCCCCAGGGCGAGGGCCACCGCATGATGTGTTCCGGCTGGGCCTTTTTCCAGAGGGCAAAATCGGCGGCATTGCGTTTTTCATCCTGGCCCTCGAGCGTGCGGGTGTTGGTCATCAGGTCTTCAAGGACCCGCCCGGAGAGTTTGCCGTATTCGTATGTTTTGCTGTATTTCTCCACATCGAAGTACACCGATCCGTTCACTTCATACGCATAACCGGCTTCAAGTATCTTCTGAACCATCAGGATCTGTTCGATCATGTGGCCCGATGCGCGCGGCTCTATGCTGGGACGCTTCACGTTCAGTGAATCCATGTAGATAAAATAGCGGTCGGCATAATACTGCGCGATCTCCATGGGTTCCAACTGCTCAACACGGGCTTTAACCGCAATCTTATCCTCGCCCTCATCGAGGTCGGCCACAAGATGCCCGACATCAGTGATATTCCTGACGTACCTTACCTTAAATCCAAGGTGCAGCAGGTACCTGAACACCAGGTCGAAGGTGATCGCCGGCCGGGCATGGCCCAGGTGCGGGTCGCCGTAAACGGTGGGGCCGCACACGTACATGCCCGCGAATGGCGGGTTGATGGGTTCGAATTTTTCTTTGGACCTGCTGAGGGTATTGTAGAGATAGAGATTGGATTCCATGATGGTGTTTTTCAACGCACAAATTTAGGAAAATTTGGAATCTGGATTACGTGGAGGGTGAAGCGGGTATTACGTGCGTTGATCGCCACAAAGGATATGCTGCGAAAGATACCTGTCGATCAGCCTCGGCACAGGGTATTGGTGGATATCTTCCGGCGGAACCAACAGATATGGAAGCTCGATATTTTTCGTGGCATGATAGCGGTAAAACCTTGCGTGAAGCTTTTGGTGCGTAAGTGCATGGACATATTCTTCAGAAACGCCAAGAAATTCAAACTCATCAGATCCATGTGCCATAAATCCAAGCGAGGCCGGCAGGTCAGCAATAATACCGGGCGGCAGCTCCAGGGAGGGAAAATCGTATAAATTTTTCCAGATGTCATTCCCGGTGCGCTTGTTCATGCATATGTATCCCCGTCCATGAATGGTGAACGTTAGAACAAGGTAGTGGATGAAGCGCTGGCGTATGGCGGTTTTTGAACTCCGCACAGGAATTGCCTCAACCACGCTTTTATTGAACGCAACACAGGTATCCCTGAAAATGCACCGGATGCAATCAGGCTTAGCCGGCGTGCAGAAAGTTGCGCCAAACTCCATCAAGGCCTGGTTATAATCACCCGGGTTCCGGTGATCGATGTTTTGCGTTGCAATGAAATGGATCTTTCTTTTTGTTGCCGGAAGGTCGATTGATTCAGCAATTCCGAAAAGCCTTGATATAAAACGCATGACGTTGCCATCCATTACCGCATGCGGCAGGTCAAAGCAAATGGATGCCACTGCAGCAGCAGTATAATCACCGATGCCCTTAAGCCGGCGGATGTCGGCATAATTACCGGGAAAAACACCGCCATGCTCAGCAGAAATCACCCTGGCAGTCGCATGCAGATTCCTGGCACGGGAATAGTAGCCAAGTCCCTGCCAGAGTTTCAGCACCTCTTGCTGGTCGGCTTCTGCCAGTTGTTCAACTGTTGGATAGGCCGTTGCAAATCGTTCATAATATGGTGTTCCCTGCTCAATGCGGGTTTGCTGCATGATGATTTCCGACAGCCATACAAGGTAAGGATCTTTTGTACGGCGCCACGGAAGATCGCGCTTGTTGACTGAATACCATGAAAGCAGTTGTTGTGTGAAATTCATTGTTGGTTTGAGGTAGGGGGCAAAGGTATTGCGAATATGCGAATGACGAATATGCGAATATGCGAATGACGATTTGGATTCCATGCCGGACAATTAATTTCTATAATATTTCATTGTGTTTCAAAAAAAACCATATATTTGCAACCCGTTTTCAGGCGATTAAAGACATTCAGTGACAATAATATATAACAATCTATACCCATTCAAGTAACTATTAACACCCATCAAACATGACAAAAGCAGAAATTGTAGCAGAAATTGCTAATAAGACTGGCATTGAGAAAGTTGCCGTTCAGGCCACTGTTGAAGCTTTCATGGATTCCATCAAGAATTCCATGACCACAGGTCAAAACGTTTACCTCAGAGGATTCGGTAGTTTTATTATCAAAAAAAGAGCTGAAAAGACAGGGAGAAACATTTCAAGAAACACAACGCTTATCATTCCCGCCCACAACATTCCTTCTTTCAAGCCGGCGAAAACCTTTGTAAATAAAGTGAAGTCACACGTTAAAGTGAAGTAATAACTTCTAAGTTGATTTATTATGCCAAGTGGTAAGAAAAGAAAGAGACATAAGATGGCAACGCACAAACGGAAAAAACGCTTGCGCAAGAACAGACACAAGAAGAAATAGCCTTCCTCCTGCTGCAATTCCTTAAGTCATCCACGGTTGCTGGCCTATTGCCAGTGCCATTTTTATAATACATGGAACGCTGTGAATAAGGAATTAATCATCAATTCGACTTCCACGGAAGTTGAAATCGCCTTACTTGAAGATAAACTTCTCGTAGAGTTAAACAAAGAGAGAGCCAACAACGAATACTCGGTTGGTGATATTTACTTTGGGAAGGTCAAAAAGATCATGCCCGGCTTGAATGCTGCATTTGTGGATGTTGGCTACGAGAAAGATGCGTTTCTGCACTATCTCGACCTCGGTCCGCAGATCCAGTCGCTTCTGAAATATATCAGGAAAGGACAAGCCAACAATGGCAGCGTGCTTTCCATCGGTGATTTCGAATTGGAAGCAGATATTCAGAAAACGGGCAAGATCACCCAGGTGCTCAAGCCCAATCAGGAAATTCTTATCCAAATCGCCAAAGAGCCGATTTCAACCAAGGGGCCGCGCGTCACTTCTGAAATAGCCTTCGCCGGAAGGTACCTGGTGCTCATGCCTTTCTCTGACAAAATTTCTGTCTCCCAAAAAATTAAAAGCGCCGAAGAACGAAACCGGCTTAAACGGCTTATTACCAGTATAAAGCCTAAAAACTGCGGGATCATCATCCGCACCGTAGCTGAGAACAAGCTGGTGGCCGACCTCGATTCCGACCTTCGCAATCTCTACAAACGCTGGGAAATCATCACCCAAAAACTTGCAACCGCCAAGCCCCCGCAAAAACTTATCGGCGAAATTGACCGTACGTCGGCCATTCTGCGTGATGCCCTTAACGAATCCTTTAACAATGTGATCGTCAACGATCCGGGAATTTATGAGGAAATCCGCACCTACATACAGCGCATTGCTCCTGATAAAGTCAACATTGTTAAACTTCACTCCGGTAAGATCCCAATATTTGACCAGTTTGGCATCGACAAGCAGATCAAAAACTCGTTCGGAAAAATTGTCACCATTAAGAGTGGCACCTACCTGGTAATTGAGCATACCGAAGCCCTCCATGTGATTGATATCAACAGCGGCCACCGGGTAAACCAGGACCAGAACCAGGAGACAAATGCCCTGGAGGTAAATCTTGAAGCTGCAACAGAAGTAGCACGGCAGCTGCGCCTCCGCGATATGGGAGGCATCGTCGTGATCGATTTCATCGACATGACCCAGGGACTCAACAGGCGGAAGCTTTTTGAGAAGCTACGCGATGAAATGAAACGCGACCGTGCCAAACATTCTATCCTGCCGCCCAGCAAATTCGGTTTGGTGCAGATCACCCGCCAGCGCGTCCGCCCCGAGATGAACGTTCAGATCCTCGAGAAATGCCCTGCCTGCGATGGTACCGGGAAAATAAGGCCTACAATTCTTTTGACCGACGACATCGAAAACAACCTGGTATACCTGGTCAGGGAACAAAATGAAAAGGGCCTGACCCTTGTAGTTCATCCTTATTTGCATGCTTTCCTGACCCACGGATGGTTCAACTTCAGGTGGAAATGGTGGCGTAAATATGGCCAATGGGTCGCGATCAAGCCACAGAACGCATCTCATTTTCTGGAGTACCACTTCCTGAATAAGAATGGGGACGAGATAAAAATGTGACACGTGACGCGTAAATCGTGACGCGTGACACGGGTCAGAGAACAGGTTTCAACAAATTCGTAAATCGTAATTCGTAATTCGTAAATGGATATAGTCGTCAGTGGCATCAGGCCAACCGGGAACCTGCACCTGGGAAATTATTTCGGAGCGCTGAAAAGCTTCGTAAAAATGCAGGAGGAGAATCAATGCTATTTCTTTATCGCTGATTATCACTCCCTTACAACACACCCCACCCCGGCCGATCTTCATGGCAATGTTAAAACCGTGCTGGTTGAATTTCTTGCCTGCGGCCTTGATCCCGAGAAAGCGACCCTGTATATTCAAAGCGACCTGCCGGAAACAGCCGAATTGTACCTGCTGCTCAACATGAACGCCTACATCGGCGAACTGGAGCGCTGCACCTCCTTCAAAGAAAAGATCCGCACCCAACCGCAGAATGTAAATGCAGGACTGCTCACCTATCCCACCCTGATGGCTGCGGATATCATCATTCATCGCGCTGCCAAAGTGCCGGTCGGAAAGGACCAGGAACAGCATCTCGAAATGACCCGCACGTTTGCCAACCGGTTCAACCGCCTCTTTTCAGTAGACTATTTTCCCGAACCGGTTGCCTATAATTTCGGCGAGAACCTCGTTAAAATTCCCGGACTGGATGGCAGCCTGAAAATGTCGAAATCTGACAATGAAAACAGCTCGATTTTCCTGGCCGATCCACCGGATGTGATCCGTAAAAAGGTGATGAAGGCCGTAACCGATACCGGCCCTGCAGATCCGGAACAACCTCGTTCACAGGGTGTTGTTAATCTCTTCGACCTGATGACCTATTTCTCTGCCCCCGATACGGTGAAACATTTTGAAGATGCTTATCAATCCGGCACGATCCGTTACGGCGATATGAAAAAGCAACTGGCCGAAGACATCGCCATCTTCACCACCCCGTTCAGGGAAAAGATGATGGCGCTTGCCGTTGATGAGGCTTACCTGAGGAAAGTTGCAGCCCTGGGCGCAGAAAAAGCCAGGGCATCGGCTGCCAAAACCGTCAGAGAGGTGCGTGAAATCATCGGGTTCAAGCCATTTTAATGATCGAAACCGCCCCCATCAAAGAAACTGCCGTCCTGGTTGGACTGGCAACCCGCATGCAGGATATGGAGCGAACCGGGGAATACCTCGAAGAACTGGCATTCCTGGTTGATACCGCCGGAGGAATCCCTGTAAAACGCTTCATTCAAAAGCTTGATCACGCCGATTCAAGGACCTATGTAGGCAGTGGCAAGCTGAACGAGATCAAGGCTTGGATGGAAGCGAATCCGTCCGATATGGCCGTTTTCGACGATGAACTCTCTCCCAGCCAGATCCGCAACATCGAAAACGTGCTGCAGTGCCGGATCCTGGATCGTAACAACCTGATTCTTGATATTTTTGCCCGGCGGGCGGTCACCTCATATGCCCGTACCCAGGTGGAGCTGGCCCAGAATGAATACCTGCTGCCCCGGCTGACCCGGATGTGGACCCACCTTGAAAAACAGCGCGGTGGCATCGGCCTGCGCGGTCCCGGCGAACAGGAGATCGAGACCGACCGCCGGATCCTCCGTTACCGCATCAGCCTGCTGAAAGATAAACTGGAGGAGATTGACAAACAGATGGCTACCCAGCGCAAAAGCCGCCGCGATATGGTTCGGGTGGCGCTCGTGGGCTATACCAACGTGGGCAAATCAACCATCATGAATGTGCTCAGCAAATCGGATATTTTCGCCGAAAATAAACTGTTTGCCACCCTCGATACCACGGTTCGGAAAGTGGTGATCGAAACCCAGCCTTTTTTGCTCTCCGACACAGTAGGCTTCATCCGCAAACTACCCCATTCCCTGGTGGAATCGTTCAAATCAACCCTGGATGAGGTTCGCGAAGCAGACATCCTGATCCATGTCGCCGACATCAGCCACCGCGATTTTGAGGAACAGATCAACGTGGTGAAACAAACCCTCACCGACATCAAGGCCTCCGACAAGCCAACCATCATGGTGTTCAATAAAATTGACGCGTACAGGTTCACAGAAAAGGAGGCTGACGACCTGAGTCCTTCCACCAAGGAAAACCTGACGTTGGAGGAATTGGAAAGAACATGGATGGCCAGCGACAACCTTCCGTCACTGTTCATCTCAGCCACTTCGAAACAAAACATTGACAAGTTGCGGGAAGTCCTTCACCGGGAAGTGAGAAAGATCGTGATGGTGAGGTATCCCGAGAACCACGGGAACGGGTGAACAGGCGATATCAGATAAGGAATCGTTGTCAAAGTCAGCAATAGAAATTCTTAGATTGACGAGATTTCACCTTCAAGAATTTCGCATGGATAAAGTTGGCATGACTGTTTTGTTTTATACAAAATTACGAATTCGAATGAGAATTGTTCACAACCCCGATATTTTTCTTATTTTTGAAATCAACAAATTAAATGGATGACAAATGTTGACCCGAACTGAAATACTGAATTATTTACATGACAATAAAGAACTGTTCATTGCTCAGTATGGAATCCGTAAAATAGGCCTTTTCGGTTCCTACGCACGCGATGAACAAACGATACCAGTGATGTTGATATCCTGATAGAAATGTCACCGGACGTGGAAGATATTTTCGGTAAGCGATTGCAGTTGAGGGAGTTGTTGATGGAACCAAAAAATGTCACTATTGTGAACTATTGTGCCTAATGTGGTTGATTTTTTCATGTGTTAACACCAATGCATGTTTGGATGTGCCAATGATTTATTTACTTGCCCAAAGGGGATAAGCAGTTTCTTTTTACTGCCGATTTAAATAATGCAGACGCTTTTGAAAATGACATCAAAAGCTTCGATGCAACCATGATGAATTTCATTCTTTTGGGCGAATCTGTTGGGAAGTTATCCGAACCATTCAAAGAGAAGAATTCCCACATTGACTGGCGGAAAATTTATGCATTCCGGAATGTTCTGGCTCATGATTATTTTGGAATATTTTCTTCTCCTTTCCGGGAAAGGGATAGTATTGAGTTTTATACAACGTTAACAAATTCCTTACTTTTGTAATCCGTTAAGATATAGTCCTTGTTGAAATTACCTAAAATCCTCCTTTTTCTGTTAAGCCTGCTGAGCGGGACACTCCTGGCACTCGCCTGGCCCGAAAGAGGATTCCCCGGCTTACTTTTCATCGGGTTAGTTCCTATGCTAATCCTGGAGGACTATGTTAGCCGCAACCGGTTGCGGTTTATTAAATTCAGTGTGCTCTTCTATTCGTACCCCGGATTTTTTTTGTGGAACATCCTCACCACCTGGTGGATCGTCAACTCCACCTTCGTGGGCGCAGCGCTGGCCATCGTGCTGAATGCGCTGTTTATGTCAATCATTTTCCAGGCCTTTCACTGGACACGAAAAAAACTGAACAACCCCATGGCTGGCTATGCAGCCCTCCTCTCCTATTGGATTGCCTTCGAATACCTCCACTTAAACTGGGACCTTAACTGGCCGTGGCTTAACCTCGGAAACGGTTTTGCCGCTTACTACAAATGGGTGCAATGGTATGAATACACCGGGACGATTGGGGGAACATTTTGGGTTTTGATCACAAACATCCTCGCATTTAAAATCTACCAAAATATTGCCCCGTCGGGGCGAAAAATTTCACCATTTCGCCATTTCACCATTTCACTATTTATATTTAGCTGGATAGCTGCTCCCATCATTTTTTCATCCATTATCTACGCAAACTACAAGGAACAATCCCATCCGGTTAAGTTTGTGGTCGTTCAGCCCAACATCGATCCATATTCCGAGCAGTACAGCCTTCCTCCGCAGGTGGTGGTCGGGAAGATCATGGAACTGGCCGCCCCTGCGCTCGACAGCACCACCAATTTCCTGGTGGCGCCCGAATCTGCCATCCAGGAGAATATGTGGGAAAATGACATGCAGTCCTTTACCAGCATCCGGATGCTGAAGCAGGCGATCGCGCCCTTCCCCGGGCTGAACATGCTGGTAGGGGGCTCGACTTTTTACCAATTGGCCCCGGGCGACCCGCTCCAGCGCTGGGCCCGGAAATTCACCGACACCGACGGGCACTACAATGCATACAACGCAGCCATCATGATCAACAGCCTTGACTCGCTGCAACTGTACCATAAATCAAAACTGACGCCCGGGGTTGAAATTCTCCCGTCGTTCAAAGGGTTCAAATGGCTCGAAAATTTCGCCATCAACCTGGGCGGAACCGTGGGGAGTCTTGGGCAGGATTCTATCCGGAAGGTTTATGCCACGGTGAATGCAGTACCCGTTGGCCCGGCCATCTGCTATGAATCGATCTTCGGTGAATTTTTCGCTGAGTTTGCCAGGAATGGCGCCCAGGTCATGATCATCATCACCAACGACGGATGGTGGGGCAATACCGCCGGGCACCGGCAGCACTATGCATTTGCACATCTCCGTGCCATCGAAACCCGCCGCAGCATCGCCCGTTCGGCAAACACCGGCATTTCAGCCTTTATCGACCAGCGCGGCGATGCCCACCAGGAAACTGGTTACTTGGTACCCGCTGTCATCAAGGGAACCCTCAATGCAAACAACAAACTCACCTTTTATGTGAAGCATGGTGATTACATCGCCCGGTTCTTTTCTTACCTTGCCGGAGTTTTCATCATCACTGCGATCGGGATGACCATAAAACAAAAATATTTCAATTAACATCTTGCCCCCTCCCTGTTTGGGGAGGGGTTGGGGTAGGGCAAAACAAACCAAATGAATAAACCAGCAATAACAACATACCCCATCAACCACCTGGCACAATCCAGGTGGAGCCCGCGGGCATTTCTTGACAAGCCTGTTGAACATGAAAAACTGGTCAGCCTTTTCGAGGCTGCCCGCTGGTCGCCATCAGGCGGCAATGAACAGCCATGGCGGTTCATTGTTGGCCTGAACCACGACGAAACCTGGCAAAAGATTTTCTCGACCCTGGCCGAAGGTAACCAGGAATGGAATGCACAGGTCCCCCTGCTGATCCTGGCGATCGGCAATAAAATCTCTTCCTGGGACGGCAACATCAGCGGCTATTTCCAGTACGATACCGGTCAGTCGGTGGCGCATCTTACCCTTGAGGCGATGAACCAGGGGCTTTACGCGCACCAGATGGGTGGATTTTCAGTTGAAAAGGCTATTGAATTTTTTGAGATTCCCGAAACGTTTCAACCCCTCACTGTTATCGCTGCAGGTTACATCGGAGATCCTGAATCGCTGCCCGAAAAGCTCAAACAGCGGGAACACCAGGAGCGTAGCAGAAAGGAACTCGGTGAAATCGTGTTCAGCGGGAAATTTGGAAACACAGCACCCTTAATTAACGGAAATAAAATCTAAAAGCACCCGCTACCCTCCCTTTTTGGGATCGGGGGTGGGGGAAATAAAACACATGAAATATACAACTCTTATCATCATCACCCTGGCCCTCCTGTTCCAAAGCTGCAATCAGACATCTAAGCAGGTGCCCTCAACCCAGGATTCCATCCCAGCCGGGCCGAAGGTCGCCATACCTTCTTTTGATGCAGATTCAGCTTACGAATCAGTGAGGACACAACTGGCATTTGGTCCGAGGGTGCCCAATACCACTGCCCATGAAAAATGCGCAGCGTACCTGATCGCCATGATGAAATCATATACCGAACACGTGATCGTCCAGAAAGGGCAGGTCTACGCCTACAATAAAACAGCCCTGAATTTTCAGAACATCATTGCCAGCTGGAACCCCGAAACCAACAACCGCATCCTGCTTTGTGCCCACTGGGATTCACGGCCTTACGCCGACCATGATCCCGACCCGAAAAACTGGCGCAAGCCCGTTGATGGCGCCAATGATGGCGCCAGCGGTGTCGGCGTTTTGATGGAGGTGGCCCGCCAGTTGAACCTGAGCAATCCAACCATCGGCGTCGACATAATTTTATTCGATGTGGAAGATTACGGGCCACCCCAGGATGAGACCACAGGGAATTCTGAAGAATTCTGGGGCCAGGGAGCACAATATTGGGCCAAAAATCCCCATAAAACGGGCTATTTCGCCAAATATGGCATTCTGCTCGACATGGTGGGGGCTAAGAACGCGACCTTCCTGATGGAGGGAATTTCAATGGATTATGCGGCGGATATCGTGAAATCTGTGTGGTCGACAGGAAACCGGATCGGATATTCATCCTACTTCCTGTTCGAAAAAGGGGGTTACATCACCGACGACCATGTTCCCATCAACAAAATCAGGAACATCCCCACCATCGACATCATCCACCTCGACCGAAACAGTCAAACCGGATTTTATCCATACTGGCACACCATCGGTGACACTTTTGATAAAATTGACAAATACACCCTGAAGGTTGTTGGTCAGACACTTCTAACCGTAATTTTCGAAGAAAAATAACCCCTCT
This sequence comes from Bacteroidales bacterium, assembly GCA_038212325.1. Classification (GTDB taxonomy): domain Bacteria; phylum Bacteroidota; class Bacteroidia; order Bacteroidales; family FEN-979; genus CAIVAT01. The sequence goes on from JBBQUQ010000051.1 coordinate 15,158, forward strand.
CCCGGGAGGGTGGGGTTAAAGCAATTCATTTGCCAGATTCGCCAGCTCCGACCTTTCACCCTTTTCAAGCCGGATATGTGCATAGATATCATGCTTTTTTACCTTATCGATCAACGTAGAGAGGCCGTTTGACTGCGCATCGAGGTAGGGTGTATCGATTTGGTAAATATCCCCCGTGAAAATGATCTTGGTGTTTTCTCCGGCCCGGGTGATGATGGTCTTAACCTCATGCGGGGTAAGGTTTTGCGCCTCATCCACAATAAAGCATACGTTCGAAATGCTCCGACCCCTGATATAGGCCAGCGGCGTGATAACCAGCTTTTCATTTTCGACTGCTTCCGTGAGTATCTTGTATTCCTTGTCCTTTTCGTTGTACTGGCTCTGGATGAATTTCAGGTTATCCCAGAGCGGCTGCATGTATGGGTCAAGTTTCGACTTGATATCCCCCGGAAGATAGCCGATATCCTTGTTGCTCAGCGGAACGATCGGCCGTGCAAGATAGATCTGTTTGAAGTTCCGCTTCTGTTCAAGCGCTCCGGCCAGCGCCAGGAGTGTTTTGCCCGTACCGGCGATGCCCTGCATAGTGACCAGTTTCACATTTGGATTCAAAATCGCATGAAGGGCAAACACCTGTTCGGCATTGCGCGGATTGATTTTAAAACAGCCTTTTTTTTCAATTTTTTCGATACGTTCTGTTAGTGGGTTATAAAACGCGAGCACCGAACTTTTGCCGTTCTTGAGAATGAAGTAGTGGTTGGGGATCGGGTTTTTGATCCCGATATCCTCCGGCAGGCACCATCCGGCTTCGTAAATGATATCGATGATCGTCTTATCAAGCCCCTCCACCAGGGTTTTCCCCGAATACAACCCTTCGACATCCTTGATCTTTCCTGTTTCAAAATCCTCGGCGGAGATGTTGAGCGATTTGGCTTTCAGGCGGAGGTTCACATCTTTGGAAACCAGGATGACCCGTTTATCCGGATTTTCGGCGATCATCACCAGGGCTGCATTCAGGATGCGGTGATCGGGCTTGTTTTCGCCAAACACCTTAACGGCGTTGAGTTCGCTCTGCTCATTCATCACCACTTTGAACTTACCGCCTTTGGGCATGCCCAGGGATATCCATTTGGTGAGCGTGGCTTTGTTCGACAGCCGATCGATGATCCGGATGAATTCACGGGCCTCGAAATTAATGGTATCGTTGCCCTTTTTAAAATTGTCAAGCTCTTCAAGAACCGTGATCGGGATGGCAACGTCGTTGTCGTCAAAACTGCGGATCGCGTTGTGATTGTATAGGATCACAGAAGTATCAAGCACGAAGATCTTCTTGGTTTTGGGGCTCTTTTTCATCATAAGAACAGGATTATCCATTCATCTCAAGTTCGATCACCATGTCGTGCGGGGCGGTGTTGTTCCCTCCGAAATAGGGAAAGAGGCGGAAGCAGAGCTTCGGATCGCTGTTCACATTGTCCATCTTCACCGTTACATCGTTCACCGTGATGAAATAACCGCCGTCCCTGCTTTCGATTTTACCGGTGACCCTCGCCCCGACATGGACCGATTTTATAAACAAAATGGTAAACTTCTGCCCCGACTTTTGCTCATCGTAGGTATAGCCTGATACCTTGATCATTCCCTGGTTTTCGAAATCGGGCACCCACGTAAGGCGAACCGAGTTATTATGATGATTGCCGCCAAATCCGATCCCGGCGAGTTTATTCTGGTCGTAATCATCCTGGTTGCGCGGAGGAGCCCACCAGCATTCATTCCGAAAACTGAAACTCAATGACAATCTATTGACCTTCCATCCGATGGCGCCGATTTTTTCAAAAATACTCATGGAAGCGTAATGGGTCCCCTTTTTGATCTGGTAAAATCTCATGGCCTGTGTTTTTTCAAAGTTACATTCAACGTTTTTATACTAAAAATTTACGCTAATTTTATGCACCCGTAAATGTACGATTAATTCACATCACTCAAATGGAGCAACCGACAAAGAAACTTTTCCTACTCGACGCCATGGCCCTGATCTACCGGGCATATTTTGCCTTCAATAAAAATCCGAGGATGAGTTCCAAGGGCGTTAACACCTCTGCTGTTTTCGGCTTTGCCAATGTGCTTCTCGATTTGCTGAAAAAGGAAAAACCCACACACATCGGGGTTGCATTCGACACAATGGCCCCCACCGTGCGAAAAGTCGGGTTTGAAGCCTATAAGGCGCATCGCCAGGAGACTCCCGAGGATATCATCATTTCGCTTCCCTACATACACGAGCTTATTGAAGGTTTTAATATTCCCACGCTTTTTGTCGACGGTTACGAAGCCGACGATGTGATCGGAACCCTTGCAAAACAGGCCGAAAAACACGGATTTGTCACCTATATGATGACTTCGGATAAAGATTTCGGACAGCTCGTGAGTGATCGCATATTTATTTATAAACCCGGGAAATTCGGAAGCGATGTCGAAATCCTCGGGGTGAAAGAGGTTTGCGAAAAATTCAGCATCAGCCGCCCTGAGCAGGTCATCGACATCCTTGGGCTGTGGGGCGACGCCTCCGACAACATTCCCGGAATCCCCGGCGTAGGGGAAGTGACCGCAAAAAAACTGCTTGCCGAATTTGACTCCGTTGAGAACCTCATTGCCAATGCAGACAAGATCAGCAACGAAAAACTGCGCCAGAAGGTCATTGAATTCCAGGACCAGGCCATGATGTCGAAACAACTGGCCACCATCATTCTCGATGTTCCCGTCGAATTCGATGAATCCAAACTCATCATGGAACACCCTGATGAAGCAAGGCTGAAAAAACTTTTCGATGAACTGGAATTCCGAACCTTCTCGCAAAGGCTCTCGACCTTTCTGTCGCTGAAACCCGAAGAAACGACGAACGACGAACGACGAAGTACAAAGTCTGAAACCATTGGCAAAACTCAACATAAAACGGTGCAGGCCGACTTATTTTCCAGCACACCAGCCGATGAACAAACCGTTTCACCATCCAACGATTTCACCATTTCACCATCCAACGATTTCACCATTTCACCATCCAACGATTTCACCATTTCACCATCTCTCGATTTCACCATTTCACCATCTCTCGATTTCACCATTTCACCATCTCACCATTTCACCATTTCCAATACCCCCCACCACTATCAACTGGTCGACTCCCCCGAAAAGCAGGCCGCGCTCATTGCAAGTCTGGAAAAGCAGGGTTCATTCTGCTTCGATACCGAAACAACAGGGGTAAATCCGAATACTGCAGAACTTGTCGGGATGTCGTTTTCATGGCAGCCATTTGAAGCCTTTTATGTTCCGCTTCCCGAAAATTACAATGATGCGCTGGCCATCGTTGCCCTTTTCAAACCCGTTCTTGAAAATGAAAAGATCCTGAAGATCGGCCAAAACCTTAAGTTCGATATTTCGATCCTGAAGTGGTACGATGTAGTCGTAAAAGGGCCTTTGTTCGACACCATGCTGGCCCATTACCTCATTCAGCCCGACATGCGGCATGGCATGGACCTGCTTGCAGAGACCTACCTTGATTACAAACCGGTGGCCATCGAAGAGCTCATCGGGAAAAAAGGGCTGAACCAGCTCAGCATGCGAACCGTTGATATCGAAATAGTTAAAGAGTATGCCTCCGAGGATGCGGACGTAACCTTCCGATTAAAACAGGTTTTCGAACCCATGCTTGAAGCGACCGACACGCGCGAGCTATTTGACAAAATCGAGGTGCCGCTCATTCCCGTACTGGCATCCATGGAAGCAGATGGGGTGAGAATTGATCCCCGAACGCTTAACGAATACTCTGTCGAACTCGAAAAGGAGATCCGGGTCCTCGAATCTTCCATTCATGAAGATGCCGGGATCACGTTCAATGTGTCATCGCCGAAACAGCTTGGTGAAATCCTCTACGAAAAATTGCGGATCGTTGAAAATCCCAAGCAAACTAAAACAAAGCAGTACAGCACCAGCGAAGATGTACTGGCGAAGTTGGAACACAAGCATCCGATTGTCAATAAAATACTGGAATACCGTTCGCTGACCAAGTTAAAGTCAACCTACGTGGATGTGTTGCCTACACTCATCAACCCCCGCGATGGCAGGGTGCATACCTCTTACAACCAGGCGGTGGCGGCAACCGGGCGGCTGAGCTCAAACAACCCGAACCTTCAGAACATCCCGATCAGGACTGAGCGGGGGCGTGAAATCCGGAAAGCATTTGTGCCAAGGAACGACAACTTCGTCCTCCTCTCTGCCGACTACTCGCAGATCGAACTGCGCATCATTGCGCACCTGAGCCGCGATGCAGGGATGATCGAAGATTTCAACCTCGGGCTTGATATTCATGCAGCCACCGCGGCAAAGGTTTACGGAATCGCCCTCCCTGATGTTACGAAAGAGATGCGGCGAAATGCCAAGATGGTGAACTTCGGGATCATATATGGAATCTCGGCGTTTGGTTTATCCGAGCGGCTCAACATTCCACGGAAAGAAGCTGCTGAGATCATTTATCAGTACTTTGTAAAATACCCGGATATCAAGTCATACATGGTGAGTACCATCGAACTGGCCCGCCGGAACGGATATGTGGAAACCATGATGAAGCGCCGCCGGTACCTGCGCGATATCACCTCGGGCAACTCGGCTGTTCGCAGCTTTGCCGAGCGCAACGCCATCAATGCGCCGATCCAAGGAACTGCAGCCGACATGATCAAGATTGCCATGATCCGCATTTTCGGCGAAATGGAGCGGATGAACCTGAAATCGCGGATGATCCTCCAGGTGCACGACGAATTGGTGTTCGATGTGCATAAAGATGAAGCAGAACTGCTCAAACCGGTCATCATGGCAGGCATGCAGAACGCAATCCCCCTGGATGTTCCGGTGCTGGTGGATATGAATACGGGGAAAAACTGGCTGGAAGCGCATTAGAAAATGGTGAAATGGTGAAATAGTGAAATGGTGAAATGGTGAAATTAGAAGAAACATGACCTATAAAAACGACATCCGAACGGTTATGACCCTCGACGCTGGGGGTACCAACTTAGTGTTTAACGCCGTACAGGCTGAAAAGGAGATCCTTGAGCCGATCATTCTTCCGGCAAAAGCTGAAAACCTTGAAGGGGTGCTGAAAACCATCATCAACGGGTTCCGGCAGGTGGAGCATAAACTGGTTCACAAGCCTGTAGCCATCAGCTTTGCTTTTCCGGGACCGGCCGACTATGAAAACGGCATCATCGGCGACCTCCAGAACCTGCCATTGTTCAAAGGAGGCGTTGCGCTTGGCCCAATGCTCCGCGAAACATTCGGCATCCCGGTATTCATCAACAACGACGGCGACCTCTTTGCTTATGGGGAAGCCATCGCCGGCCTTCTTCCCGAAGTTAACAAAAAGCTTGAAGAGGCCGGAAATCCTAAACGTTACAGGAATCTTTTCGGAGTCACCTTCGGCACCGGCTTCGGCGGCGGGATTGTAACGCGCGACGGATTGCTTTTCGGCGACAACAGCTCGGGTGGGGAGATCAACCGGATGCGCAACCGCACCTTTAAAAACTGGGATACCGAAGAGAGCGTCAGCATTCGCGGGATCAAACGTGAATTCGCCAACAATACCGGACTGAACATGGCCTCTTGCCCCGAGCCGAAAGACATTTTTGAAATAGGAATGGGCATTATGAAGGGCGATCAGAAAGCTGCCATCCATGCGTTTGAAGCCTTCGCCAGGGATGCGGCCGATGCCATTGCCAATGCCATCACCCTTATCGACGGACTGGTTGTGATCGGTGGCGGATTGTCAGGCGCTTACCCGATATTTCTGCCAAAACTGGTTGAAGAAATGAATGTTCCTTTCGACACCATGTCGGGCAAACCACTGGAACGGATGGAGGTTGCAGCTTTTAACCTGGAAGATGAACGCGGTCTGTCGTCCTTCCTGAAATCCTCGTCGGCCGAGATAGTGGTTCCGTTTACAACCCGAACCATGTTTTTTGACCCTAACAAAAAAACAGGGGTCGGAATTTCGCGCCTTGGCACCTCCAGGGCAGTATCCATTGGGGCTTATGCATTTGCGCTGGCGAAGCTTGACGAAAAAAGTTCATTCCAGGGGTTTGTATGAAAAAAGTTTTGCATAACAAAATAATATATCCGGATCTCCGATTCCCAATTATTTACGTTATCTTTGCCTGCAAAATTCGTCTTTCTCTAAATCCTTCAAATCAAAACCTATGAAAAAAACGTTACTTTCTCTTATTTTCCTGGTGGCCACAACTGTTGTGCTGGCCCAATCCACCGCCCGCGAAATGGTTGTGGTTGAAGTTGGAACAGGTACCTGGTGTACCTATTGCCCCGGCGCCGCCATGGGCGTTGACGACCTCCTTGCAAACGGGAAAAAGGTCGCCGTAGTTGAAAACCACAATGGCGATTCCTATGCCAACAATTACTCCAATGCCCGCAACTCGTTGTATGGCATTACCGGCTACCCGACCGCAACATTCGACGGAAACCAGGCTGTGGTCGGCGGAAGCCATACAAACTCCATGTATTCAAGCTACCTGCCCAAATACAATGCTGCCATCGCAGTAGGATCGCCGGTTGAGATGACGATGACCGAAACGCACACGGGCCTGGATTATACGATTACCTGTGTCGTCACGAAAACTGACCCAATCACCGCCACCAATGTAAAGCTTAATTTTGCTGTCACCCAGTCAAACATCATGCAGAACTGGCAGGGCCAGACCCACCTTGAGCATGTTAACCGCCTGATGGTTCCCAACCAGAACGGTACATTGATCGATTTCACAAGCGGTTCTGTTCAAACCGTTGTGCTCACTTTTTCGATGAACGCCGCATGGCCTCTTGAAGATTGCGAATTCGTGGCATGGTTGCAAAACATGAATTCGGGACAGGGCAACTGCCCGGGTGGAACGGTAAAAAAATGGAGTACTTTCCAGGGTCTCAAGCGCGGTGTTATCGACCTCAACGCTGATTTTTCTGCCTCCTCCACAGCCGTCAACACCGGCGAATCTGTTACCTTTACCAATAACACAACCGGGGGATATATCGGAGTACCTGAAACGTATCAATGGACATTCCCTGGCGGTGCACCTGCCTCATCAACAGATAAAAATCCTGTTGTAACCTACGACATCTGCGGCACCTACGATGTCATGCTGATCGTTGACCGCGGCAGCCAGATCGACACCATTCTGCAGCCTGCATTCATTAACGTCGGACCTGTCGTAACTGTAACTGCCGATCCGGGCCTCATCGCCTGCTGGTACCAGACCATCACCCTGGATGCAACGACTCCCGGAGCTGTTTCCTATTTGTGGACCCCGGGCGGCGCTACCACGCCTGCCATCGATGTTACCTATGCACAGTATGGCATCGGAGCACATGATTTTACGGTTGCCGTGAACATGGGCGCCTGTGAAACCACAAATGCGGTTTCCACTTACCTGGATGCCTGCACCGGAATCTCGGAAAAATCAAATGATGTTACCATCTCTGTTTTTCCGAACCCGAGCAATGGCCAGTTTGCGCTCGAGCTGAATTCACCAAAAAGTGTTGTTGCTGATCTGAGCATCACCAACAACCTTGGCGTGAAGGTTTATGCAGAAAAAGGTGTTGCTGTTAATGGTAAAACCGTGAAGAGCCTGAGCCTGTCCAACCTCAGTTCAGGAATCTATATGCTTACCCTCCAGAATGGTGAGATGAAAATTTCTCAGAAAATCCTTATTAAATAACAGAGACCTTCCAGGTTTTTCAAACCTGGAAGGTCTTTTTAAGCAGGGCGACCCACACGGTCGCCCTGCTTTTTTTTTATCCGGGCCGCACCTGAAACCCCTTAAAAATTATCTTTGAAATCGTGCAATTAATAGTTACTTTTACCTCGCATTATTAACTGTTATTTTCGGAACAATTAATTAAACCCACATGCTATGAAGGCAAAAATCGTACTGTTTGCATTGCTATTAAATTTCGGACTGTCATCCTACGGCCAGACCTTTTTATGGGAGTCCTTCGACGCCGGGCAAATGCCGCCCTCCGGCTGGACCCTCGATGGTTTGCCCGCACAATGGTCGGTTGCCAACTCCAACAATGCAGGTGGCACTGCGCCAGAGGCACAATTCACCTATGTGCAGCAAAACACTACCTCGCGGCTCGTTTCACCGATGTGCGATCTTACCGGCATGACCTCCGTTAAATTGTCATTTAAGCACATGTACGATTGGTATGCCAACCCCGCCCCCAAAATTGGCGTGGCAACCCGGTCGCATAACGGAACATGGACCAGTGTTTGGGAAAAAAGCCCCACCGCAAACATCCCCGCCGAACAAATAGAGGTGATCATATCAAATGCAGACGTCGGACAATCAGAATTCCAGATATGCTTCTACCTGAACGGCAACATGTATAACATGGACTACTGGTACCTCGATAATATTCTGCTCTTTAATCCTTTAAACCTTGATGGGGGCCTGATCTCACTCGGGGCGACGCCCACCTATTTCGCCGAGCCCGTGCAGGTAAAAGGAACCATTATGAATTTAGGACTGACCACCATTACCGGTGCAGAAATCCAATACCAGGTGGATAATGGCCCTGTTTTAACCACATCCGTCACTGGCCTGTCACTGGCAACCCAGGATGTTTATGACTTCACCTGCGACCAACTGATGACCGGATCGATCGGAGCCCATGAATTAACCGTATGGCTCAATAAAGTCAACGATATTGCGGATGATAACCCGGCCAACGACACCCTCAGGAAAACGGCATATAAAATTTGCTACGTGGTTCCCCGCAAACCGCTATATGAAGAATTCACCAGTTCAACGTGTGCCCCGTGCGCCTCATTTAACCAGGGATTTGTTCCCTGGTGCAACACCAACGAAGACAGCATCACCCTCGTGAAATATCAGATGAGCTGGCCAGCTCCCGGAGATCCTTATTATACCTTGGAGGGAGGCGTCAGAAGGACCTTCTACGGAGTAAATGCGGTTCCCGATTTGTATGTCAACGGCGGAAATACCGCGACCAGCATGCCGGCCGTGATCCAAGCCTTCAACCAGGCAAACCAGCTGATCGGAATGATGAAAATTGCCGGCAGCCATTCCCTCACCGGCACGGTAATGACTATCGATGCGACGGTTCTTCCATTTTCCGATTTCAGCAATGTGCGCGTTTACATTGTGGTGATGGAAAAAATCACACACAATAACCACATGTCGAACGGCGAGACCAGCTTTGAACACGTCATGATGAAAATGGTGCCGGATGCAGAAGGAACGACCACCACCCTGGCCGACCGGGTACCCTTTACCATCCACCAGCTGGTTGACCTTACCGGTACCCACATCGAAGAATTCACCGACCTGATCGTAGGCATCTTTATCCAGGATCCTGCCGGAAAGCAGGTGTTCCAATCAGCTTATTCTGAAGAGAATGCACAATTCAGCACCGAGGCCCGCCTAAGCAATATCCTGGTTGACGGATCTCCGCTGGCCGGATTTAATTCCAATACATACGGTTACACCGTGACCATGCCAGGTGGGTCAACAATGGTTCCTGTAATCACCGCGACCCCTATTGAAGCCAATGAGACCGTTATTGTAGTTCCTGCCCTTGAATTACCGGGGACCACTACCATTGATGTTTTTGCCGAAAACCTGGTCGCACACAACCTCTATTCCGTAAATTTCGAATGGCCTGTCGGACAAAATGAAGAGAAAACTGACGCCATCCGGGTCTATCCGAATCCGACCAAAGGGACTATTTATATCCTGGGTGCATCCCATTCTTCGGTTTCCATTTACAACAGCATTGGCAATATGGTTGCTTTCCATGAAGACTTTACAAGCAACTTCCTTAACCTGTCCAATCTTCCGAAAGGTGTTTACCTGATGAAAATTGAAAAAACGGATCGGACCGTGATTCAGAAAAAGATTGTCATCATGTAATCCGGCTTCAAAGCGAATCTTGGAATCCTTCCAGGTTTTAAAAACCTGGAAGGATTTTTTAAGAAGAGGGCGTCCAAAAGGGCGTCCTTTTTTTTTTGCTATCACCCTGACGGGCAACCTTATTATTATTAACCCATTTTGCAGCTAAATTCTTATAACTTTCTTGTTTTGAACTGACAGCATGTTTTCAATTTCCGTTTTGAGCACTACAGATTTTTTACGGATAAAAGGGGCGTATTTGTATTGAAGCATATCATAGATGTTCTTT
>JBBQUQ010000052.1:0-25124 GCA_038212325.1 Bacteroidales bacterium
GTTCTTCCAGGGCACGTATCATCTCCTTGGGGTTTACCCTGTATTTTCTGGATGGCAGGTCGATGGTAATGTTTTCGTCCGGATCATGAATCCTGATTCGCATGTGGCATTTACCTTTATGCAGTTTCGAAGCCTGGTGCAACTTATGAATCGTATCAACGGTGAGTTCGTTGAGAACCAGGGTGAGCGTCAGCACCTTTGAGAATTTTTCCATCACTTCCGAAAGCAGGATTACCTGGCTGATGCGGATGGTCATCTGGTCGGGACTGTCGAACCGTGATTCAATGCGGGCCTTCAGAAAAACATACTGCCCCTCCTCCAGCATATGCTTCCACTTGAGATATTCCTCAGAGAACATGGTAAGGGTGATGAAGTTGAAATAATCCTCCACCACAAAAGACCCATAGGGCTTTCCGGTTTTTCCGATCTTATGGTTCGCCTCGATCACGATACCGGCAAAAGTGACCTCCTTCCCTTTCAGCGGCTTCAAATCCTGCTTCAGGTCCTCGATCGTTTTATTGCAGAATTGTTCCAGTTCAAACTGGTAATCATCGAGCGGATGCCCGCTCATGTAAAACCCGGTTACCTCCTTCTCCAGTTTCAGTTGTTCGAGTTTTGACCATGGACGGCAATCGGGGAGCGTAACTTCTTTAAAATGCACCTCTTCCGCTTCTCCGAACAACGACTGCTGGATGGAATCTTTCCGTGCATGGTAATCGGCGGCATGCCTCATGATTTTTTCGAGGAAGATAAGGTCGTCGCTATTCTCCTGGAAAAAATACTGGGCACGGTGCGTATTCTCAAAACAATCAAAAGCACCTGCTTTTGCAAGTGATTCCATGCACCTTTTATTGATAAGGTGGGAATTTATCCGGCGTGTCATGTCAAAAATACTGGCATAGGGGCCATTTGCAATACGTTCATCCACAATACTTTTAACAGCTGCCTCTCCCACATTTTTAATTCCTGCCATGCCGAACCTGATCTCACCCTTTTTATTGGCGACAAAGGCGGTAGAACTTTCATTCACATCAGGACCCAGCACCGGGATATGCATCCGTTTGCATTCGTCGAGAAAGAGGGTGATTTCTTTCAGGTCGTTCAGGTTACGGCTCAGCACTGCGGCCATATACTCGGCAGGATAATGCGCCTTGAGGTAGGCCATGCGGTAGGCCAAATAAGCATAACATGTTGAATGTGACTTATTAAATGCATAATTGGCAAACGCCTCCCAGTCTTTCCATATTTTGGTGACCACTGCCAGGTCGTGCCCGTTGTTTTTGCAGCCATCGAAAAATTTTGGCCTCAGGTCGTTCATCATGGCCTCAATCTTCTTTCCCATGGCTTTGCGCAACGAATCGGCCTGGCCTTTTGTAAATCCTGCCAGCTCCTGCGAGAGCAACATCACCTGTTCCTGGTATACGGTTATGCCATAGGTATCTTTGAGGTACTTGTCCATCACCGGGATATCGTAGGCAATTTTCTCCCTGCCATGCTTTCGTGCGATAAAGCTCGGGATATAATCCATGGGTCCCGGCCGGTACAACGCATTCATGGCGATGAGATCCTCGATCTTGTTCGGTTTAAGATCCCTCAGATATTTTTTCATGCCATCCGACTCAAACTGGAAGATGCCGGTGGTTCTTCCAAGGCTGAAAAGCTCATAGGTCTTAACATCGTCAAAGGGAAGAGTTTCGGGGTCAATCTCAACGTCACGGGTTTCGCGGATGTTTATCACCGCATCCTTGATGATGGATAGGGTCTTCAGCCCCAGGAAATCCATTTTGAGCATCCCGACCTTCTCGATATATTCGCCATCAAACTGGGTGACATACAGGTCTGATTCCTTTGATGTGGTGACCGGGATATATTCAGTGAGGTTATCGCGGCTGATGATAATTCCGCAGGCATGGATTCCTGTCTGACGAACGGATCCTTCGAGGCTTTCGGCATATCTAAGCGTTTCAGCAATGAGTTTGTTTGACGATGACCGCGCCGCCTTTAGTTCCGGTACCTCCTCATACGCTGCTTTCAGGGTAATGCCGGGCCGGGCGGGGATCAATTTGGTAAGCCGCCCCACTTCATCCAGCGGCAGGCGCTGCACCCGCCCGACGTCGCGGATGGCACCTTTCGCCGCCATGGTTCCGAAGGTAATGACCTGGGCCACTTTTTCCCTGCCGTATTTCTTCACTACCCACTTAAGCACCCGTTCGCGGCCATCCTCATCGAAATCGATGTCAATATCAGGCATCGAAACCCGGTCGGGATTGAGGAACCGTTCGAAAAGCAAATCAAACTTCAGCGGATCCACATCTGTGATCCGGATGCAAAAAGCAACCACAGATCCAGCCGCCGAACCGCGGCCAGGCCCGACGGACACCCCCATGTCGCGCGCTGCATTCAGGAAATCCTGAACAATCAGGAAGTAACCGGGATAGCCCATCTTTTTGATGGTTGCCAATTCAAAATCAATTCGTTCAGTGATTTCCGGTGTTATTTCGCTGTAGCGCCTTACAGCACCTTCATACGTTATATGTTTCAGGAATTCGTCGGGATCGGTAAATTCCTCCGGCAGCGGAAAATCGGGCATGATCGGATCACTGTGCAAACTGAAGGACTCAATTTTATCAAGCACTTCAATCGTATTTTCCAAGGCCTCGGGAATATCCGCAAAGAGTTTGTTCATCTCTTCCTTTGACTTGAACCATTCCTGGCCGGTATACCGCATCCGGTCGGGGTCATCCATGAACTTACCCGTGTTTACACAAAGCAACCGGTCGTGTGCCTCCGAATCGATCGCATTCAGGAAGTGCACATCATTGGTAGCCAATAGTTTCACCTGGTGCTTGCGAGCCAGTCTGACGAGTTCCTCTCCCACCATCATCTGCCGCTTGTAAACATCGCCGTCGCGCGTGGGATCGGTTGCCGGATGACGCATCAGTTCAAGGTAGAAATCATCTCCAAAAAGATCTTTGTACTCAGAAATGACCTGATCGGCTTTGGCAACATTACCCGCCTGGATCGCCCTTGGTATCTCCCCGGCGAGACATGCCGACGAGGCGATCAACCCTTCGTGGTATTGCTTTAACAACTCTTTGTCGATTCTTGGCTTATAGTAATGGCCCTCGACCCAGGCAAATGAGATCAGTTTGAGAAGGTTTTTGTATCCGGTTGCATTTTTAGCCAGCAGAATCAGATGGTCGCCTTTCCGGTCGACCATTTCGGTTTTTTCAAAACGGCTGCGTCGGGCAACATAGGTTTCGCAGCCGAAAATAGGCTTAAACCCTTTCTGCTTTGACGCAGCTTCCGCAAACTCCATGATCCCGAATAAATTGCCATGGTCGGTAACGGCAGCACCTTTCATGCCCAGCGACACGGCTTTGCCAACCATTTCCTTAATGCGGCAGGCCCCGTCGAGAATTGAATATTGTGTATGTACGTGTAAATGAATAAAATCTACCATGAACAGGGGAAAATAAATCGCGTGGAACTGATTTGTAAAATTATTTGAAAAACATCTCCAAAATATGGTTGTTAATAAATTACTTTTAACCTACATTTGTTAAAAAATAGACAATCATGCTCTCTTCTACACACTTTCATCCAATGCTGGTGCATTTTCCCATAGCCATCATCACCGTTGGTTTCCTGTTCGACCTGGTTTCAACCGTCTACAAAAAGGAACCCTGTTTGTCTAAAACCGGTTACTGGCTTGAAATTATCGGGATGGCTGGCGCAATTTTCGCTTTTGGCTCCGGTTATTTCTTCACGAACCCGATGGAGGGTGAGGCAGGCATCATGCGGGAGAAACATGAATTCTATGCCACAGCTACCCTGATTTCAATCATTATTGCCACTTTGTTCCGTATTGTGGTCACCTATATGAACAAAGAGGCTACAAACATGAAATACCTTTCCCTGGGCCTGTATTTTATCTCTTTTGTCCTTGTCTCCATCACAGGGTACCTTGGCGGCACGCTCGTGATTGAATATATGATCGGGCTTTGAGCGTCTCACATGACCAGAGAAAACCCAATATTAAAAACAACATTATGAAAAAAATGACCTTAATCTGCCTGGCGATGGTATTCATTGCAGGGCATCAGTCGATGGCCGGAACCGAAAAAACAATCGAGAACCTCAAATCCGCCTTCATGGGTGAGTCGACCGCCAGTGCAAAATATGCAGCTTACGCCGCACAGGCCAGACAAGAAGGGCTGCTTCAAATCGCGACAATGTTTGAGGCAACTTCAAAGGCAGAGCAGATACATGCCGCCAATCATCAGTCGGTGCTGGAAAAAATGGGCCAGAAGACTGATCACGTCAAACCTGAATTTACAGTCAAAACGACCAAAGATAACCTGGAAGATGCGATCAAAGGCGAATCGTACGAAATGATGACCATGTACCCCGGATTCATTGCCACCGCCAAAACTGAAGATGTTGCAAGTGCTTCAAAATCATTCCGCTGGGCCATGGACACTGAAAAGAAACACCAGATTATGTACCAGAATGCCCTCAATGCCCTGAATGCCAAAAAAGCGAATACCCTGCCCAGGGTGTACTGGGTATGCCCGAAATGCGGCAATACCTATGATGCTGCTAAGCCGGAAGCCTCCTGCGCCTTTTGCAGCACGAAGAGCGAGAAGTACATTAAGTTTGGGAAATAAACTGGCTGACATACTGACAAATTCCTGCATTCCCTGCATTCCCTGCATTGCCTGCATTGCCTGCTTTGATGCTGAAAACGAATACATTTAACCTGTATCATTAATTTTATTGGATAATTCAAAAAAAATGCCGAATTTTGCACCCCTTTTAATAAACTAATCAATCATTCATTCAATCAATCATTTAACAAATGCCAACCAAAATCAGATTACAAAGAAGAGGTAAAAAGGGACAAGCTTTTTACCACATTGTTATTGCGGATGGTCGTGCACCACGTGACGGAAAGTTCATAGAACGAATTGGCATCTATAACCCTGTTGCAAAACCCGCTGAAATTGAGCTCGAATTCGACAAAGCCCTCGACTGGCTGAAGAAAGGCGCTCAACCTACCGATACCGTAAAAGCCATCCTGGCTTACAAAGGTGTCATGTATAAAAACCATCTCCTGAAAGGTGTTGCCAAAGGGGCCATGACCCTGGAGCAGGCTGATGCCAAATTCCAGACCTGGCTTGATGAGAAGCGCCTGAAGATATCGAGCAAGAAAAATGAGCAGGAACTCAGCCTTAAAGATGCAAAGAAGAAATTGTTCGCTGATGAAGTGAAGGTGAATGAAGCCAAAGCTGAAGCCATTGCGAAAAAGCTGAACAAGGTTCGTTTGGACGAAGCTGCCCAGGCCGCCGAAGCCCGTGAAACTGCTGCAGCTGCCCTGGCAGCAAAAATTGCCGAACTTGAAGCTGCAAAAGTTTCTGATGTTGTGGAAGAATCAGCCGCTGAAGCAGTTGAAGCTCCTGCAGCAGAAGTGATTGAAGTAGCTGAAGTAGCTGAAGCCCCTGCTGCTGAAGTTACTGAAGTAGCTGAAGCCCCTGCTGCTGAAGTTACTGAAGTAGCTGAAACCCCTGCTGCTGAAGTTACTGAAGTAGCTGAAACCCCTGCTGCTGAAGTTACTGAAGTAGCTGAAGCCCCTGCTGCTGAAGTTGCTCCGGAGGTTTCTGAAGAAACCCCTGAAAAAGCTCCTGAAGCATAGGTGCCTACGAAAGAATTACCTTAAATGCCGCTTCCTTATGAATAAGGATGACTTTTATTACCTGGGAAAAATCCTGAAAACTCATGGCAATAAAGGGCAGGTTCAGGTTCATCTCGATGTGGATGACCCCGAAGAATATCACAGACTGGAATCCGTTTACCTCGATCTGCATGGTGAACGGATTCCTTTTTTTATCAAAACCGTTGAGCTTAAACACAACAGGAAGGCCATAGTTCAGTTCCAGGATTTTGAAACCCTTGAGGATGCTGAAAGCCTCCAGGGACTTGAGATGTACCTGCCCGTCAACCAGCTGCCTGCGCTGAAAGGCAACCGCTTTTATTATCATGAGATTAAAGGATTCGAGGTAATCGACCAGCATCATGGAAATATCGGCGTGATCGAAGACATCCTTGAATTGCCCCACCAGTCGTTGTTCCAGATCCGCCACGGGGAAAAAGAGATCCTCGTTCCCATCGTGGATGAGATCATTCAAAAAGTTGACCGGAAAAAAAAGATCTTGCTGATCGAAGCGCCGGCAGGCCTGATCGAAATTTATCTCTGAGCATCCATGTCATTCCGCTTTCGCCAGTTCACTGTTGACGATACGCACAGCACCCTTCGCGTCGGCACAGACTCCATGCTGCTCGGTTCATGGGCGAACCCCGGAATGGCTGAAACAATTCTGGATATTGGTACCGGATGCGGAGTGCTGGCGGCCCAAAGCCCGCCTTGCCTCCAAAGAGAATCCTGTCAGAATTCACAAAAAACAAGGTTTCCCGCCCGGAAGTCGGGGAGTTGATAATTCATGATGCATCCGGCAAATTCACTGCCGAATATTTAGCGCTGTCAGGGGAGTTTCACAACTTTTAATTTATATATTTGCATAAGCCCGCAGATTTTCAAACGGCCATCAACGAAGTACGCACAAACCGTATATAGGCTATATATGAAAAAAAAATCTTACCTGATTGTTCTCGTTTTTGCAGTTTTTGCATGGATGAACCAGGCAATATGCCAGCCGGCTCCTGTGAAGATCGGAATTTCAAAAGCCTCTTCGAACTACCTGAATTGGCTGAAACGCTCGGATCCTGCAATTGAGACGGTCGATTTATATACCCTGTCCATTCCCGCCGCTGTTCAGCAGCTCTCCCAGTGCAGCGGGCTGCTTTTGACAGGCGGTGAAGATGTATGGCCGGGCAGGTATGGCAAGGAATACGACACCCTGAGATGCACTGACATGAACCCGCATCGCGACAGCCTCGACATGGCGCTCATCGAGAAAGCCCTGTCGATGAAAATGCCAGTTGTCGGTGTGTGTCGGGGCCACCAGATCCTCAACGTTTTTCTTGGAGGAACCTTGATCATCGACATCCCAAAGGACTACAGCAAGCGCATCCTTCACCAGTGCGACGATTATCTTCACTGCTTTCATGCAGTCAATGTGCGTGCAAAAAGCATGCTTGCAAACATCAGCGGGTGCGACTCCGCAACGGTAACAACAAACCATCACCAGGCAGTTGAACAACTGGCGCCTCAGCTGACTGCAAACGCCTTTTCTGTTGACCGGCTCATTGAGGGCATCGAATGGCGGAACCCGCAAGGGAAGTCGTTTTTGCTGGGTGTTCAATGGCATCCCGAGCGAATGGATGCATCAAATCCGCTTTCGGGGCGCATTGCAGACGAGTTTCTTCAACAGTCAACAAACTATTCCAACACCTGTCAACAAAACATGATCAAATGAGGATCCACGACTTATACCTGCATGGCATTACGGTATTCATGGGTTTTTTTGCCATGCTGAACCCTATCGGCAACATACCGGTTTTCCTTGGCATGGTGCAGGATTTTGACAAGAAGACCCAAAACAAAGTGGCCCTTAGGGCAACTGTGACTGCTTTCGTGATCATTACAATCTTTTGCATTTTCGGACATATCATTTTCCGGATATTCGGAATAACCGTTCCGGCATTCCAGATCGCAGGCGGAATCATCGTGTTCATCATTGGGTTCCAGATGCTCAATGCCAAGGAAAATCCGATTCATTCGCAATCACCAGATGAAAAGGAGCAGATGATGCAGATTGCACACGACATGGCCATTACGCCACTTGGTATCCCGTTGCTGGCTGGTCCGGGAACAATCTCTACTGCCATGAACTTCGTTGGGGTTGAAAAATCAATTACAAATGTGGCGCTTGTAATCGCCATATTCGGAATCATGTGCATGGTCACCTACCTGCTTTTTGTCTCCTCCCGCCTTATTGCCAATAAAATCAACCCCAGCATGCTCAAGGTCGTTTCACGGATCATGGGCCTGATTTTAGCCGTCATCGCCGTTCAGATGATGATCAACGGCATTGAAGGCACCATCGACATTTTCAACCAGCCCCAGCGATGATTCGCCGTCTTTTGGTGATTGCTTTATCCGTCATGCTCCTTGCTGCATGCTCACGGACTAAAACGGATTACTGGCCGAACGGGAATAAAAAATCGGAAGTCGGCATTGATGGAGAAAAGTATGAAGGCCTGGCCGAATACTGGTACGAAAACGGCAACCTACAGACACAATGCACCTATAAGGATAATAAGCTCGAGGGCGCACTTCGCAGCTATTACCAGTCCGGCGGAATCCAGGTTGAACAGCATTTCGCCCATGGCGTGCTCAACGGACCGGTCAGAGCATGGAATGCCGAAGGAAACCTCACATCGGAAAGCCACTACCTTAATGGCATTTTACATGGCCGGTATGCTGAATATTATTCCAATAAAGCTTTGCAGGTGGAAGGGAATTATGTGAATGGCGATCATGATGGAATCTGGCTGTATTACGACATGTCGAATATCATTATCGGGCAAGGTGATTTTATAGGAGGAACCGGTGTTCAAAAGGCATTCTACGAGAATGGAAGAACGAAACAGGTTACGCATTATACTAAGAATGAAAAAGATGGCGACGAGCTTTTTTACAAGCCGGATGGTTCTCCGGAGGTGATCAATCATTATGAGCATGGAAAACTTGTAAGCAAAATCAAGAGGTGATTTCCAAAAATAAATATGTGGTTTTGTTTGGTCAGTCGGTCAGAACTGCGTAATTTTGCAATTGTTAATAAATTCACAATTTGAATATTTTAACTGAATGATATACTGGTCATTAATCATTAAAACTGAATCAAAATGAATTTAGAGAAAATCATGAACGACCTGGAGAAAAAGCATCCGGGCGAAAATGAGTACCTTCAGGCTGTAAGAGAAGTACTGGAATCAATCGAAGAGGTTTACAATGAGAACCCTCACTTCGAATCGGCGAATATCATTGATCGGATCGTCGAACCCGATCGGATTTTAACCTTCAAGGTTTGCTGGGTTGACGACAGCGGTAAAGTACAGGTAAACCTGGGATACCGGGTTCAGTTTAACAATGCGATCGGTCCTTACAAAGGCGGGTTGCGCTTCCACCCGAGTGTAAACCTCAGCATACTGAAATTCCTCGGATTCGAACAGATTTTCAAGAACAGCCTGACCACACTCCCGATGGGTGGTGCCAAGGGTGGCTCTGATTTCGATCCAAAGGGAAAATCAAACGCCGAGATCATGCGTTTCTGCCAGTCATTCATGCTTGAGCTCTGGAAACTGATCGGACCGGAAACCGATGTTCCTGCCGGCGATATTGGCGTAGGTGGTCGTGAAATAGGATTCATGTATGGGATGTACCGTAAACTTGCACGTGAAAATTCGGGTGTGCTTACGGGCAAAGGACTCAACTGGGGCGGCAGCCTCGTCCGCCCGGAAGCAACAGGATTCGGCGCTGTGTACTTCGCAAAGGAGATGCTTGCAACCAAAGGTGAGACCTTTAATGGCAAAGTCGTAGCCATCTCCGGATTTGGAAATGTAGCGTGGGGCGCAGCCATCAAGGCAACCGAATTAGGGGCAAAAGTGGTTACCATTTCGGGTCCCGACGGATACATTTATGATCCGGACGGAATTTCAGGGGAGAAGATTGAATTTCTGCTCGAACTGAGAGCCTCAAACCAGGATATCGTTAAACCATACTCATATGAATTTCCGAATGCCCAGTTCCACCAGGGAAAACGCCCATGGGAAGTGAAGTGCGACATTGCACTCCCCTGTGCCACCCAGAACGAACTCGGCAAGGATGATGCATTGAACCTGATAAAAAACGGGGTGATGTGTGTCGCTGAAGGTGCAAACATGCCCAGCACTCCGGAAGCCATCGAACAGTTCCTTGAAAACAAAATCCTCTTTGCACCCGGCAAAGCGGTGAACGCCGGTGGGGTGGCTACCTCAGGTTTGGAAATGTCGCAGAATGCGATGAAACTCAGTTGGCCAAGCAAAGAGGTTGATGAACGCCTGCACCACATCATGTGCAGCATTCATGACGCCTGCGTGAAATATGGCAAAGACAGGGAAGGCTATGTGAACTATGTGAAAGGTGCAAATGTTGCCGGATTCCTGAAGGTTGCCAGCGCAATGCTGGACCAGGGGGTGATTTAAACCATGATCAATCCCGACAGGAATGCATTGCGATGCGTCCCTGCCCTATAAAAAAAATCCCGGCAATCCTGCCGGGATTTTTTTTATCTTTGGCCATGCAATTTGTCAGCCCATTTTTTCTGATTGCCTTAGCTGCACTGGCAATCCCGATTCTGATTCACCTTTTCAATTTCCGCAGATACAAGAAGGTCTATTTTACCAATGTTCATTTCCTGCAGGAGATTCAGCAGGAAACTAAAAAACAGTCGCAACTCAGGCAGTTGCTCATCCTTCTGGCACGCCTGCTGGCTATCACATCGCTCGTTTTCGCTTTTGCCCAACCATACCTGCCGGCAACAAAACAGCAGAAAAAGAGCACCAGTCAGCGGGCCATCAGTATATACATCGATAACTCCTTTTCCATGGAAGCTGTGGCAACTGAAGGAAAACTCATGGATGTCGCCAAGGCCAAAGCATTGGAAATAACCTCAGCATATGCCCAGTCAGACCTGTTTCAGCTTGTCACCAACGATTTTGAAGGCAGACACCAGCGGCTGGTGAGCCAGGAAGAATTCCGGAAACTGATTGAGGAGGTGCAGGTTTCTGCGGCGACTAAATCTCTGTCGGAGGTAATCACCCGGCAAAACGACCTGCTTGGCGAGGCCATGCGGATGAACAAGGATGCGTATATTCTTTCTGATTTTCAAAAAAATACGGCCTCACTCCTGCAGGCAGATCCCGACACAAACACCAGCTGGTTCATGGTGCCAATGGTTGCAGAAAAGAGGAACAACCTTTACATTGATACCGTTTTTTTCCTGTCACCGGTGCATCAGCCTGGCCAGCCGGTCAGCCTCCGTATCCGGATACACAACTCATCCGGTGAATCGCTTGAGAAAATTCCGGTAAAACTGACCATCAATTCGGTTCAAAAGGCGCTTTCAAGTTTTTCGGTCGATCCAAATTCATCCACCGAGGTTACAATGCCATTTACCGAAAATTCCTCAGGCATTCAATACGGAGTTGTTGAACTTGTTGATTATCCGATTGTTTATGACGATAAATTCTATTTTTCATATCCCGTTTTACCGACTATCCCCGTGCTGTGCATCAATGAGAAGGAGGGAAACAGTTATCTCGATGCCTTGTTCGACAATGATTCAACGATCCGTTTTACCAATAGCCAGGTCAAACAGCTAGATTATGGCAACCTGTTTGCCAATGCGCTCCTGATTTTGAATGGTCCCGATGACATTTCCTCAGGGCTGGCGCAGGAATTAAACCGGTATGTGCGGGCGGGTGGAAGCCTGGTTATCTTTCCGCCGGCGAAAGGCAAAGCAGATACATACAATTCATTGCTTGCGCTTTTCGGCATGCCGGCATATGGCATGATCGATACGGTTCGTCAGCGAATCGCCGGAATCAACGTGGAGAGCGCGATCTACAATGATGTGTTTGAAAAAAACGGAAGCGGAAAAATTGTTCTTCCCGAGAACATCGATCTTCCGATGGTTCAAAAACATTACATTCTTCCCCAGGGTAACCGGAGCAACTCAGAGATCCTGCTAAAGCTTCAGAACAACCAGCCATTCCTTCTCTCGGCACCGGTTGACAAGGGGAAAGTTTACCTGTTTGCTGCCCCGGCCGACGAAACCTGGACCATGTTTCCTAAACATATGATTTTCGTTCCAAGCTTGTACAAAATCGCACTGCTCAGCAACCCCTCCCGCCCCCTTTACTACATAACCGGTGAAAACGCCACCATTGAAATACCGGCCGATTCAGTTTCAGAGACCAACTTATACAAACTTAAAAAGCTTGAATCGGGATACGAAGTCATTCCTGAGATCAGGAAATTTGGCACAAACATATCCCTCATCACCCATGACCAGATCAAGGATGCCGGCTTTTATTCGGTACACCGGGGAGTTAACCCAACGGCCGGGCTTGCTTTTAATTTCAACCGCAAGGAGTCTGACTTAAGTTGTTTCAGCACCGCAGAACTGGAGCAGCAGATCAACCGGCTGCCCGGTAAGGATATCCGCATCCTGAAAGGGAAAAAGTCCTCACTCGCCCGTGAGATCCACCAGATAAAGCAGGGCACCCAGCTTTGGAAATTTTTCATCATTCTAGCCCTCCTGTTTATTGCCTGCGAAATTGCCCTGATCCGTTTTTTAAAATAATCATTTTTTTTTGCTTTTCGTGTTACCTTTTGCCATCAAACCCGATTAAGCAGAAAAGGCTATGGAGAATTATACGATTCATCCAACGATCAGAAATTGGGCGGAGGATGACCGCCCCCGCGAAAAACTGGCGCTCAAAGGACGGCACAGCATGAGTGATGCCGAACTCCTGGCCATTCTCATCGGGTCGGGAACCCGCCAGGAATCGGCTGTTGATCTTGCAAAAAACATCCTGAAACTCGCCCATGACAATCTTGGCGAGCTGTCAAAACTGAGTATCAGCGACCTGACAAAAGTAAAGGGCATTGGCCAGGCCCGGGCTGTTACTATACTTGCAGCCATGGAACTGGGCCGTCGCAGGAATGAATCAGAAGTGCTTGTACGCGACAAGATTAAAACCAGCCGCGATGCCTACGAGATATTCCGCAGCACGATGGGCGACCGGCCATATGAGGAGTTTTGGATCATCCTGCTCAACAGGGCCAACAAGGTGATCAGGAAATGCAATATCAGTGAAGGCGGGGTATCAGGCACTGTGGTGGATCCGAAGAAGATATTCAAGATCAGCCTCGATTACCATGCATCGTCGATCATCCTGGGGCACAACCATCCATCGGGCGTGGTAACCCCCAGCGAAGCCGATTGCAGGATCACGAAAAAGCTGCATGAAGCAGGCGCCATGCTCGAGGTGACGGTGCTCGACCACGTGATCATCGGGGAGGACAGTTATTATAGTTTTGCGGATGAAGGAGCACTGTAGGAATGGCCCCATCGCAACAGCCGGGGTAGTAAAAAGTTCCTGCAGGCAAATAAAATGGTTGCCATATTGCACAGCGGCGTTTCAAGCGCTGAAATGCCTGATCTTCATGCGGAATCTCACACGGATACCGTAGCAAAACCATCCGGATTATCTAAGTAATTTTACCTTTCCGCCGATTAAAAAGCAAAGCCGGGACCCCTTCCCACAGGAATCCCGGCTTTTTGGTCACGCGTCATTTGTTACGCGTCCCAATGGCTCAAACCGGTAACCCAGCCTGGTGAAATGTTCAATAAACTGAGGCAGTGCATACTTGACGTTGTTCATTGATTTTACACTGTCGTGAAAAACGACAACAGATCCTTCACGGGTATGTTCGATGGCATTGTTCAGGCATTGTTCAGGAGTGGTGCGCCTGTCAAAATCATACGTAAGGACCGACCAGAGGATGAAGCGGAATTCTTTGCGTAGGAGAAAGTACTGCGACGGGGTAAACCGGCCATAGGGCGGCCTGAATAAGGAGGTGCTGAAATATTCGCTGCAACGTTGAACATCGTGGAAGTAGGCGCCAGGCGAAGTTCTCCATCCGTTGAGGTGGTGAAAGGTGTGATTCCCGACACCGTGCCCATTATTCCTGACAAGGTTGAAAACATCGGGATATTTGCGCACGTTGTCGCCAACCATGAAAAAGGTAGCCCTGGCCTGGTATTTTTGCAGGATTTCAACCACCTCGGGCGTCGCCTCCGGCACAGGCCCATCGTCGAATGTGAGGTAGATGACCTTGCCGGCAGCAGGCAGGTCACAAATGAGGTGTTCCGGGCTGAACCACCTGAAAAAGAAGGGCGGTCTGACAGATTTAATCATTTTCAGGGTTGATACACCTTCTCAACATAAAGATCATAGTATTTCTTCAGGGTTGCTGCTGTTTGTTCCGTGAGCTTTTCCTGCCCTGCAGCCTTAACAACCTCACTGAGCCGTTGCATGGTAAAAACAGCTTCCTGGATGGTCATGTCCATAGGCCTGAGGTCGGCATCGGGGAATGAAAAATAATAAACGAGATCTTCCGTAACAGTTTTATTCAGGGTTTCGGCAATTGCATTTGCTTTGTCAGTTTCCCCGGTTTTATATAGGGAACTGATGAGCGGAACGGTAAAGAAATCGTATGGGACAATAGTTTCGGGCATCATTTCGAAGCAGCGGTCGAGAACCTTTTTTGCAGAATCAGCCTTCCCTTCCCTGATCAATGCATCGGCCAGCCTCCCATAAAGGCTGCGCATGTTCATCACCATCCTGGCGTTGGTTTCATCAATGTAAACCCCCGGCTTGTTCATATTCCCCCATTTAAAGCGGTTCATCAGGTTCTCATACATCACACGGGTGTTAACCTGCCCGATCTGCCCTTCGAGGGGATTTGCCTTCACCGGCAGCAGCCTGTAAGCGAGGCCTTCGAGGTGGAAATACTTTTCGAGCCCGATGTAGGTATCGGCGCCGGTGGTCATGACAAAATAGACCGGGCGTTTCCAGTCGTTGGTTGCAAGCAGGTCCATGATCATCAGGCTGGCTTTTTCGATACCCTGGACTTTGATCTCCCACCGGATGGTGTCGAGATGGCCAGCCATGTCGTAAGGAATGCTGCCGGTTTTCATAAGCGAAGCAGAATCGTAGGTGACCATGAATTTTTTTGTCGGGAAATAATCGATCATGCCTATCTGTGAGGTATTCATCTTCAGCTTGCTGTCATCCTGTGCGAGAATGCCAAACAATGCCTTCACATCCACATAGGTATCTTTAAGTCCTTCGTCTTCAATCAGGTATGTAACATCGTGATTTCCCTGGCGGTATTTATCTTTGGTAAGTGAAAATGGAACCGGGTCAGAGTCATAGGCTTTGCGCTTCATCTGGTCGATGTACCATTCGGTGTTCAGGAGGCTGAGATTCACCACCCGCACATCAGTGCGGATTCCTTCCACCTCCTGGGCATACCACAGCGGGAAGGTGTCGTTATCCCCGTTGGCGAACAGGATCGCATTCGGAGCGCATGAATTAAGGTAGTTCTCTGCAATGGCAAGTGCGGTATAGCGGCCCGACCGGTCGTGATCATCCCATCCCTGCTGAGCCATCAGCGACACGACGCCGACGCCCAAGAGGGCTGAAAGCATGACGGCAAGGTTCTTTCCTGTAAAACCACGAAACCATCGTTCTACCTGCATGATACCCAAGCCAATCCAGATGGCAAAGGCATAAAACGACCCGGCAAATGAATAATCCCGTTCGCGGGGTTGTGGCGAATGTGAATTGAGATAGAGTACGATGGAGATCCCGGTCATCACGAAGAGGAGGAAAACCACCCAGGCGCTCTGCTTGTCATTTTTCAGGGTAAAGTAAACACCGATCAGCCCCAGCAGGAGCGGTAGAAAATAGAAACTGTTGTCCCCCTTGCTTTTCCGACTCTCAGGAATATCCTGGGGGCCAAGGCGCATTTTGTCAATCGCTTTGATCCCACTTTTCCAGTTTCCGTCAAGTTTATTGCCCACACCCTGGATGTCATTCTGCTTGCCGGCAAAATTCCACATAAAATAACGGTAGTACATGTGAACCAGCTGGTAGTTCCAGAAAAATGCAAGGTTTTCAGAGAACCTGGGAACGTTGCGCGTTTCGCTTTTATCCCCATACTGCAGTTCGACCGGAACTCCTTTGACATGACCCCAGCGGATATATTCATCTTCAAAGCGCGGTTCAGACTGATCCCACATGCGCGGAAAAACAGTCGTGAACCGTGGGTCGAATACCGGCACCACCCTTTCACGCTTATCAGTTACTACATATTTGCCCGACTTCACATCTTTGGCATAAACGGGGTTGCCATCAGTACGGTCGATCACCGGGGCATTGTAGTACTGCCCTTTTACCAATGGCCAGTCGCCGTATTGTTCACGATTCAGGTAGGCCAGCAGGTACATGGCATTCTCAGGATTGTTCTCATCGATGGGGGTATCGGCATTGCTGCGAATCACCAGGAGAAGGAACGAAGAGTAACCGACCACGATGAATGTGATGCCAAGGATGATCGCATTCCACATCGGTTTCCCGATTTTCCTGGTGTAGTAAAGCCCCCAGATGATCCCGCTGATGAGCAGCACGAAATAGATGATCGTCCCCGAATTGAACGGAAGGCCCACAGAATTGATGAAAAAAAGCTCAAACAGGCCGGCAAGTTTGATGATCCAGGGGATGATAAGGTACATCACGACAGCCAGGATCAGGATCGAGAGAACCGAGGTGACAGCCATCCCCTTCCATCCGGGGTTTTTGTGTTTTTTAAAATAATAGACAAAAGTGATGGCAGGAATCGCCAGCAGGTTGAGCAGGTGAACGCCGATGGAAAGGCCCATCAGGTAAGCAATGAGGATGAGCCAGCGGTAGGCGTGCTTTTCATCTGCATGTTCTTCCCATTTGAAAATTGCCCATACGACGATCGCGGTAAAAAAGGATGACATGGCATACACCTCCCCTTCAACGGCCGAAAACCAGAAGGAGTCGGTGAAGGTATATACCAGCGACCCCACAAGGCCGGCCAGCATGATGACCCTTGTTTTAACTGCTGTGATCTCTCCCGATTTCAACACTATTTTCTTTCCGATCATGGTGATGGTCCAGAAAAGGAACAGGATCGTAAAGCCGCTCGATAACGCCGACATGGTATTGACCATCCTGGCCACCAGGGTCACGTCGCCGAATGCAAAAAGTGCAAAAAATCTTCCGATCAGCTGGAACAGGGGAGCTCCCGGCGGGTGGCCCACCTCAAGTTTGAATGCGGTGGCAATGTATTCACCGCAATCCCAGAAGCTCATCGTGGGTTCACAGGTAAGGATATATACCACAGATGCAATGACAAACACCATCCAGCCAAGGATGTTGTTAATTTTTTTGTAGCTGTTCATGGAGCATGGCTTTGAAGCGCGGCAAAGGTAGGAAAAATAGAGACATTTTTGTATTTTTGCCGGGCATTGTAAAACCTTCAGGCATGAACAAACTCGTATTGATACGCCATGGTGAAAGCACATGGAACAAAGAAAACCGGTTTACCGGATGGACGGATGTTGAATTATCGGAACGCGGCATCGGAGAGGCCATCGAGGCAGGAAAGGTCTTGAAAAAAGAGGGATTTGAATTCAAAGTAGCCTACACAAGTTACCTTACCCGCGCCCTGCGCACCCTGTGGCTGGTTCTTGAGCAGATGGACCTGCAATGGATCCCGGTGGAAAAATCGTGGCGCCTCAATGAAAAGCATTATGGTGTGCTTCAGGGGCTGAACAAGTCGGAGACGGCTGAAAAATATGGTGACGAGCAGGTGCTGATCTGGCGCAGGAGTTATGATGTGCGTCCGCCGGCCCTTGGGTTGGACGACCCGAGGCATCCGCGTTTTGACCACCGTTACCTGGATATTGACCCGAAAGACATTCCGGGCACAGAAGCCCTGAAAGACACCGTTGAACGCATCGTTCCCTATTGGAAGGAAGAGATGGAGCCGGCGCTCGCGAAACACAAGCAGATCGTTGTTGCCGCACATGGCAATAGCCTGCGTGGTATCCTGAAATACTTAAAAAATATCTCCGACCAGGATATCGTCGGCATCAACCTGCCGACAGGGATTCCATATGTATTCGAATTCGATGATCAAATGAACCTGCAGAAGGACTATTTCCTGGGTGATCCGGACGTCATCAAAAAGCTGCTGGACGAAGTGGCCAACCAGGGAAAGAAGAAATGATAAAGCGCTGGGTGATCCCCGACATACATGGTTGTGTTAAAACCGTTACTGAACTGGTCAACGATCTGATCAGGCCGATGCGAACGGATGAGATCTATTTTTTAGGTGATTACGTCGACCGCGGTCCCGACTCAAAAGGGGTGATCGATTTTATCCGGACGATGCAACGGGGCGGCTACAATGTTTTAGCCCTCAAAGGCAACCATGAGGATTTCATGGTTGAACTGTACGATGCCGAAATGAAATCGAAAAATGCGTGGTGGTCTAATTTTGGCAATAAAAAGCACAAAGCCTGGCTCGAAATCGGTGGCAAATCAACCCTAACCAGTTTCGGGGTGCAGCATATCCGCGATGTGCCTGCTGATTACATTGAATGGATGCGGACGCTTCCCCACTACTATGAACTCGACCTCTTTGTACTTGTGCATGCCGGGTTGAATTTCAAGAACGAGGACCCTTACGAAGACCTTAATTCGATGCTTTGGCTTCGCGAATATGAAATCAAACCTGAAAAAATCGGGGGCCGCCGCATCATTCACGGACATGTACCTGTAAACATGGAGCTTATCACACAGTCAATCAGGAACAAGGTGTACAAATTTATCGACCTCGACAACGGTCCTTACCTTTCGGGGAAGGATGGATTCGGCAACCTCGTTGCATTGGAGCTGAACAGCATGGAGATGGTGATTCAATATAACCTTGACCTCTAAATGGAGGCAATGCAAGCAATGCAGGCAATGCAGGCAACGCTCATAGTATGCAACACGAATACTTAACTGCTCAGAAATTCACCAGCTTTTTGAGGCTCTCCTGCAACTTCGCCTCGATCGGAAGGTAGTTGTATCCCGCCCAGAAATTTTCATCCCCTCTGCCTACGATCTGGTCCCAGCGCTGGTTTACGCCAATTGATTTATCCCCGTTGAAGTTTTGAAGTTTCTCCGGGTTGCGGGTGGCGTCGGTTATTACAACTTCATTCTTGTGGGCGAATTTCACCATTCTCCCGGAGGTGGGATTTTTAAATGTCAACCAGTTTTCGATGCGGATCGTGTTGAGGTAATAAGTTCCATTCCTGGGCGAATAGGTAACCGTCCACTCCATGATCGGCATCTCCTGGTACCATCCTGGTACATTGTTGATGGTATACAGACGCCTGTATTTCTTTTTTTCGAAATGATCAAATGCCTGGTAACTTGGCCGCTGAGTTATCTTTAGCAGTGCAAAATCGGTACCATCGATGAAAAGCTCCCCTTTCCAGAGGGTCTCTTTCACCCCCTTTTTCTGGTCGAACCAGATGTGGTAATACTTGCCGCCTCCGGGCTTGATCAGTTCCTCCATCCTGAATGAATAATCAGCGAACAGCTTCTCATCCAGCACCGTGTTGCGATAGAATTCCACGAAATCATGGATGAAATTGCATCCCAGGCAACCGGCACTTTTCCCGATGTCGCCAATTGCATTAACCAGGCCGGTATCGGAAATCACCCGTCCCCTGATCAACTGCGGGATATTTGATTCCCGGCTCCGCTTCTTCCCGTCTTCTTGGCTATACAAATTGTACCCGGTTTTCATATCCTCAACGATGGCCTCCGTATATTCTGCGAGCCTCCCGCCAACAAATTTCTGCGAACGGATAAAGGCGGTAAGGATCAGCGAATCTTTGCCATAGTTTTTCGGAATGTTTGCAACTACCCGCCTGATAACCTCTTCCGGGGCGAGCGCAATGATCTCGACTTCTGCAAGCTGCAGTGCGCCAAGGGTTAAGGACATCCTATGGATTTTTCCGGACAGTGCGGCGACCGGTCGTTTCAGCGTTTCATAACCCATGTAGGCCACAAGGAGTGTATCCCCTGCAAAGCCGTCGGGAATGTCGAGCCTGAACTGACCATCATCATTTGTAACTGTGCCGGTAGTACTATTCCGGATGGAGATCTGGGCATATGGCAGCGTTTTCCCTGTAGCCGAGTCGAATACAATGCCCGATATGGAAATCACTTCCTGGGATCTTACCGTGCCGGAGAAAACCCACAGCCATAGTATGATCAGGGTCGGGCCCCACACAGCAAGCCTCATGGTCTGGATTTTTGTTAAAGGTATAACATTAATGCCAATGCGATGTGCAAATAATGTTTGGCAAACAACAAACCTGTTAAAAAACGGGAAGGGGTTCTGCAACCCCTCCCGTTTTACAAACCCCAATACACACCAATCCAACCTCAAAATGTTAAATTTTACTCCTCTAATAATAATGGTCTTATTGCCTTTTCATCGACCAGTGTGAGCAGGTTGCTGGCAAGATTTTCATGCGACCCGAAATATCCCTGAACCTGCTCCTTTGCCACCATGGTCGCGCCGGTTGTCATGGTTGCCCTGAAGGAGGAAAACCGGTAATTCGCCGGATGCTCGGTGACTCCGTGCTTCCATGGGTTCTGGTTGACGTACCTGATCATCTCCAGGAAATAGCTGGTGGACCTGATCTCTTTTCGCTTGAATTTGAATTTGAACAACTTACCTTGTTTGTCATTGTGTTTGTTATATCCCTTGGCATAGCTGTTGTACAACAAGGCAAAGGGTTTGTAAAGGCTCCCGCCTGCATTGTCGCGGATGCGGATCAAAAAGTGCAGGTGGTCGCTCAGCAGGCAATATGCATACGTTTCCGCGATCGGACAAATATGCGCCTGGTAGAGTTTCAGGAAGAAGCGGTAGGCCTCTTCATCGTCGAACAGCGGTTCGCCGTTTTTTGCCCGGTTGTAAACATGGTAGTACTTTCCCGGTTCCAGCAACGATGTTTTCATTTGTGGTTTTTAGGCTTAATCGGGAAAAGAAGAAAAGGTGGCAGGATTGTTAATAACTTTTCTATGCACGTTCAGTTCTGCACGTCAGGTAGGCGATCAGTGAATTGACAGCACCGATGTTGAAGAGGTTGAAAGCGAAGTCCATCAAGGCACCAGGTATAATTACGCAATCCCGGCTAATCCTTCCACCTGGTTTCGATCCAGGCTTTCTGTTGGTCACTTTGGAGGAATGTCCAGGCAACAATACGAACTGCCTTGTTTCCCTGCCCCATGGGGATGGTTTTCACCTCGGAAACTCCCGCTTCTTTGAGCGCACCATGTACAGCCTCCAGGTGGGACTGTTTGGAAATCAAGGTGGAGAACCAGAAACAGGAACCGGAGAAAAACTTACTCTGGCGGATCATATCCCTTACGAATCTTAACTCTCCGCCTTTGCACCACAATTCACCATGCTGACCCCCGAAGTTGAGGATGGCTCCGGTAATCCTTTCCTGATTCAAGTTGCTCAATTTCCGAAGCGTCCCTGCCCGGGCATCTGCCGGAGAGGCGTGAAACGGGGGATTGCAAATTGACAGATCAATGAATTCTTCCTTGTAAACAACGCCGAAAAAAATGTCATTCGGCTGAGGCTGCAGTCTCAGTTCGATGTGCTCCTTTAGTCGCGGGTTTGACTCAATAATTTTGCTTGCAGATTCGATAGATACCGGATCGATATCGGTGCCAATGAATGACCAGCCATATTCCTTGTTCCCGATGATCGGGTAAACGCAATTGGCACCCACGCCGATGTCGAGGCATTTGATTTTCGGACCAGTCGGAATTTTTCCAAAATTCTTACTGCACAGAAGGTCAGCAATATGATGAATATAATCGGCCCTTCCCGGTATTGGCGGAATTAAATAATCCGGAGGAATATCCCAGTTGCGAAGGTCATAAAAGTGTTCAAGCAGGGCTTTATTGAGCATTTTTACTGCTGCAGGATCAGCAAAATCAATTGATTCATCGTCGTAAATATTCAGTTTTACATATGGAGCCAGCTCCGGGCAGCTTTCAATGAGTTTTTTGAAATCATAGCGCTCACGATGCTTGTTTCGCGCATGCAGCCGTGCCTTCTCCCTGGGATGTTCTTTCTTTTTCACCATTTCACCATTTCATTATTTCACCATTTCACCATTTCACCATTTAAGGCTTGTACACCACCCCAAAATTCTTCTTCCCATCGATCTCAATCCTGATCGGAGTGTCAAAGCGCACATGCCGGATGTATTCATCTTCATGGAAGGCTGGCTGGCTTCCCAGGAATTCGAGGTTGTAAAAACCATCATGGATGAAAGGGTTGATGGTAAAGTAGCCCACGCGGAACGAGGTGAGGTTCTGGAAGAAATGGGTTCCCTGGCTGGGATCGATGCGGTAGTTGTCAAGCCCCGATTCTACAATCACCCGCGCGGCGCTTATCTGTGGCCATTTTACCGGTATGCCGAGCCATGGGTCGCTGGAACCCCACCTTCCGGGGCCCACAAGCACATAGTTTTTCTTTTCGTTGATGAATGTTTCATTCAGTTTGTCTAGTCTCAGTGCGATTTCCATGCTTTTAGATGCATCGAACACATCAGGTTTCACATACACAAAGTCATGTATCCCTTTAATGATGCCGTTTCCGAGGGCAGTGTTGGAGATCAGGAGGGTTTCATCCTTGCCGATATCTTCCGGTTTGAGATTGATGCTCTCATCACGGCCTGCAATGGGGCGGATCTGCAAAAGGCTGAACACCTTCGGCTGTCCTTTGGGCATGTCGAGGTTAACCGCAAATTCGATCTCGACCGGCTTGTTCATCTCCCGCTGCCCTATCTCAAGCACCTGTCGCAGAATGTCGGCCAGCGGAAAAGTATCATGATTGAGCAATTGGGAGAAGGTAATGATCCGCTTGCCATCCGACAAAATGCCATCCTTGAGCTGATGGCTTTCGTAATCGAAGGTGGATGCAACAAGCTTCATCGCAGGGTCGCCCTCGGCGTCTTTGATCCGAAGTTTCATCAGGTTCACCGTTTCGTCGATATCGGGGGTGAAACTTTCCGGTCGGAGGTCGAGGGCGAAAAAGAATTTCTGGGTCTCGCTCAGCGCCAGTTCAGGGGTCGAAAGCTGCAATATTTTTTTTGGGTATTTCGGCGAAAACCGAATGCCGTTGCCACCATCAACAATGTACTTGCCCAATCCAAAGGCGATGTTGGCGATGCCGTCTTCAGGCTTCTCAGGAGCGATCGGGTAAAAGTTGATCGATCGGGCCACGCCTGAGATGACGGGGTAAAAGCGGTTCCCGTACTGACGTCCTGTCACCTCCTGCAATACAATTCCCATCTTTTCCTCATCGATCATATTGAGCGTGGCAGCCATGTATGACTTGCTGTCTTTGAAATAGGCAGAAGCGTATACGCTTTTAATGGCTTCGCTCAGTTTGTCGATCATCATTCGTTCGTTGAACTTGATGTTCGGGATCATGTAGGTGGAATATATCCCCGCAAATGGCTGGTAATGTGAATCTTCAAGCAGGCTTGACGACCTGATGGCGATCGGGTTGTTGATGCAGGAGATGAAACGATACAGATCCTCATGGATCCTGAAGGGTAATCGCGATTTGACGAACCGGGTCAGAATCTCCTTGTCGCTGCGATCGGACAGGGCGATTTCATAAAGGTTGTTCTCCTCCATGAATTCATCAAATATATCGGTTCCCAGAACGACTGTGCGGGGGATGGTAATCACCACATTCTCATAATGATCGGTGAGGCGGTTGCGCTTGATCAGGGAATCGAGAAAGGCCAGCCCGCGGGCTTTTCCGCCGATGGAGCCCTCACCTATCCTGGCAAATTGAAGATATTCGTCGTAGCGGTCACGGTCGAAATCGGCGATCACTCCCTTGGCTTTATTGATGCGGAACGCAGTGATGGCATCGAAAAGATACCTCTTGGCTTCGTCCATGTCATTTTCAAATGCATTGACCGACACTTCCCTGAACATTTCGGCGATCGGGAAGAGGGCGCGGGCATTCAGCCACTTCGAAAAATGGTTACGCTGCATGTGGTAAAGCAACGAATCATCGGGAATCTCGAAGATCTTATCCTGGAGCGACTTCAGATCAACTGCCCTGGTGATCTCACGGCCGTTCCTGGGATCGATGAAGATGAAATCGCCGAAGGAAAAATATTCGGTGATGTAGTTTCTCAGTTCAATGGAAAGCGTTTTCGAATTTTTATTCAGGAAACCGACCTTCATCTCATGAGCAAGCGTTTCGTACTCAACGTCGGTCGACTGAAACAAGACAGGCATGTATTCATCTTCGGCGCGCACCTTTTCCACAAATTTTATCCCGGCAGTTTTGTCAGTCTTCCCTGCCCGCATGAACGAGATGTCGGTGATGATTCCCAGCAGGTTTCCTTTGTACTTTTCCCATTTGGTTACGGCCTCTTCGTAGTTGGTGGCGAGGAGTATCTTTGTGCGCCCGCGCATCCGGAGCATCTTGTTGTGTTCATTCAGCCCTTCGGCCATAAAGGTTTTTGACTGCTTCAGCAATATCTTGTATATATTTGGAAGATATGACGAGTAAAACCTGATGGAATCTTCCACAAGTAAAATAGCCTGAACTCCCTGCTGCACATCATGATCGATGTTCATCTTGTCTTCGATCAGTTTGATGATGGCCAGCAGAATGCCGGCGTTGCCCAGCCAGCTGAAAACATAGTCGATGGCACTCAGGTCCTTTTCGGCCAGCTTCAGGTTCACCTCCCGTGAGAACGGAGTCAGCACCACGATGGGAATTTTCGGATATTGCTTTTTGATCCGCATGGCAATATCGAACGTGTCTGTCTTTTCAATGTTAAGCATCGAAATTACCAGTTCGATGCTTTTATCTTCCAGCACGTCAAAGGCCTCTTCTTCGGAGGTCACTTTGATGAATTGTGGCGGATACCTCAGGTTGAGCGAAACATACTCTAAAAAAATCGTTTCATCGATGCGGCCATCTTCTTCGAGCATGAAGGAATCGTATGTGCTTGATATCAGCAGGATCTGGTAGATCCGGCGCTTCATCAGCAGGTTGAACGAGGTATCGATGAAATAATATTTCTTCGGGTCGAGGACATTTTGTGATCCGGACATAGGGAGATGCTTTGGTATTCAAAAATAGAAATCTTTTTTATGACAGGTCTTTTTTTTTTAACTTCCTTACGTAATTAATAATGTGAATCAAGGGTTGAAATTAGAACTTATAGAAAAAAACCTGCTTGATTCGCATTAATAATTAAAGAATCCACCTTCTAAGAAGGTGGACTTGAAAAGCCCCTATAAGGGGCCAAACTCGAAACTCTGTTGTTCTGCTAATCGTTCTTGTTTTTCTTGATAAATAACATACTTCTTGATCTTGTCTTCGTCAAGACCAA